>JBHEMD010000199.1:0-5731 GCA_046262735.1 Chthoniobacterales bacterium | reverse complement strand
AAGCCGACGCCGACGATGTTGCGCGGCATCGACGTGCTCGTGTTCGATATTCAGGACATCGGTTGTCGAGCTTACACTTACATCAGCACAATGGGATTGTGCATGGAAGCAGCGGCGAAAACGATATCGAGTTTGTCGTGCTCGACCGTCCCAACCCGCTCGGCGGCCTGCGCGTTGAAGGACCAAAAGTCGAGCCGCGATGGATTTCGTTTCTTGGCCAATACCCTATTCCCTACGTGTACGGGATGACCGTCGGTGAGCTCGCGAAAATGATTAATACCGCCGGGTGGATCAGCGCCCGCTGCAAGCTCTCCGTCGTGCCGATGCGCAACTGGACACGCGACATGGCTTGGGGCGAGACCCGCCTGCGCTGGGTGCCGCCTTCGCCAAATATTTCGTACGCGCGCTCGCCGCTCTACTATGTCGCGACTGGAATGGTCGGCGAATTGGGAAACGTGAAAACCGGCGTTGGCGGATCGGCGCCCTTCGAGATGATCGCATCAAAATGGTTGAACGCGGAGCGGTTTAGCAGCTATTTAGATTCGCTTTACATGCCGGGCGTTTCTTTTCGTCCATTCCGACGCGGCCGCGCTCAGGGCGCGCTCCTGAGCATTGAACCGAAAGCGCCGGCCGATCCGACTGCGCTCGGCGTTCACATGCTCGACCAACTTAATCGCAGCTCCGGCGGCGCCATCTTTGCACGATCGAGGCGCAGCCAGCTCGACCTGTTTTTCAAAGTTTACGGCAGCTCATCGATCCGGTCGCAATTGCAGCGCGGCGTGCCCGTCTCCAGCATTGTCGGATTGTGGAAAGAAGACGTAACGCGCTTTCGCAGCCAACGCGCGGCGTATCTGATCTATTAAGGCAGATCGTTGAAAAAAATTGGCATCTACGGCGGCACGTTCGATCCGATTCATCACGGCCATTTGATTCTTGCCCGTGAAGCGCGCGAAGTCCTTGGCTTGGAGAAGGTAATTTTCGTCCCGGCGCGGATCGCGCCGCACAAGCGGGCGGCGTTTGCGAGTGCGGAGATGCGATTGTCGATGTTGCAAGCGGCGGTGAAAGGCGAGAACGGGCTGGAAGTCGATGACTGCGAGCTGCGCCGGCCGCCGCCGTCGTACACGATCGACACAATCGAGAACATCCAGCAGCGCGAACCAGATGCGGAGATTTACTGTCTCATCGGCGAGGATAACCTTGCCGGCCTAGCCAATTGGCGCCGCTTCGATCGGCTCCAAAAGATGGTGCGCTTCGCCGTGCTCGATCGCACCGGCGCCGAGGCGACGCACGGTTACCCGATCATCGCGCGCAAGATCGACATCTCGGCCACCGGCATTAGAAAGAGAGTTGCGTCGGGCCGGTCCATTCGGTATCTCGTGCCGGCAGAGGTGGAAAAGATCATTCGCCGCAATAATCTTTACCGGGAGGCAGCGCAATAACCGCGGAAGATCTAGCAAGGAGCTGCGCCGAACTCGCCTCAAACAAGAAGGCCGAAGACATTGTCGTGCTCGATCTGCACGGTATCTCGAGTTTTACGGATTTTTTTGTGATCTGCTCGGCCACATCCGAGCCGCAGCTCAAGGCGATCGCAAACGAAATCGAAACGCGGCTCAAGGAGGACCATGCGGTGCGTCCCGTGGCGATCGATGGATTCCCGGCAAGCCAGTGGATAGTGCTCGATTATCTCCAGGTGGTGGTCCACATTTTTCACCGCGACAAACGCACCTTTTACAGTCTGGAAGACTTGTGGGGTGACGCGACGCGGGTGGAATGGGAAACAGCGGCTTCCAGCCGCTGAAAAATCTAAATCCCAAGCTCCAAACCCAAAAGAAGCTCCAATCTTCAACCGCAGGCCGCGGCGTTGGTGAGGCGTCGAGCCGATGAAATTCCGCAACGGCGTTTATCGCGGCGTCGGCGTGGGCGACGGGCTGCTTCCGGCACCCGGCGCTTTTGCGTCGAGCAATTCGACTTCGAAGATCAGTGTCGCGTCGGGTCCGATGTCCGGGCCCATCTGGCGCTCGCCGTAGGCGAGGTTCGCTGGGATGAAGAATTGAGATTTGCCGCCGGCTTTCATTAGCTGAAGTCCTTCGGTCCAGCCTTTGATCACGCCATTGAGGGGAAACGTCGCCGGTTGACCCCGTTTGTAGGAGCTGTCGAACTCGGTGCCATCGATCAATGTGCCGCGATAATTTACCGTCACGACGTCGGTCTCCTTCGGCTGCGGGCCATTGCCTTCCTTGATCACTTTGTACTGCAGGCCGCTCGCCGTCGTTTTGACGCCGTCTTTCTTCTTGTTCTCGGCGAGAAACCTCTCGCCGTCGGTTTTGTTCTTCTGCGCCGTTGCCTGGACTTTTTGTGTCATATCTTTTTCAAAGGAAGCGAGGACTTGCCGCACCTGATCGGAGCTGAGTTGAGGTTTACCCGCGATGGCATCTTTCACTCCGGCCATCATGGCATCGATGTTGATCTGCACGTTCTGCTTCTTTAAGGCTTCATTTTGCCGGACAAAATTAAAGCCGACCTGAAGACCGATGCTGTAACTTACCTTGTCGATGTCGCTTTTTAATTCGGCGGTTTTTGATTCGGGCGATTTCTCTTGCCCGGGAAGAGGCGAAACGGCCAAAACTGAGGCCAGAGCGATGATGAAACTTTTCATGAGAGTGGATTTGAATGAGTGCGCCTGAGTTTTTCGGCGCGGAAAGCTGCACGCTAATGGATAACGCCCTGGCGTCAAGGAAGCAGGCGCGGTTCCTTTTTTCACCCGGCGCCGGGGCAGCGCGGGCATTTTGCTCGCTCCTTCCGGTGTTTTGCCGGAGGGCTCTGCCGGCCCTGGCTTTGATTGCGTCGTTGCTCATTACCATGTCTGCGCAGCCCTTGTGCGCGCTCACGCTTTCAAAATCAGAAGCCGTGCGGATCGGCAAAAAAGTCTGGCAGAACGAATGCAACGGTACAATCTCCGGGCTCACTTCGTGGAATGCGGGCGAGGATTTCGCGTCGCTCGGCATCGGTCATTTCATCTGGTATCCGGAAGGCAAACGCGGGCCGTTTGAGGAAAGCTTCCCGAAACTGATTACTTTCATTTCCGATCATGACGTCGAGGTGGCGATCTGGCTGCAGCCGCCGCGCCCATGCCCCTGGTCTTCACGCTCGGAATTCGAACGCGCCCGAAGCTCGCCCCAGATGAGTGAGCTGCGAACTTTTCTTGCCCGCACGGTCGATCTTCAGGCGCAATTTCTGGTCGATCGACTCGAGCATGCGCTGCCCAAGATGCTTGACGAGACCGCTTCCGAAAATCGCCTGCGCGTGCAGCAACGGTTCGAGCGCGTGGCGAGCACGGCCCAAGGCTGCTACGCGCTCGTCGATTACGTCAACTTTAAGGGCGAAGGCGTGCTCCACAGTGAACGTTATCGCGGGCAAGGTTGGGGTTTGCTCCAGGTGCTCGAAGAAATGCGCGGCGCGAGCAAGAGTGAAGATGCCTTTCAGGACTTTGCGCACGCGGCCAAATCCGTTTTGGTCCGCCGGGTGAAAAATTCGCCGCCCGAGCGGAAAGAATCACGCTGGCTGCCGGGCTGGCTTAAGCGTGTCAATAGCTACATCGAAAAATTATGAGGCGAATTGGCTCAATCAATCTGGGCATCGTCGCGGTCAGCGTCGCCATCGTTGGCCTCGCTCACGCCCAATTGTTTCAGCCAAAAATGCGCAAACCGGCGGAACTGATTCGCAAGCAAGAGCCGATGAAGGTGAACCAAACGCTCCTCAAACAAGCGACGCCGGATAACACGCACATTGTTGTCTCGATTCCCAAACAGCGCGCTTACCTGATGATCGGCGAGCAAATTGTCGCCGACGCGCCGGTTTCATCGGGCAAGCGAGGACACGAGTCGCCCCGGGGCAACTTGCGCGTTCTTGAAAAAGATCCCAATCATCATTCAAACCTTTATGGCGATTTTGTCGATCGCGCGGGACGCGTGGTTCGCGCCGGTGTCAGCGCGCGAATCGATTCGGCGCCGAGCGGCACCCATTTCGCCGGTGCGGCAATGAAATGGTTTCTTCGCCTGACCGAGGACGGCGTCGGCATGCACATCGGCATTTTGCCCGGCTATCCCGCGTCACACGGCTGCATCCGCGAGTCACCCGAAGGGGCCAAGCTGTTTTACGATCATGTCAAAGTCGGCACGCCCGTCGATGCGGGCGATTATTGACGAACTGTAGCGGCGATCGCTGGTCGTCGGTCGAATTCGGCGGTCGGAGACCGCCACTACATTAATTGCCGCCGCAGTAATTCAAACGCGACTTGCGCCGTTAGTTGCTTGAACGTTTCGCGTTCACTCGGGTAAAAGCGCTTCTCCACTCTGGCGGGCCCCTCACCTGACGCGAACGCAATGTAAACAGTTCCGGCCGGTTTATCTTCGGAACCGCCGCCCGGCCCGGCAATACCGGTGGTGGCGAGCGCGTATGTCGATCTTCCACGCGCGCGGGCTCCTTCGGCCATGGCCCGCGCCACTGCTTCGCTCACAGCGCCGTTGTTCTCGATCAACTTCGGATCGACGCCGAGGATGTCGATCTTCGCCTCGTTCGCGTAGCAAACGTAGCCGGCGACGAAAACCTCCGAGCTGCCGGGCACATTTGTGATCCGGTTGGCAAGCAAGCCGCCGGTGCACGATTCAGCGACGGCGAGCGTTTCTTTTCGATGCGCGAGCAATTTCACGATGACTTGCTCGAGAGTTTCGTCGCGAGCGGAAAAGATCGAAGGCCCAAGCTTCGTTCGAATGATCTCATCGGCGCGCGCGACCGCCTCGGGTTTACCAATGATGCGGATGTCAACTTCGCCCGGCCGAGCGCAGTAACCCAGCTCCACCGCGGGAATCGCCAGCACTTTGTCGCCGATCGCTTCTTCAACGGTTGATTCGCCCATCGACGCAATTTTGTAGAGCCGCCTTTCAAGCCCAGGTGGCGGCACGATCGCGCGCAAGATCGACATCGCCGATTCGCGGAACATCGGCTGCAGCTCGCGCGGCGGGCCGGGCAAAACGAAAAGGTGTGGCGAACAGATTTGCGGATTGATGTTCGCCTTCAGATAAAAACCGGGCGCGCTGCCGTTTTCATTGGCAAGGATTTGTCCGCCTGCCGGCACGTCGGCCTGGCGCGCAACGCGCTCGCTCCATTTGATGTGCCGTTCCTTGAATCGCCGTTGGAGATTGGCGAGCAATGTCGCGTTTCGCCCCAGTTTCAAACCAAGCGACTCGGCAACGATTTCGCAGGTCAGATCGTCACTCGTTGGCCCGAGACCGCCGGTCACAAACAAAATATCGGCGCGCGGAAATAATTCTTCGAGCGCTTGTCGAATTTGTGGACCATCTGGAACGACGCGCTGTTCCTCAATCCGCAAGCCGAGAGGCAGAATCTCCTGCGCGATGAAACTGAGGTGCGCTTCGCGCACGTCGCCGACCAAAAGCTCCGTGCCGGTGCTGAGCAGGAACGTGCGCATCATGCAAGATCGACAATAGAACAAGTGGCATGCGCTTCCAGCGCATGAATTTCATCGGCAGCATGCCGATGCCACATTACGCCGCGTCTTTGTCCTGCTTCTTGCGAATGAGCGGGAGCTTTTTGCCCTCGACGACGGCGCGATTGATCGTGACCTCGGCGATGTCTTCACGGCTCGGCACGTCATACATGATATCGAGCATGATCCGCTCGAGCATGGAACGCAGCGCACGCGCACCGGTGC
>JBHEMD010000198.1:0-5519 GCA_046262735.1 Chthoniobacterales bacterium | reverse complement strand
TCACCACACTTCGCACTCCCGCCTCGATGATCGTGTTTGTGCAAGCTCCGGTGCGGCCAGTCGTCGAGCAAGGCTCGAGCGTCACATAAAGCGTGGCGTCTGGTGGAACCGCTCGCCCGAAATTTTGCAGACAAGCGACTTCAGCGTGCGGACCGCCGGCCTGGCGATGATGCGCCTTTGCCACGATGCGATTGCGATGGACCAGCACGGCACCGACCGCCGGATTCGGACTTGTGTGCCACAATCCTTTCCTCGCTTCGAGCAAAGCCAGCCGCATGAAGTGCTCATCAGTTCGTTGCAGCGACATTTGAGAGCCAATATCGGTCGGATGAACCATCGAGCAATTTTCGTGGTGCCGTTCCGAAGGCGAAACTGCCTGTTGAGAAATTGTGTCCCAGGCGCGCAGTTCATTATCCATGGATGCGCGCGACATCTCGGCCCGCACCGACGGAATCCGACGGGCGACACAACCGACGTAAGTCACTGATCAATCGACTATAACGCAGCCGAATCGAAGCAGTGTTGACCGTGGCATCACGGTAGCTTTTCGCCAGGCGTAAAATTTTAACCTAGAAAGGAACCTACTTACATGAGCCTTATTCGCTATCAAACCCCTGATTTGGCCGCGTGGCCCGCTGTTGATCGCTGGAGCACGTTGCGAGACGATCTCAACGCGCTGTTCGAGTTGCCGCTCTGGTCCGGGGTCACTCGCCAGGGACAACTCTTCAGTGGTTGGTCTCCGGCGCTCGATCTCTACCAGAACAACGATAACGTCATCGCCGTGATTGAATTGCCCGGTATGCGCAAAGAGGAGATCGAAATCTCCCTGCATGACGGCACCCTCACGGTCGCGGGCGAGCGCAAGAGTGAAGCTTCCAACGGCGAGAGAGCCGAACGCACGGAACGTTATGTCGGAAAGTTTCGCCGCAGCATCGCGTTACCGGTTCGCGTGGACGCAAACAAAGTCAGCGCCCTCTACCGCGATGGCATCCTCACCGTGACCCTGCCCAAGGCTGAGGAGGCAAAGCCGAAGCAAATCCAGATCCGCGCCGACTAAGCAGATTCTCGAAACCTTAACGAAAGGAAAATTATCATGAACACAACTGTGCGTGACAATCGCGAAACCGAGACGCAACAGACCGAGCAGTTCGTCGCGCCAATGGCGGGCGTAAGAGAGGAAAACGACGGCTACACCCTGTGGGTGGAAATGCCGGGCGTAAACAAGGAAGGCCTCGAGCTCTCGATCGAGAACAACGAGCTGACCATTATTGGCCGTCGCTCCCTGGCCGGCATCGACGGCACTTTGATCCATCGCGAATCGCGACCCGAGAATTTTCGGCGCGCATTCGAGCTCGATCCTTCGATCGACGGCAACAAGATCCGCGCCAAGATCGAGCAGGGAATCCTCACCCTTACTCTGCCAAAGGCCGAACACGTTAAGCCGCGCAAGATCACGGTCTCGTAAGATCGACAATCAATCCGAAAAATGCCGCGGACGCCCACGCCGCGGCTTTTTCTTTTCGCGCTCGACAAACGCTTTTGTGCTTGGCGAACTAACCGCCCCGGACTTTAGTTAGAGCCATCTAACATGGCAGCTAAAACCGCAGAGAAACCCGCTGAGGACAAGGTAACCGCCGCGCGCAACAAAAACCTCGACCTTGCGATTCAGCAGATCGCGAAGGACTATGGTGAAGGCGCGATCATGCGTCTCGGAGACGAGAAGATCGTCGATATCGACGTCATCCCGACCGGCAACATCCTGATCGATCGCGCCCTCGGCGTGGGCGGTTTCCCCCGCGGCCGAGTGGTTGAAGTTTATGGGCCCGAATCCTCCGGCAAGACGACACTTACGCTCACGGTGATCGCTCAGGCGCAGAGACGCGGCGGGCTGGCCGCCTTTATCGACGTTGAGCACGCGCTCGACCCGCGGTACACGAGAAAGCTCGGTGTTAATCTCGATGATTTGCTCGTCTCGCAGCCGAGCTCCGGCGAGGAAGCGCTGCGTATTTGTGAAACGCTCATTCGCTCCAATGCGCTCGACGTCATCGTGGTCGACTCGGTCGCCGCGCTTGTCACTCGGGCTGAGTTGGAAGGCGAAATCGGCGATACCACCGTCGGCGCGCAAGCCCGTCTGATGAGCGCCGCGCTGCGCAAATTGACCGCGCTTATTTCCAAGGCCCGCACCTGTTGCATTTTCACAAATCAGATCCGCGAAAAGATCGGGATCATGTTTGGCAACCCCGAAACCACGCCCGGTGGCAAAGCGCTCAAGTTTTACTCCAGCGTCCGGATTGATATCCGCCGGATCGGCTCAATCAAACAGCCCGATGGCGTCGTCACCGGCAACCGCACGCGGGTCAAAGTTGTCAAAAACAAAGTCGCGCCGCCGTTTACCGAGGCTGAATTCGACATCATGTACAACGAGGGGATTTCGCTCACTGGTGCGCTGCTCGACCTGGCCGTTGAAAAACAAATCATCGAAAAACGCGGCTCGTGGTTGAACTACAAAGGCACTCAGCTTGCCCAGGGCCGCGACGCCGCCAAAGACGTCTTGAAAAACGATCCGGCACTTTACCAGGAAATCGAAACGGCGGTCAAAGCGAAGCTCGACGAAGAAAAGGAATAGAGGGGAGGAATGTCGATCAAAGCTTTCAGCTTGATGATTTGCATCATCCTCTACGGGCCGGTCGTTTCCAGCGCGCGCACGAAGGACGACGTGCCGCGGCTGATGCACGGTCTGGGCGATGTTCATCATCCCGTTTCAACCACAAACCGCCAGGCGCAGGAATTTTTCGATCAAGGCCTCAGGCTCGTTTATGGGTTCAACCACGACGAAGCGCGGCGCGCTTTTCAACGCGCAGGCGAACTCGACCCGAAACTGGCGATGGCATGGTGGGGCGTCGCGCTCACGCTCGGGCCGAATTACAATTTACCGGTTGATCCCGAGCGGGAGAAGGCCGCCTACGACGCGGTGCAACGCGCGCTTGCGTTGCAGGACAGCGCGTCCGAGCCGGAGCGCGGTTACATCAATGCGCTGGCTACCCGCTATTCCAACAATCCGCATCCCGATCTTCACGCGCTCGACCTCGCTTACAAAGATGCGATGGCAAAGCTTGTCGCGCGTTACCCCGATGATCTGGACGCGGTCACGCTTTACGCCGAGAGCATGATGAACCTGAACCCGTGGAAACTTTGGACGCCAGATGGAAAACCCGCGGAAGGAACAGAGGAAATTGTCGCGACGCTTGAGTCGGTCCTGAAGCGCGACCCAAATCACCTCGGCGCAAACCATTACTACATTCACGCGGTCGAGGCTTCGCCCAATCCGGAGCGCGCGCTGCCGAGCGCGGCACGTCTGGAAAAACTTGCTCCCGCCGCCGGTCATCTCGTCCACATGCCCGCGCACATTTACGCGCGAGTCGGTGATCATTTGGCGTCAGCGCACTGCAATCAGCTCGCGGCGACCGCGGACAAAAAGTGCTTTGCCCAAACACACGAGCAAGGCGTTTACCCGCTGATGTATAACAGCCATAACCTCCACTTTCTCGCCTACGCTTCGTGTATGAGGGGCGATTTTGCCCAGGCAAAAAGCGCGGCCGCGAAACTGACCGGAAATGTTGCCCCCGCGATCAAACAGATGCCGATGCTGGAAGGTTTTCTGCCGACGCCGTTGATCGTGCTATTCGCGTTTGAGCGCTGGGATGACATTCTCAAATCACCCGCACCCGATCCATCGCTACTGATCACGAATGCAGTGTGGCATTCGCTGCGCGGCCTCGCCTTTGGCAATACCGGCAGCGCGATTGAAGCAAAAAAAGAGCAACAGGCATTTGCCGAGATCGCAGCCAAAATTCCGCCGGACACGATGTACGATCAGCTCAACAAAACAGCAGCCGTGTTTAAAATTCATGAGCACTTGCTGAATGCGGCGATCGCTCACAGCCGCCACGAGGAGAAAAGTGCAATCGAGCAGTTGAAACAAGCCGTCGCCGCCGAAGACGTGCTCAACTACAGCGAGCCACCTGCATGGTATCCGCCGGTTCGATCAACGCTTGGTCGATTGTTGCTGGCGAACAATCAACCAGCCGATGCCGAGAACGTTTTTCGCGCCGATCTCGATCGCAGCCCGCGTGACGGCCGCGCCCTGTCCGGACTGCGCGACGCATTGAAAACGCAACATCGACAATACGAAGCCGATCAAATCGACCGCCAGTTTCGCGCCGCGTGGAAATCTGCCGGCGCCGAGAGACGCACTACCAGAAGCGCAGTTACGGAGTAATCGAGAACGCGCGCAAGTACTGATCCGGCCCCGGAAGATATAGCACGCCGTTTGCAACCACCGGCACCCCGTTAGCGCAACTGCCGCCGCAACCGCTGCCGACCGTCACCGACCACAAAAGTGAGCCGTCGCGCTCATCGAACGCGTCCCATTCTCCGCTTTGTGATGATGCATAGACTACGCCGTTTGCCACAATGGGACCCCAGCCACTGATGGCCGGCGCAGTCCAGACGACCTCACCAGTATAAGCATTTAGCGCGATGAGGCTGGACTGCGTCACGAAGACCAATCCGTTCGCCACCGCCGGAGCGCCGGTCGTGGCGGCCGTCACTACCGGCGCGGCCCAGACCTGCGCTCCAGTCGCCTCATCCAGCGCGATGACATTGGGGTAATGATTGAAGAATAGCATGCCGTGCGCGGCAGCCATCGTCCCAACGGCGAAAGCGGGTACGCTCCAGAGCTGTGTGCCGTCATTCGCATCGTACGCGGTCAACGTGCTGTTAGTGCGCATTTGAAAAACCTTCCCGCTATCAACCACCGGCGCCTGATCATAAACACAGCAGCCATCCGAGGCCGACCATATCGGCACGCCCGTCTTCGGATCGAGAGCGGAAAGAGTTCCATCGAAACTCGCGACATACACGACGCCGTTCGCAAAAGTGGGCGAAGCGCGTACGTCGGATAACGCCGTCCATACGACCGCTCCCGTTTCCGCATCATAGGCTACCAACTGTTGATACAGCGCGCTGGCGAACACCAGTTTTTCTGCCGCCGCAGCGGAGTCGACGAAAAAATCCGGTTGCTGAGTCCCAACCCAAAGCATCTCACCAGTGGCCGCATCGAAGGCGTACATTTGGCCGTTTCCGCTGCCGATAAAGACGCGCCCGGCCGCTACGATCGGCGAGCTGTAGAGGGCGCCGAGGCCAACGCGTACCTTCCACAACTGCGTTAGCTGTCCTACGTTCAAAGGCGAGAGGATCTGTTCGAATCGATTATGAGCCGTGTGCGCTGCGTTGAACGCCGCCTGGCGCCAATCCGAAGCCGGATGACTCCCGGCGAATGTCCTGCCGCACAGCGCAAACAACGCGACCCCTGCGATGATCGCCGACGCTGTGTACCGGCTCGCTTGGCTGCGTCTCATTTCTCGGGCATTGGTTTGCGGCGCAAGAAAAGAACGCGGTAATGCTGGCGACATTCGAATCGAACTGTCGAGACAAATCTTCACCGTACGGGTTTACCG
>JBHEMD010000197.1:0-15496 GCA_046262735.1 Chthoniobacterales bacterium | reverse complement strand
CATTTGCACCCACACCGGATTCGCACCAACCTTAAGATAAAGGTCCCGCGCGTTCTTTTCCGGATGCCACGAGAAGTCCGCGCGCCTCGCAATCTCAGCCACGTTTTCAAACTGATACACGCTGTTGCAATAAAAATTGACTGATCGAATCCCGAGCTGGCGCAGGTCGTTGAATCCCGTCGGATCAAAATGGGCGTTGTAGAAATAGCTGAGAAATAGATCGATGCCGCCGTTTCGATGGGCTGCGCGCACTTCGTCGAGAATTTTTTGTGTGACTTCACTGCGGGCCTGCAGTTCGTCGCGCGTGAAGTCGCCCGGCACATGCATAAACCGGCTCAGCGGCAAAAGATCGACATCTGATTCAACAACCTCATGCCCGAGCTGTCGCAGCGCCGGATAGAAATTGCCACTCCACAACCCGCCGTAATAAAAGCGCTGATCCCGGGAATGGCGAACTGCACAAAAGATTCTCATCGTCCGCGCTTTCGCGTGTCGCTCAGCCGACTCTCTGCTTCTGCAATGGCCCGCTGCCACTTATTGTTCCATCCTTGCGGGACGGCAAAAACGTTAGCGACCCAGCTCAGTTCATCGAGTTTGATGACTCTTTCGCCGAAAGGTTTTCGCTGACCCTCGAAATCGTCGACGTAGTAACAGCGATAGGCGGCGAGTAGTTCAGCCATGTCCGATGGAGGGCTGTTCACTTCCGCCATCGTTAGCGGATTCCATTCGAAACAGAGCGCGGGTGGCTCATTCATTGACAAGAGATTGGCTGCGCCTCGGAGGACGTGCGCTTCAAAGCCTTCAACGTCGATTTTGATCAGCGATAATTTCAAACTGAGAGAACTGATCACTTGATCGAGGGTCAGCGTAGCTGCGGACGCTGAACAACCGCCGACGCGCGGATTGGTGCTATCGGATCTCAGTTGAGCAAACAAAGATTCGCGCGGGTTGTAACAAATTCTCGCGACATCGTTCGTGTCAGACAACGCACAGCAAATCGGGACGATAAATTCATTCAGGCCAAGGCGGTCGATCGCAAGCTTAAGCTGCGCGAATGTGCTGGGGACCGGCTCAAACGCATAGATCCGCGGATGGCGCTCACGCAGAAGCTGGGCAAGCTGTGTAGCGATGAAGCCATTATTTGCGCCAACATCGACAATCACCGGATTTTGGATCCCGCTGCACCACGCCGACATCAACACAATCTCTTTGATCGAGTGCGCGCGATGATAAAAAGGCGCTTCCCCGGCGAAATCGCCGACGTGGCAGATGAACGGTAAACCGAGGCCGCTTTGCGCGCGGAATTGTTTCACTCCGGCGCCGCGCAGTAACTTGAGCCAAACCTGCCTGGCTCGCGTGCTCAAGGATGACTCGCCTCCAGGTCCCGTGGTCGGTTTGCCGATTCACCACGCAGCGTTGTTTTAACGAGATGAGGCAGGTACCACGCGCCGGAGATGGCAAACGCAAGAAAGCCGCCAACTGCCAACCCGAGGGGACCGAGGCGCGTTACCAGAACCAAATCTAAACCGAGCGTGAGTGCCGCAGTGAGGGCAAGGTTCCAGACCTGCGGCCGGATAACGTCCAAACCGTTGAGCAACATCGCATGCAGCGCCGTCCATTCTCGCGCGCAGAAATACAACGCGACACCCGCAATGAGCAAGGTTCCCGGGGCAGCCATCGGGCCGACCCACAGCGCCAGCAGCCAATGCCCGACAAGCACCATAAAGAGGCTCAGCGCGCCGAAGAACAATAGGAAAGCTCGCATCATTTTTCCGTGCGTTCGCCTGATCCAGGCGAAATCCCCCTGTGCTTTGGCATTCCCATATGCCGCCCACAATGACCCAGTGACGATTGCGAACAATCCCGCAGTTTGGAGAAAGACTTTCTGCGCAACAGAGTACGGCGTGACTCGGTCGATGGTAAGAAACGTGGCGATGAGGAAGGCATCGATCTGGAAGAACGCGATATTGCAAATTTGAAGGACAAGGAAGTTGAGGCCGTTCTTGTAGATACGGACAGCAGCCGATCTGGTGATGCTCGACCATTCGGGGCGCAGGTCGGGAAGAGCGCGAAGGTAGAGCGTCCAGAGCGCGTAAAACCATTGCATGACTGCGGTCACGCCGATTGTGCAGACAACGATTCCGAGCAGTCCCCAGCGCAGGCGGACGGCGATGAAGGTGCCGAGTAGCGTGGCCAGGCTGGTCACCATTGCCTGGATACTGCTGATGTGCAGTTCCTGTCGCGCGGCGTAAATCGGGCTTATGAAGCCGAGCACGATCGTGCTGATGAAACCGAGAAAAACCACCAGAACGGTCCAGGGAATCTCGGCCGTAAACCGCGCGCTGGTCGGCGGGAAAATCCGCGTCCACGCGATCTGGGGAAAGATCGACAATCCAATGAGCAGAAGAATCAGCCCGGTGCCGAGAAGCGAAAAGACGGCGGTGCTCACGAGTTCTTTCTGTGCCCGCGCATTACCTCTCGCTGTTTCTTCAATCAGTGCGTTTTGCAGACCGAGCCCAATTCCGAGGTTTGCAAACTGCAGCCAGCCCACGACCGCGCTAATGGTGATCATCAAGCCGTAGCCTTCGTTTCCCAAATAACGAACGGTGATGGGAAGAATGACAAAGCTCGCCGCGGTGGTAGCGACGCGTGACAACAAGCTGACCGAGATTGCCAGCTTCGCGCGCCCACCTCGACCGGCGTGAAAATGTTTTCTCGCCAGTTGCGCCAACGCCTGGAAGTGCGAGAGGAACCCAATCTCCGGCTCGGCTGCGTCGGTCGGGAATTCGCCGCTCATCCCGCCAGCTGCTGCTCGCAAAAAGCGTAGACTTCTTCGGCCAAGCGCAACGCCTCGGCAGCTCCGTCGTAATCAGGTTCGGCAGCACTGCCCGGGTAACGGAATTCATGGACGAGCGGCGAGAGCTGGCGGCAATGTTCCTCGTAATCGGCAAAGGCCGAGTTCACCGGAATGCAAAGCGCGAGGACGTCTGATAATGAATGCGTCTTCGGAAATGTGATTTCCTTTGCTGTGAGCCACCCTTTCAGTGACTTCTCCGCTGCTTGCTGGCAATGGTAGACCGCGATGTCCAAAAGGCGTTTCTCCTCCTGCACCAGCAGGCGCGCGGTCGCCAAATCATGTGCCGCTTTCTGCAGCCACGCGCCCGCCAAGGCCAGCGATTCAGGACTCGCCATTCAGAAGGATTCCTTCACGCGACACAGTGCTCGAAAGAGAACACGGCGCTCTTAGCTCCCACTCCCACTCTGCGCGCGTAAGGACGATTATGTCCTTCGGAAAACGCACATCACCCGCCACTCGCAGAGCCGCTACGGCGCGGTGGTAGCGCGATTCGGTTGAGTGCGGCACGACCACTAGAAAATCGAGGTCGCTGTCAGGCGTGGCCTCGCCGCGCGCATGCGAACCGAACAGGTAAACGCGCTCGGCCGCGCGTCCTCGACGCAGCCGTTGCGCGACCTCGTATGCTGCCGCCGGCAAGGTGGGATTGTTCGTTTTCACCTTTGTCGAAAAACTCGGCTGATTTCGCGCCGCGGCAAGAATTTCGCGGCAGGCATTCAGCACCTCTTCGATGCTGACGCGCTTGAGACATTCGTTGCCGCGTTCGATGCACTCGACCAGGCCGCACGCTTCGCATTCGATTTCGGAGCGGAACACGCGGTGCCCTTCGCCGAAGGGGAACCAGAGGCCGGGGCGCTCGCGCGAGGAAAAAATGGCGACGCACGGGACCCCGACGGCCGCGGCCATGTGCATGGTGCCGGTATCGTTGCCAAGAAAAAGCGCGCAACGTTTCAGCGCGGCGGCGGAAGGACGCAGACCGAGCGCGCCGGCCGCGTTGTAGCCGCGACCCCATTGCTGGAGGAGCCACTCACCAATGACCCGATCTTCTTTTCCTCCGAAAACCACTGGCCACACATTGAACTGTTGAATTAAAAGATCGACAACTTCTCGAAAACGTTTCAGCGGCCAGCGTTTAGCCGGCATTTTCGATCCGGGGCCGACCGCCAGCCAAATTCGGCCTTGATCGGAAGGCAACCCGGCCAACCAACTTAGGAGCGGCCCATCATCTTCAGGACGAAGGCCAAGATCCATTTGCGATTTATCTTCCGGCTCGACCGTGAGACCAGAGGCGGCGAGGCGGCGTAGTAACAATTCCGATTCTCGCGGCATCAGTTTCATCGGGTGACCGGCTCGCTTCGGCTCAAGCGGTTCGAAGCCGCGCATACCGATGAAATTGCGAATGCCCGCCATACGAAAGAAGCGACGATCCCGCTCGATCTGGTCGGCTGTGCGATTGGTCGGCGCGAGATAAGCCAGTGTGTCGAAGCGGCCGCCCCGGATCGCGGCGAGCAGCGCACTTATGCGCGCGCGCCGCAGCAGCTCCGCCGATTGCGAGACGGGATAGGAAAGATAATCATCAAAAATCTCCGCGCCGCGGAGCAGATCGGAAGCAAGCACGTGGGTTTTCCCAGGGTGCCGATCGCAGAGCAAAGTGATGTGCGCATTGGGAAAATGTTTTCGCACCAGCCACATCGCTGGTAACGCCACGATCGTGTCGCCGAGCTGTCCGATGCGAAAGACGAGAATGCGTTTTGCGAGCTTCGCCCGCTCAAAATCTGAAGCGCTGACACTCTGAAAATCTGAAATCGCTGCTGGATTGTGATCTCTGACTGCTGACGTGTGATCTGTGCTCTGTGACTTCCAGCCTTCGCCAAGGCTACGGCTTGGCAAGCTGACCTGTGACTTCTGACTTCCGACCTGTGACTTCTTGCTCCCATTGCGCAGCTGCGCGCCGGGGAAATGGCGATAAACATATTTGGCCCAACCACGAAGGCCACGATCGGTCCACTGGTGCGATCCCGCGCCATTGCGTGGATCGTCGGTCAGTAACCAGTCGCGCACCGGCACCTGAAAACCGGTTTTGCGCCGGTCCAACATTTCAGACGTGACAAGGTCGGACGCGGCGGTCGCAGCCATGTCGCGCTTGCTGGGCGGATGTTGGGACGCGAGCAGCGGCGCGAGCCCGCGCACAAGATCAACATCCACAAATGGCACCCGGATTTCGACCGAATGACCCATGCCGGCCCAGTCGGAATCGCGCAATAATTGGTGCCGCATGTACCAGTTCATCTCGAGCGCCGAGACTTTTAGCCGCGAGTTCTCGATTCCATCGATAGTCTCCTCCAACCGGAGCAAGGTTTGCAATTCGGCCCAGCCGGCGCGGACCATTTCGGGGTCGAGTAACTCAGGAAGTTCCCACGGCATGAAGAGGCCCCGCCGAAGCAAATACGCTCCGGCATAGGTGCCGCCGTATTCGAAAAGGCCGGCGTACTTGGGGGAGGTAAAACGTTTCAGGAGCGGCGCGCTTACGAAACGGATTCCACTACCGAGCGCACGCCACCGCTGAAAAGCTTTCAACCATCGGACGGTGCGCGGGATTTCCTTGAAACCGGGGTAACTGGCGAAGAGTTCGTCGCCGCCGATGCCGGACAATGCGACTTTCAAGCCGGCGCGTTTCGCAGCGAGGCTGACAAAAAATGTGTTTACGCCGTCGGTAGACGGCCGGTCCATCGCTTCGAAGAGATGATCGCGCTCGGCTTCGAAATCGCCGCGTGACACCCAGATGGTGCGATGGGTGGCGCCGCAGCGGTTGGCGAATTCTTCCGCCAACGGCGTCTCGTCCGCTTCGGTGCCTTTGTATTCGTCAAACCCGAGGGTGACGGTGCGCAGAATTCCTCCCTGCTGCGCCGCCAATGCCGCGATCGTCGTCGAATCGAGTCCGGATGAAAGAAAAACGCCGACCGGAACGTCAGCGACCAAATGGTAGCGAACGGTCTCGCTCAGGGCGGAGCGCAGGCGCTCCGCCGGCTCTCGGTTATCCGTTATTGGTGTCGCTGCTTCGCCTTCGCGAAGCAGCGTAGTGACGTCGCAGAATTTTTTTGGAGAGCGTACGCCGTTGCGATCCACCCACATGCTGGAGCCGGCCGGGAGACTGCGAACGCTCCTGAAAAATGTGTAGGGATCGGGCACATGACCCCAGAGAAAAAATCCGACGTGACCGGCGGGATCAGGCGCATTGTCGATCTTGCCGCCGGCGCGCAGCGCTTTGACCTGCGATGCGAGCCGGATGGTGTGGCCGTTATCGGAATAGTAAAGCGGTTTGATCCCAAACGGATCACGTGCGAGGAAAAGTCCCTGTTTGTCGCGGTCCCAAATGGCGAACGCGTACATGCCGCGCAATGCATCGAGCATCGCTTCGCCGCGGGTGGCGTAGAGCGCCAACACGACTTCGGTATCTGATGTCGAGTTGAACTGATAACCGTTCGCCGATAACTCGGAGCGCAGCTCCGCGTAATTGTAAATCTCGCCGTTGAAGGTGATCGCGAGTGAGCGATCGGCGTTGAACATCGGCTGCGCGCCGGCCGCTGAAATATCGATGATCGACAATCGCCGGTTGGCCAGGCCGACGCGGCCAGCATCGGAAATCCAATGGCCGCCGCCATCGGGCCCGCGCGCGAACATTTGCTCGCGCATCGCGAACAGCTCATCCGGATCAACGGGCGGCGCCGTCTCGGCGTAACCAAAAATTGCCGCTATCCCGCACATGAGCAAAAGGCTGAAATGCTGAAAGCCTGAGAAGCTGAAATCAAGAGGCTGCTATCCACCGGTGTGCTTCGTCCTATTTAGCATGGTCGCGACGATCGCGATTAGTTCCTTCGTTTCCGAAAGTAACTTCTCTTTCGACACCGCAATTGTCATGAAATAACTCGAGCCAAAGCGAAGACTCATCTGCTTTCTGCAGCCGAATTGTCTCAGCCGTGAACGGCCTCAAGCACACTCTGAGGATTCTTTTCGGCCACACGAACAAGAACCCGGGCCGGACCGTGTGATTTGCGCCGCGCCTATCCCAAGGCTCGAAGTCTGGCCGGGCTAATATCAAGAAGTGCAGAAAACTTCGTTTGCGACAAACCCAATCGCTGCCGGAATTCTGTCAGCGCGGTGGCGAGGTTTGGGCCTGGGCGGCGCGGATTTTTTCGGGGGAGGCGCGGCGGAGGTTACGGGCGAGGCCGAGTTTTGCGAGCGACCAGATGATCCATTTGGTGGGATCGATCTGCCAGGGGCGGACGCCGTTGCGATAGTCGTATTGAAATTCGTGGTGATAATTGTGATAGCCTTCGCCGAGGGTGAAGATCGCGAGCAACCACGAATCGCGCGCGCTGCATTTGGTTGAGTAGGGCTGCCGGCCCATGACGTGACAGGCGCTGTTGATCAAAAATGTGGTGTGTTGCACGGCAACGATCCGCGCGACGCCACCGATTAAAAATCCGCCAAGCGCGCCGCGCCATCCATCCCATAGTCCACCCGCCACGGCGGGAAGAACGAAACCCATCAGAACGGCGAGCAGATGAATATGACGATGTTGCCAGCGAATAAGCGGGTCCTTTTGCAGATCGGCCACATTATCGAACGGCGGATCGGGTTTGAGTTTGAACAGGAGCCAGCCAATGTGCGCGTACCAAAATCCTTTTGAGATGCTGTAAGGATCGTCGTGATCGTGATCGACGTATTTGTGATGGCGGCGGTGTTCGCTCGACCACATGATGACCGAGTTTTCAAATGCGCCCGCGCCGAAAAGCAGGGTGAATAGCCGCACCGGCCAGCCGGCCTGAAAAGTGATGTGCGCAAAAAGCCGGTGATATCCGAGGGTGATGCTGAGGCCGGTTACAATCATCAAGCCGAGGAAAAGCGCGACTTGGAACCAATCGATCCCAAAATGCCAGAGATAAAGCGGCACCGCCGTGAGCGTAAGCGCAAGCGTTCCCATCAGGAACGAGCTGGTCATCCAATTGATCCGCTCGATCGGGAAACGGCGAAAGATGGAACGCGCACTTCGAGACGGCGGTTCGCTAACCACCGATTTTGCGTCGGCCATCTCAGGTGAGCGGATTAAATGATCAAGCGCAGGGGCCGGTAGATCTTGAGTGACCATCGAGTCCATTTCTGTTGGCGTTGAGGGATAAGCCCAGAGAACCCGATCCTGCAGCGCTGAAGTTAAGGAGGCTGAATATGGCACGCTTTAGACCAAATAGCGAACCCAGCTTCTAAGAGCGACGGGCAGTCTCGGTGGCAGCCCGCTTTTAACTCGCGGCGATATCGACCGGTCGCGATGATCGCGGCATGCAGCTCAAATCCGTTCTCATTGTCACCACCACGCTAGCGTCGGTCCTCGCCGCGCCATCCCTCGATGCGGCCGAAACCGATGGTTTGTCGGACGAGCTCATGCGGCACGCGCAGGAACTGTTCGATGCGATCATTCCGGGAAATGCTGAGCCGTGGAGAAAGCATTTCGCCGATGATTGCCTGTTCTTCGACGAGAAGGGCCGCAATCTCACGAAAGCAGAGTTGATTGCGGACATTCAGCCGATACCGAAGGGTTATTCCGGCACGATCAAAGTCGGCAAACCGAAAAGCCTCATCCACGGCAACACGGCCGTGCTCAGTTACGATGTCGACGAAACGGAAACAGTCTTTGGGCAAAATCTGACCGCGCGCTATCACGTGACCGACACGTGGCTGCGTAGAAATAACAATTGGCAGATCGCGGCGAGCCAGGTGTTTCGTTATTACGAAGATCCGGCGGTGGGCAAGATCGACATTAAGAAGCTGCCGGACTTTGTCGGCAGCTACGAACTTGCCCCCGGCCAAACGCGCAAGGTGTTCGTCGAAGGCGACAAGTTGTTCGTCGAGCGCAAGGGCAAACGGGAGGAGCTGTTTCCGGAAACGTCCGAAATTTTTTTCCGCAAAGGCGTCGAGGGTCGAATCCTTTTTCGCTACGGCAACGGGGGCAAAGTCGACGCGCTGATCGACCGTCGTAACAACGAAGACATTGTCTGGCGCAAGTCTGTCTCGGCTTCCGGGTGAATTGAGCCACACGAGCAAGCGGCGGCGCGGCGACCGATTTCGAAGAAATGATCAATCGCAGGTTCCGCGCCCTCTGTGCGCGGCACTCAGGCGGCGGCGGCCGGCGGGCACAACTCGGCCAGATATTGGACATCGAACGCGCGCAGTGCCGCTTCAACCGTCGGCCCCAAACCCACGATACCGTGCCGCACGTTTGCGCCCAAAAGCGCGACCCACAATTTGCCGCGCTTGATGACGAGCGGCCGGCGCACGGCGGACGGGCTGCGCGGGTGCGCTTCGCAATACATTTCCATCCGTTGCCGCACCGCTTGTTGCTCAAGGCCTCTCATCGCTTTCCCCGAATGCAGGGGAATAATGCCGCGCCCGGTAACCGGTGACAATCAGGCGGCAATCTGACGAACGCATAATTCAAATCCGCACCTTTACGGAAACCCACTGGTTGCCCGCTCACGCATGCCAGCGAAGCACGCTCAGATTTACAGGTGCGACTGATCACACTTCGCGGCGCGAAATCTTTTTTGCTATGACGAAATTAAGTTTCAAAGCCAGTTGGAATGAAGTGAAGGGAAAACTAAAACAGAAATACGGCCAGCTCAGCGACGACGATCTCGCTTTCAGCGAAGGGAAAGCGGATGAATTCATCGGCCGGCTCCAGCAAAAGCTCGGCAAATCGAAGGAAGATTTGCGGCGCGAGATCGAGGAATTGTAACGGCGCCGCTTCTCAAGCACCCGGTCAGCACGAATCTCCAAACTGCAAATGTCTGAAGGCGAGCTTCTCGCCCGGGTTTTGGCGTTTTCCTCGCGGGCCGTCAATCCACTGAGGCGGATCGAGCAAAAGTGCGGTGAGTGGTCGCGTGACGCGACACGGGCATGGCGGCGAGGTATTGGCTGTCGAAGGCGCGCAGGGCGGCTTCGATGGTGGGGCCTATGCCGACAATTCCCTTTTCGATGTTCGGTCCGAGCAGTGCAACCCAGAGCTCTCCACGAAGCAGGAGCCGCGGCCGGCGCCGTGCCGTCGGGCTGCGTGGATGAGCGGCGCAGTAAGCGTCTCTGTGCTCGATCGCCCGAGAGGTTTGATCGAGAACATGCCTGCTGTGTTTGGTCACAAAGCCGTTTCTCCTCATCAACTCTAGCGAACGCGCATCTTGGCGCTGTTGGATGTGAACTTTTTGCGGCAACCGCTCTTGCTGCAGCCAGTGATCAATTTGCATCGCGAGAAAGAGCGTCATGAGGTTTTCACTGATGCACGGATTCGCCGTCCCACTGATTGTGGCGGCGGACGTGACCTGCAATCTTCCAATGCGATGGCATTGCTCTCCCCGATTCAGTTTGCCGAAGCCGACAAGTTGCAAATTCTGCGACATTTGGATCGACACCGGACGTGGCGATCACTGGATGAAAAGCGTTACTGCCTCGCCTGCGGGAATATCATACAAGGTCACGATATTCAGATTGTGGCCGGCACGCGCGACACTGAGCCTCTGCGCGTTATCTGCCCGACCCCAGACTGTCATTCGATTTCGATGGACTGGGTGATCCCGACTGACGAAGTGCTGGCGAGCACGTCGATCTTGCGACGGCAGCCCGCAGCGAAGGACTCTCTGCCAATGGATCCCACGCGGGCAGGCTTCGGCACGCGATTGCGCAAGTTCGCGCGGCAGTTTCGGCCGCCTGAATCGGGCAGAAGTCCCACTGGGCTAGGGATTTGACCTACCGCTCAACCGGGCACCGCCCCGATTGCGCCGGCTCCGTGCGCTTTCATCGTCTTTCATTCACAAGCCAACATAAACAACTGAAATAAAACAAAGTGTGAGGGAGAACTTATGATGAAGCCGACTTTGGATACTAACGCAGCCGCCGCCGCCACCGATGAGGCGCTGATTGCAGCCATCACCGATCATCAGCCCGAGGCTTTGAGTGAGTTGTACTCGCGGCACGGCGGCAGACTCAAGTCGGTCATTGGCAACGTGGTGCACGAAGAGGGCGAAGCGGATGACGTGCTGCAGGAAATTTTGCTTCAGGTGTGGCGCGAGGCCTCACATTACTCGCCCAAGACCGGGCGGCTGCTGGCGTGGATCGTGACCGTGGCGCGCCGCCGCGCGATCGATCGACTGCGGCGCAAACAGGCCTATTGCCGGGTGAAAGACCGTTACCAGGAGCATCTCGAGCAACAAACGCAGACCACCGTGTTCGCCCGCGCGAGTGACAACGAAATCGAACGCGCTGATCTGCGCCGTTTTCTTTACCGGCGCCTGCAAAACCTTCCGCGTTACCAGCGCGAAGCGATCGAGCTCGCTTTCTTTGCCGGAATGAGCCATCGCGAGATCGCCGCCGCGACGCGGGCGCCACTTGGCACTGTGAAAACGCGACTCGAGCTCGGCTTGCGAAAGCTGACGCAATCACTCCGGCCAGTGCGCAATCAAATCTAACGGCGGCTTGCGCCGCGAAGTTCGGGGCGCCGGGATCCGGAATTGGAACGAACATGGCATTCCGATCCCGGCGGAGGGCTTCGCGCTCTCAGCCAATTCTTTGCCAGCCCCTCGCGGGTCGTCCCCGATCTCGCGCTGTCATTTTTGGCGGTCGCGTGCTAAATTGCGCGGCAATGGAAACGCCCCAAATCACCGCTTACCTTAAGACCTATTGTGGCTGGAGCGCCGGCGTCCGCGCCGTCTTCGCCAAATACAATCTGGCTTACACGGAAAAGGACATCATCCAAAACCCGGCGTTTCGCTGGGAAATGGAAACCAAGAGCGGCCAGTCTCTCTCACCGTGCATCGAAATCAACGGACAGATGCTGGCCGACGCGAGCGGCGAAGAGGTTGAGAAATTTTTGATCGACAACCGGATCGTTCAGCCGAGCGACGCACAAACCGACGTGCCGCTCAACGCCCCGTGCCCGACCGAAGTGCACGAGGGCCAGGTAAAGCTAAATTTTTGAGTAGGTCGGCGCACTGCGCCGACCGGCCGCCGCAGCGCGGGGTCCGTACACCAAGTTGTATGCGCGTAGTATATCGTATACGTCGTTTCTTTCGCCCAACGCGATCTCTGGGTAGATTGTCTCACTTTCCATGAAGCTCTTTGGCCGCGCCGGAACGGAAAAGAAAAAGCGCGGCAAACTTTGGCGCTACGGCTGGAAGCTGACGCTGCTCGCATTAGTCGGCGGGATCGGACTAAGCATTTTCATTTTTTACGGCGCGTGGGCGGCCAGCTTCGACATGAAGAAGGTCGGCGAGATGCCGGAGCGCAACACCGTCTTTGATGTCGATGGCAAAATTTACAGCCGCCTCGCGGGCGCCAATCGCCTGAAGGTCTCTTTGGACGAAGTGTCGCCGCTTTTCGTTGCCGCGCTGCTCGCGCGCGAGGACACGCGATTTTATCAACATCCGGGAGTCGATTGGCGCGGCATTTTGCGTGCGCTCGTCCGCGATATCTTGAGCGGCTCGGCCAAGGAAGGAGCGAGCAGCATTACCCAGCAGTTGGCGCGGAACAGTCTTCCGCTCGGCGGGCGCACCCTCAGCCGCAAATTGCTCGAGGCGATGGTGGCTTTCCGGATCGAGCAGCAGTTTACCAAACAACAGATCCTCGAGCTCTATATCAACCGCATCTACTTCGGCGCGGGTTGCTACGGAGTCGAGACCGCCTCGCAAGCCTACTTCGGCAAAAACGCGTCCAAGTTGAATCTGGCCGAGGCGGCGCTGCTCGCCGGAGTCATTCGCAGCCCGAACCGGTTTTCGCCGTTGAAAAATCCCGAGGGCGCGGCGCAGCAGCGCAACGTCGTCCTGGATCGGATGGTGGAGCTGAAAAAAATCTCCGTCGCGGAAGCGAATGAGGCGAAGCTCGCCAAAGTCAGCGCGCATCCGAAGCGGATGCTGCAAATCCAGGAGAACTACGCGATGGATGCGGTGCAGCGCGATTTGAGTCTGCTGCTGACCCAGGACCAAATCGACAACGGCGGGATGTTTATTTACACGACCCTGGATCCGGCGGTGCAGGACGCCGCACAGCAGGCGCTTGAGACGCAGCTGACCAAAGTCGAGCACCAGCCGAACTTTCATCATCCGCCAAAAGCGGATTACCATCCGCCGGAAAACGGCGAGGACTCGGCCATGCCTTATCTGGAGGGCGCGTTAGTGGCGATCGATAACGCGAGCGGCGGGATTCGCGCACTCGTGGGCGGACGCGATTATTCGCAAAGCAAATTCAATCGGGCCTTGGGGCCGGCGAATCGACCGGTCGGTTCCGCTTTCAAGCCGTTCGTTTACACGATCGCCTTTAGTCAAGGCCTGTTGCCCGGCGCGTCGATCAGCGACGATCCGATTCAGCCCGGCGAAGTCGATGGCGCGGGTAATTGGTCGCCGGGCAATTCCGATGGCACCTACGCCGGCATTCAACCCTGCTCTTATGGCCTGATCCATTCCCGCAACACCATGAGCGTGCGCGTCGGCCAATACGCCGGGCTGGACGCCGTGCAAAAGGTCGCAACCGCCCTCAACCTCGGCGACAAGATTCCCCGCGCGCCCTCCATTTACATCGGCGCGTTCGAGACCAGCCTGAAGAATCTCACCGCCGCTTACACCGTTTTTCCGAACAACGGGATTCGCAAGCAGGCTTACCTGATCGAGCGGATCGACGATCAGGAACACAAACCGATTTATCGCGCCGCGCACATCTCCGCGCTCGCACTCGATGCAAGCGCGGCCTGGATGACTTCGCGATTGATGGAAGAAGTGCTCACGAGCGGCACCGCGGCGAGCGCTCGCTCGTTAGGCTTCAAGTTGCCGGCCGCGGGGAAAACCGGGACGACTGATGATTACAAGGACGCCTGGTTCATCGGGTACACCACCGCGCTAACGTGCGGCGTGTGGGTCGGGTTCGATCAGCCGGTCACAATCGTTTCGCGCGGATACGGCGCGGCGCTGGCGCTGCCGGTTTGGGTGCAGCTGATGAACAAGGCGGCGCAGCGTTATCCACCGCAGGACCTGCAACCTCCTCCCGTGGCGCTCCAGCGCGCCATGGTCTGTTCCATCTCCAATCATCTTGCCACGACCGGTTGCCAGGCCGCCGGCACCGCTTACGAGATCGATCTCCCCATCGACAAAGTCCCAACTGCCGCCTGCGAAGTTCACGGAGGCCGTGAAATTTTCGCCCAGCGCGCGGACGATTTCGGGCGAAGAGCCGGCAATTTGCCCAACCGGCTGTTTCAATCGCTGAGGAAACTTTTCGGCGGCCGATAGCGCTCACCTCGTGGGCCCTCCTGGAGCGCGTCGGCAAGGTGGCGGATTTGCTCTTATTCCTTCGCCGCCCTTCGTTCCTCGACTTTGATCAACTCCGGAAGTAATCCCGCGAATTTCGCTTCCGCGGCTGCGCCGCCAAGCGGCTGAGGCGTGATGAACACCAGCTCCATGGTTTGCTGGCCGAGATCACGCAGTCCCTCCTCGACGGCGCGCACACGGGCGAGGACGCCCCAATCGCGGCTGTCACTTGAGACCAGCGCCGTGCGTGCACCGAAGGAGTTCTTCGACTCGGTCCAGTCTTGTTGCAGGCAAAAGAAAGTGTGCGCAAACTGATCGGATTCGAATGGGCCGCGTCGTTTGCGGACAAACTCGCGGTGGCGAAATGGCAGCGCCACGTCAGGTCCAACAGTGTAGGCACGCACGCCGTTATCGGCCGTCTGTGCCCAACCTGTGCTCGGCAGGCAAATCTCCGGCCGATGCGCGCGCGCCCGCAGCAGCGTACCGCCGCCCGCGTCCCAGCGAAAAAAGAAAAGGGTGCAGTGCACGTGCGGTTCCTGCGCCGCCGTCGGTGCGCCCGTGTTCGATGAGTCAGATTCGCCATACCAGCGCGCCGCACGTCCTTCATCGAACCGCAGCGTTTGCCGCACGCTTTCGTCGATCTTCAAGTCCCGGAAACTCGGTTGCGCAACTGGCCAGCGAACGCTCCAGCGTGTCCGCGCGACAAGGTTGCCTTCGTGCGCGCGATACCAGCCCGCCGAAACAATTTCAACAAACACGAGCCAGCACAGAGCAAGAGCAAAGGCAGAAGCATGAAGGAAGAAGGATGAAACGATTGAGCTCTGACTTCTCACCGCCGACTCGTGAGTTCTGCGGTCGCGTCTCGCGAATAGCGCCGACACGCCCAGCGTCCCAAGAAGGACCAGCCCGACAATCGAATAGCCCGCGAGATCGTGCCAGCGATCGACTGCGCCGACGCCCTCGTTTGCCGCGATGAAGACGAGAACAAATGTGCGCAGGAAATTGGCGAAGATCGACAGTGCGATCGCCACGGCGACCAGCGCGGCGCGCCGGCCGAGCGATAAACGCTTCAGCTCACCGAAGAGCAGCCCGATCATCAACGCGGTTTGCAACGCGCGCACTCCGCTGCACGCTTCGTTTACGCCGACAACGCCGCTGCTGATTCGGATGAGATTGCCTTCCACCTGCGCGGGGATTCCGAGCAGCGTCAGCGCTTCGGTCGCCGCCCCCGCAATCAGGCGCATCAACCCTTGCACCACCGGATGCTCGACCGGGCTGATCCACGGCACCGCCACCAGAATGAACGCGA
>JBHEMD010000196.1:0-8581 GCA_046262735.1 Chthoniobacterales bacterium | reverse complement strand
CTGGATGATCGCTTCATCGAGCTCGTCGCCGGCGACGCGCACACTGCGGCTGAAGACGATGCCGCAAAGCGAGATCAACGCGACTTCGGTCGTGCCGCCGCCGATGTCGATAATCATGTTGCCGGCGGGATCCTGCACGGGCAGACCGACACCAATCGCCGCGGCCATCGGTTCTTCGATCAAATAAACTTCTCGCGCGCCAGCGTGAGTCGCACTTTCGCGAACGGCGCGCTTTTCCACTTCGGTAATTCCGGACGGGACGGCGATGACGAGCCGAGGTTTCGCGCGTAACCGGCCATTGTGCACTTTTGAAATGAAATGGCGCAGCATCGCTTCGGTGACTTCGAAGTCGGCGATGACGCCGTCCTTGAGCGGGCGCATCGCGACGATATTCGCCGGGGTGCGACCGAGCATGCGTTTGGCTTCGTCACCAACAGCGACAACTTTGTTGGTGCCGGCCTGAACCGCGACGACCGATGGCTCGCGCAGGACGATGCCCTGGTCCTTAACGTAGACGAGCGTGTTAGCAGTGCCGAGATCGATCCCGATATCGCGCGATAACCAGCCGGAAATACCCTTGAACATTGATTTGATCGCGCTCCGTCCCTGAGAGCGCATGTTGGCTTTAGGGCCGCTAATGCAGCAATGATTATGCCGGGAGCATGTATTTATCAAAGATCCAAAAATGATGGCAATTCTACGAGACACGCCGGAGCGAATTGAAAAACGCCGTAGCAGTGACGCACTCCAAACTCGTCGTCGCACCGAACGCTCCTCTCAACCTCACTGGCTGTAGGCCCAGTTCCGACAACGCCGAAAGGCGTTTTGATCGCGCCAGCTGCCGCTTACCATTCGGCCGCCGAGTTCGTCGAAAAGTTTTCGCGCTGTTACTCGATCGTCAGCCAAACAAGCAAGCCGGCAATAACTGCTCAAAATCTCGAGCGATTCCGGGTACCTTTGCCGCATTAGCTCGAAGCCTTCGCGAGTCAGGGGCCACGACGCTTTCGATTCACGGAACACATTGTAATAATAACCACTGATGTTGCTGACGACGCGCGCGTAGGTTTCGGCGCCGAGTCCACCTGGCCGATTCACTTCCAAACTGGCGGCATACTCCCAGTCGCCCGGATTGCCATGCCAGCGCGGTAAAAGGTAAGTCGCCTTCTGGTTGTCGAACGCGAAAAACTGCGGCTCGAATCTTTTTGCCTCCTGGAAAAGTTTTTCGAAATCGTCCCAGTCCCAGCTTTGCCCGCGGGCCAGGATCATGTAGACGTCCCACCACATCGGACACTGCGGCTCGAATTCGCGCGACTGATCGAGAAGTTTTTTCGCGTTGCCCAACCGTTCGCCGAACAGACGCCAGCCTTCCTTCTTCACCGTATCGGCATAACCGCTGCCGCGCGCGTGCCAGGCATATTCGATAAGGAAATCGGCGTGAGCCACACGCGCTGTAATGGACCGCGGTTTAGCCGCGTCCCATTTTTCGTGAATGGTTTCATGCAGCTGCCACATCGTCTCCGGCTCATCAGAGCGACAACCGAGTGCTTCGTAAAACTGGTAAATTTTCCACGAGCCATTGCCGAAACGCGCCCGCGTGGCGCGGAGCTGATTCGCCAGCGCTTCCAGCTCATCAAATTTGCTCGCGTTATAAAGGCTGCGCGTCTTGACGCGGAATTGCCAGTTTTCCTGGACGATATTGTCCTCCACCTTTTGCAAGGGCTGCAGGCCGGGCAAATCGACCAACTCTGCTTCTTTCTTGTGACGGCAAGCCGCAAGCAGCGTCCCGATGAAAACCCAAACGAGGAAGACAGTTTGTAGATGTGATTTCAAAGCCGGTGTGCTGGCGAGACGCTGATAGATAGCAACAAAGCCGCTCCGGACGGAAGCCCGGAGCGGCTTTAGCTTTGTAGGTTGATTGTTGGTCGCGTTAGTTCGCCCAGTTGCCAGTGGTTTGCAGGCTCTGGAAGTTTGTCAGGAACGCCGGCTCAACCGGTGTGCCATCGCTCTTCAGCGGAAGCGCGAGGAACTGGTCAGGCGCAATGCCGCCATCGGTCGGGTCCTCGATCGCCGGGCAGATCGCGTAGCGCAGCGAATCAGTCGTCGGCCGGCTCGTCTTGGTGATGTAACCCTTGCTGAAAAGGCTGTCGATGTCGCTGGTCGACTTGATGATCGGGGTGCCATCGAAGTCGCGGCCGTTTTTCGCCGCCAGTGCGTCGAGAGTCTTCTTCCCGTCGCGCGTGGTCAGCGCTTTCGGCGTATAGTTCACCCACACGTGGAGCCATAGCCCAAGCGGATCGTTGCCGAAGTAGCCATTACGCATATCGAGCAGTGCTGACTGCCGAAACGTAAAGCCAATCGGATCCGTGCCCGCTTGCGGGAACAGATACTCGATGAACTTGTCGGCGGTCGAACGCGCTGCCTTTCCAGCGGCGTCGAGCGTGAACGCGTTAGCGCTCAGCCCGCCCAGAACCGTGAAGTAACGGAGGTTGCCACTGTTATCATAGGCCGAAAGCGTGAGCAGAGCCCGCAGATCTCTCTGATAGGAAAAAATGGTGGTATCGTTCACGGCTGTCGGGCCGGGCTGAATGCGCCCGCTGATTAAGCCGGGGTTAACGCCATTTTGGAAATAATAAGCGTCGTTGAAGTCATAAAGCCGATCGTCAACATCGGCTTTGGTGAACGACGGCGCTGCGAAGAGTGCCGCCACAACAAGTGCTAACAGGTTTTTCATGGCGCCACCGATAACCTGCTTTGCAACCTGCTGCATGTGATCAAAGGTTACGCGCTTGTAACTTTGGTTCAGCTGTCCGAGCTGCAGGACCGCTGAAACGCGACTCAATTACCAATCATGCTGGCGGCGAGGCGGGTTGCTCGCGGCGATATTCATTGGATGGCCCGACAAAACACACTCAAGGTCGACAAGCAGAGCTGACGATCAGCAATCCCGGCAAAATCCTTTACCGGTCTCCTCCGCCGCAACTTTCGAAGGTCTGCGAGACGATAAATCTCCGCATCAAGTCCAGCGCGAACTGCTCGCCAGACTTAGTCGATCGCGCTCACTGCGGCCATGAACTCGTTGAAGTTTTTGCCGTTGCGCGCGGCCTGATTGAGCGCGTCGAGGCGGTCGTCCATTGAGGCCTCGGGAAGAGCGACGCGGCGGCTCTGCGAGTTATGCGCGAAGACGATTTCGTCCCACTGGATCGAGGCGATTTCGTCGTTAAAGCGCGCAACGGAGCGGCCGCGAAAGAACGCGCGCGTGGTTTCCGGCGGAGTGAAAATTGCCGTCTTGATTTCCTCCTCACTGACGACGCGCCGAATCGCGCCTTGCCGGACGAGCTCGTAATACAAGCCGCGCTCAAGATCGACATTGTGATATTCCAGATCGATCGCCTGCAGCCACGGGTCGCCCCAGGAAAGTTTCTCCTCCTCCTGCAACGCATTGAGGAGAAACTTTTTCGCGGCCCAATCGACGCGGTCGCGCGCGGTTATCGGATCGCGCTCCAAATCGTTGAGGACATTCTCCCATTCGCGCAACACCCACTGTCGGTCCTGATCGGCGCCGCCGAGCGACAACTGATCCTCTGCCGGATGAAGTTTTGCCGCCGCTCGTAAATAGAGCCGCTGCACGTCGATGGCGGAAATTTTCCGCCCGTCCTTCAGCTCGATGATCCAGTCGTAGGTTTGATCGCGGCTGATGGATTTGTTCGCGTCCACCGGTTGGGCGATGTCCAGTTGGGGCGCTTGACCGCGTTCGATCAAATCGAGCACCAGCGCGGTGGTGCCGATCTTCATCGCGGTGGCCCACTCGCTCATGTTCGAGTCACCAATGATGACATGAAAACGGCGGTAGCGGCTCGCGTCCACGTGCGGCTCGTCACGCGTGTTGATAAGCGGCCGGCGATTCATCGTGTCGATGCTGACCACGACACTGAAGAAATCCGAGCGCTGGGAAATCTGGTAGAGCCCGGGCTGACTGGCGGCGCTCTCCGCTTCGATTCCCATTTTTCCGGCGCCGGCAAAGATCTGTCGCGTGATCAGGAACGGGAGAATCGCCGACACGAGTTGGTCCCACGGGATGTCGCGCCGCATCAGATAATTATCGTGGCAACCGTAGCTGTGGCCGATGAAATCGCTGTTGTTTTTATAAATGCGCACTTCGCGCCCGGCCGGCAGCTTGAGATTGCGCCGCCGCGCGCACTCCATCAGGATGCGTTCGCCGGCTTTGTCCTGCGCGACGATCTGGTGCAGGGTCGTGCATTCGGGCGTCGAATATTCCGGATGCGCGTGGTCGTTATAAAAACGCGCACCGTTGGAGAGCACGAGGTCGCTTTTGATTTCCTCGAAGCTGAGCGGCCGGTTTTTGTCGATCTCGTAATAGGCCGACTCGTCCGTGTCCTGGAGCAATTGGCGGGCGCGAAAACCGCGTGCGTCGAGGTGCGGGTCTTCCAAGTCGTAGTCCCATTTCATGAGCGCGCCGTGATCGGTATAGCGCCGGACCAGCTCGATCGATTCGTGCACAACATCGACATTCTCCGCCCCATCGACGGTGATGCCGTACTCCGTCTCGAGTCCGAAGACGCGCTTCATCAGCCGCCGACCCCCATGCTTTGGAATTGCTGTGACTGTAGGGGAAGCTGACAGTTTCCCCCTGTAGTATTAACCAAGTCTAAATGGTACCGCCAATCTTCCGCCTTCTCTACGAAGCCGTGCCGCACCGGGTTGTCCCGCATATAAATCCATTTGCTCGTCAGATTTTCATCGAACCGCAAGAGTCGATCGAAATAGCCGCGCTGCCATTCCCACATCTGACTTTTAAGTGTTTTGCGCAGAATTCGCTTAAACCCATGGGAGAAGTCGCCGATAGAGACACCGCGATCTTCCACAGGGGAAACGATCACATGAACGTGATCTGGCATAATCACCGCAGCTAACCACACATGCCATTTGCGCAACTGTGGAAGAGTTCGTCGAATGGCCTCAAAAGTTTCCGGGTTAGCCAAGATTTTCCGCCGGTTTTGTACGCACAACGTATCGAAATAAATGATCGATTTCTCCCAAGGGAGCAGGATTTCCGAGAGGCGTGGTGGCTCGGCCATCTTCAGCGGGGGAAGCTGTCAGCTTCCCCTACAGTGTTCGCGACGACGCGCGATCATTAGATCACTCCCGAACCGGCGCGCGATTGCGAATCGCCGATGGGTTTGACCGGCGAGATCTTGACCACGTTTTCCGGATCGTAATCGATAAGCTTGAGCCACTCTTCGGTCACATCGGCTGGCGGAAAGATGTCGTTCTCGCTGTACTCGGCGTCGAAGGCGCCGTTGAGGTCCTCTTCGCGAATGCCGTGCTCTTGCTCGGTCGTAATCGCTCGCTTGATCGCCATGGCTTTGGCGCGTTCCACGATCGAAGCGATGATCGCGCCGCTGATCAAGTCGCTGCGATAGAGAATTTCTTTGCGCCCGCTTCGCAGCGTGACTTCGAGAAATTTATTCTCCTCCCGCCGGGCAAACTGGTGCTCGATCACGCGATCGATCAGGCGCTTGATCGCCTCGCCGATTCCGGCGCTTTCCTTGCTGAGCGCGCCGTCATACGGCAGATGATCGGTCAAATAAATTCGGTAAATCTCTCGCGCGCCCTGTTTGTTCGGCCGGTTGACCTTGATTTTCCGATCGATCCGGCCCGGTCGCAGGATCGCGGGATCGATCAAGTCGGCGCGATTGGAGGCGAGAATGATGACAACATCGTTGAGCGACTCGATCCCATCCATCTCCGAACAGAACATCGGCACGAGCGTAGAAAGAATGTTCGAGTAACGCGACGCCCGCCGTGTGCCGAGAATGGATTCGGCCTCGTCAATGAACACGAAGGGCATGAAACCTTCCTTTCGTTTCTCCCGCGCGGTCGCAAAAATTTCGCGCACCATCCGCTCCGATTCGCCCACCCACATGTTGAGGATCTCGGGGCCTTTCACGTGCATGAAGAATTCCCGCACTTCGGCGCCGGCTTTTTCGCGAAGCTGCTTCGTCAGGTTGAACGCCGTCGCTTTGCCAATGAGCGTCTTGCCGCAGCCCGGCGGGCCATAGAGGAGAAAACCTTTCGGGGTGGCGTGCTGGAATTTCTTGAACAGATCGGCGTGCAAAAGCGGGAGCTCGATGGCGTCTTTGATTGCCTGAAGCGCAGCTTCCTGACCGCCCACTTTTTCCCACGGCAGCTCCGGAACGGTGTCGAGATAATATTCCTGCGATTTCGAGCTGGAAAGCATCTCCAGCGCCATACGGAAGTTGGAATCGACGCGCACTTCGTCGCCGGTTTTCAAACTCGAGCTGGTCAGGTCGGAGGAACGTTGCAACACCATCGAATGTAGCCCGTGCTCGGAACCAACGCGCAATCGATCCTTGCCCAGGACCTCGGTGATCTTGGTCACCGGCCCGGCCGTTTCGAATCCGAGATCACCGACTATGACGAAGGCTTCGTTCACCAGAACGCGCGTGCCTTTTTTGAGTTTCGCCAGTGGAATCCGCGGATCGACATTGCAGTAATAATCTGCGCCGCCAACCACGATGTGCGCGGTGTCACGCGAGGTCGCGCCCAGAAACGTGCCGATCCGATTTGCCGGCGAGGTCACCTTCTTGATGACCTCTTCGAGTTTTTCAATCATCTGCCGGGCTTCGGCGATTGTTTCTTCGTGATCGGTGATCGCCGGCCGCAGATCGAGCAGCTCCCGCCGGATCGGATCACCCGGAGGAAGCAAAGCAATCAGACGATCGAACTGATCCAGGAGCGGAAGCTGGCGCGGTCCTTCCTCGAAGGCTTGGGACTCTTTGCTGCGCTCGTCACTCATCGGTTCTTCCCAGTCCCTCCCCAAAATCGAGTCCGATTATATCGTTCCTGTAAAGTTTAGCAATCCTTGCTCGCGACTGCCTTTCGCAGAGTTCGACGCGCCAGCGGCTCGGATGTTCAAAATGCCGATGTCGATCTTGCCTGCGCGCCACAATCCTTCCTCTTTCAGTTCGTCGCTACTTAACATGAGCAAAACCGAGACCAGAAGTTGCGGCTAAGCACGGCCGCCCTTACACTCTGCCTCTCGCAACGGGAGCCTTAGCTCAATTGGTTAGAGCGCCGCCCTGTCACGGCGGAGGTTGCGGGTTCGAGCCCCGTAGGCTCCGGGTCTCACTCGCACTGAGGCGGCCGAGCCCTCTTGCCGCACCGGCAATGGCCGGGCCGAGCGAAAGCTGAATCCAGATCGGCTCCCTGCCGCATCACACCAGAAATGCGGCCAAGGACATTCGCATGATCAACGATTTCAAATTTGCTTTGCGACAACTTCGAAAGGCGCCCGGGTTCACAGCCGTCGCGGTAATGACGCTCGCTCTGGCGATTGGAGTTAACTCGGCGATTTTCGCGCTGATCAACGGCGTGGTGCTGCATCCAATGGTGCCGGTGCGGCCGCAGGAAGTGGTCAACGTTTTCAATTGCCGGCAAAATGCGAACCACGATTATCGTCAATTTTCCTACAACGAATATCGAGAACTTCGCGAGAACGGCGGCGATCTGTTTGTCGATCTTGCCGCGCTTGAATTTGCGGTCGCAGGCATCGGACGCGATCAGGAGATGCGCCGCAGCTTCGCCTTTCTGACCTCGGAAAATTATTTCTCGCTCATGCGGGTGCAGCCGTTTCGCGGACGTTTCTATAACGCCGAGGAGTGCAAACCAAACGCGAATATTGCGGTGGTCGTGGCGAGCTACGGGTTCTGGAAACGCCAGGGCGGCCACAAGGATTTTGTCGGCAGCACGCTCCAGATCAACGGCCAGCCTTACACGGTGATCGGGATCGCGCCGGAAGGATTCAGCGGCGCGAGCGCGCTGATCGCACCCGACATCTGGGTTCCAATCGGGATTCGCGCACAGCTCGGCTCCGCCTTTGGCGACTCCGAAGCGACGCACGATCTGCTCAACCCGAAAAGTTACGCCTTCAATCTCGTCGGGCGCATGCGCTCCGGCCTGACGATCGAGACAGCGAAATCGCGTCTGCCGGTTCTGTCCCAGCGATTCAATGCCATGCAGGCGGATGACGCAGAATTTGCGCGTGAAATCCAAATTCAAAAGCCATCGCGCTTCAGCCTGAGCACGTCGCCGGAAGACGACGGTCCGATAGCCTTGATTGGGACTTTGTTAATGGGCATGGCTGGGGCGGTCCTGCTCATCGCCTGTCTGAATCTCGCGAACATGTTGCTCGCTCGCGGCACGTCGCGCGCGAAAGAAATCGCGCTCCGGCTCGCCCTCGGCGCGTCGCGCTGGCGAATCGTGCGGCAATTGCTCGCCGAAGGACTCCTGCTCGCGGTCGCCGGTGGGATCGTTGGACTGATCCTGAGCGTGTGGTGCAACAACCTTTTGCTCCACTCGCTCGCCAGTTTGCTCAACAACATGAACTTTTCGTTCGTTGTCGATCTTACCCCGAATGCCGCCGTCCTCACGGTAACATTCCTGTTTTGCTTGCTCGCGACCGTGCTCTTCAGTCTTGGTCCCGCGTTGAAAGCGACCAGGGCCGATCTGGTCAACGATCTCAAACAACAAGTCGGTGAAC
>JBHEMD010000195.1:0-3886 GCA_046262735.1 Chthoniobacterales bacterium | reverse complement strand
GTCATCACCTTGGCGGCGAGCTTGGCCAGCGGGACGCCGATGGTTTTGCTCACGAACGGCACTGTGCGCGACGCGCGCGGGTTGACTTCGAGCACGTAAACGTCCTCGCCTTTAACGGCGAACTGCACGTTCATCAGCCCGCGAACGTTCAGTTCGCGCGCCATCGCCTTGGTCGCGGCCGAAATTTCGGCGAGCACTTTCTTCGACAACGAGAACGTCGGGATCACGCACGCGCTGTCGCCGCTGTGAATGCCGGCTTCCTCGATGTGCTCCATGATCGCGCCGATCACGGTCAGTTCGCCGTCGGAAATGCAATCGACATCCACTTCGATCGCATCCTCAAGAAAGCGATCGATTAGAATCGGCCGTAACTCAGGCGTCTCGCCTGAACCTTGTAACCCGACAGGCAAGATGCCGGTGTTACGCGCGCGCTGCATGTAATCGCGCAAATCGTTTTCGTTGTAAACCAGCTCCATGGCGCGCCCACCGAGCACAAAGGACGGACGCACCAGCACTGGATATCTGACTTTGTCGGCAATCGCGACCGCTTCATCGGTGGTGATCGCCGAGCCACTTGGCGTCTGACGCAACCGAAGTTTTTCGAGCATGGCGGCAAACAATTGTCGATCTTCCGCCGTCTCAATACTCTCCGGCTGCGTGCCCAAAATCGGCACACCCGCGGCTTTTAATCCGGCGGCGAGATTGAGCGGGGTTTGGCCGCCGAATTGGACGAACACCCCTTCCGGTTTTTCCTCGTCGTAAATGTTAAGCACGTCCTCGAGGGTGAGCGGCTCGAAATACAATTTGTCGCTCGTGTCATAATCGGTCGAAACCGTCTCCGGATTCGAATTGACCATGATCGTTTCGAACCCCAGCTCGCGCAGCGCGAACGCCGCGTGGACGCAGCAGTAATCGAATTCGATACCCTGGCCGATCCGGTTCGGGCCGCCACCCAGGATCATGATCTTGCGCTTGCCGCTTTCGCGCCGCTCGTTCTCGTCACCGTAAGTGGAATAATAGTAAGGCGTATAGGCCTCGAACTCGGCCGCGCAGGTATCGACCAGCCGATAAGTCGGCGTGATGCCGACCGATTTTCGCAGCCGGCGAATTTGCTCTTCGCTGACGCCGTTTGCGATCGCAAGCTGGCGATCCGAGAAGCCCAGCTTCTTCGAACGGAGCACATTTTCTCGGGTAGCGCGGCTGTCTCGGCCGCGATGCTCCGCGTCTCGCGGAGCATTTTTTCCCTGCCACCAGACCCACGGATAATCTTCAGTCGCAGTGGCGACGCCCGCGTTCCATGGGTTCCGAGTCACATAATGAAATTTTTCCTCCAAGTCTTCTTGTGATCGAATGAGCCGATCGTGCCATTCCTCTTCCCAAAGACTTCCCTTCGATTCGTCCCGCTTATTGATCTCGTGTGCCGTGAACGATTTGATCGAACCGACGAGTTCACCGAGTCCCCAAAAAGCTGGCCGATTGTCGGATTCGTTCTCTTTGATTCCGGGTTCAAAAAGAATGTGAACTTGGTCGGGCATGACGCAGGCGGCATAAAGCTCATAGCGCTGATCGTGGAAATGAGTGATCGCATCCAGCACGATCGAGCGCGCTTTCGGCGACAACTGCCGGCGGTTTAGCGTGCCAAACGTGACTGTGTACTTGGCCCACGGCCGTTCGAAATGCGGCAGACGCCGTCTGGCGTATTTTGCGCCGGACGAGACATCCGGCGCCGCGCGCGAGACGCGCGCGCTACCCAGACATTGCGCCGCCTCGACGATCTCCGCCATGTTCCGCAGGAACCATCGATCGACCTTCGTTAGCTGATACACTTCCTCGATTGACAAGCCATCCTGGAACGCTTGCGCGAGATAGAAAATTCGTTCGGCATTCGGGATCGCGAGCTCCAATCGCAGCATCTCCGCATCGACATGCTTATCTGCGCCGTCACCGCACAGGCCGAAGCGTTTGATCTCGAGGCTGCGCAGCGCTTTTTGCAACGCTTCCTTGAACGTGCGCCCGATCGCCATCGCTTCGCCCACGCTTTTCATTTGCGTGGTCAGCGTCGGGTCGGCCTGTGGAAATTTCTCGAACGTGAACCGGGGTACTTTGACGACGCAATAATCAATCGTCGGCTCGAAGCACGCCGGCGTCTCGCGGGTGATGTCGTTTTTGATTTCGTCGAGCGTGTAACCGACGGCCAGCTTGGCCGCGATCTTGGCGATTGGAAATCCAGTCGCCTTTGATGCGAGCGCGCTCGAGCGCGAAACGCGCGGATTCATTTCGATGACGACCATCCGGCCGTTATCCGGATGCACCGCGAACTGAATGTTCGCCCCGCCGGTCTCGACGCCGATTTCGCGAATGACGGCAAACGCCGCGTCGCGCATCATTTGATATTCCTTATCGGTCAGTGTCTGCACCGGCGCGACGGTGATCGAGTCGCCGGTGTGTACACCCATCGGATCGAAGTTCTCGATCGAGCAGACGACGACGCAGTTGTCCATGCGGTCGCGCATCACTTCCATCTCGAATTCTTTCCAGCCGACGAGCGATTCCTCGATCAGCACTTCGGTGACAGGCGACATGGCCAGACCGCCGCCCGCAATTTCGTCAAGGTCATCTGGATTATAGGCGATGCCGCCGCCGCTCCCACCGAGAGTGAACGCCGGCCGGACAATCAACGGAAAACGGCCGATCTGTTTTGCGATTTGCTGCGCATCCGCGATCGAGCGCGCTACACCCGAGCGCGGCACGTCCAGCCCGATGCGCAGCATCGCTTCCTTGAACAATTGTCGATCTTCGCCTTTGGCGATCGCCTTCGCGTTCGCGCCGATCAATTTCACTTTGTGCCGGGCAAGCGCGCCGTTGCGATACAACTCCATCGCCGCGTTCAATGCCGTCTGGCCGCCCATCGTCGGCAAAAGCGCGTCGGGTTTCTCGCGTTCGATGATCGATTCGATGACTTCCGCGGTGATCGGTTCGATGTAAGTGCGATCGGCAAACTCCGGGTCGGTCATGATCGTGGCCGGGTTCGAGTTCACCAGCACGACCTGGTAACCTTCCTCGCGCAGTGCTTTGCACGCTTGCACACCGGAATAATCAAATTCGCAGCCCTGCCCGATCACGATTGGACCGGAGCCGATAAGGAGGATTGTGCTGAGCTCGTTATTCCGCGGCATCTGCGCAGCGCCGAGAATAAACGAAATCAGCCGAACTTCACGCGCGAAGTCACACGCGCTGTCATCCTGAGCGAAGCGAAGGATCTCATAACACGCCGTTAATCACGCAACGACCCCGCGTATCCGCTACTTCGATTGTGAGGTTCCTCGCCGTCTCCGCGGCTCGGAATGACACGCGGTTTTGTCTTCCCAGTTTACGGTATCACTAGGCGGATTGCTTACCTCGCCGGCTCGTCCGCGACTTTCAAAACTAACTTGCCGCGCGTGTGATGCGTCGCCGCCTGTGCATCGGCTTTGGCTGCATCCCTGAGCGGCAAAACTTCTGTGACGATCGGCTTCAGCTTCTTTTCTTCGATTAACTTCGTGATCTCCGCCAGCTCATTCGCGTCGGGGTGCGACGATAAAGACGCGCCGCGGATTCCGCGCTTTTCCAGCTCCGCCGGATCGCAGCGCGAAACGATGGTGACAAGGATGCCTCCCTTTTTCACCACACCATAAGAACGCGCGAGAGTGTCGAGTCCCACAGGATCCAGCACAAGATCGACATCGTGCGCCACATCTTCGAATTTCTGCTTCGTGTAATCGATCGCCACATCCGCGCCGAGTTGTTTGAGCAAGTCCTGATTCGCAGTCGAAGCGGTGGCGATCACGCGCGCCCCGCGCGCCTTAGCGATTTGAATCGCAAAACTGCCGACCCCGCCCGAGCCGCC
>JBHEMD010000194.1:0-13675 GCA_046262735.1 Chthoniobacterales bacterium | reverse complement strand
TTCTCTCCCAACACTGCGGTGCCGATGATGTGCTCACGCCGATCGAACCTCCGGTCGCCGGTCACGAGGCGCGCAACTACCGCGGTTTTTTCAATGCCTTGCCCGAGATCCTGGCCGGCGCGAACCGGCCGCGCGCAACCGGGAGCGATCTCATTCAGCGCCGAAAGTTTTACAATCACATGCCGGCATTGCTGGCGCAAAAGCGAATCGCGGCGAACATCTGGCGGAACTACTTCAAGTTCTGTGTCGAGCGCAACCCGTGGAACAAAGTCCTTTCCCATTACCACATGAATGCCCAGCGCGCCGGATCACTTTCACTCGACCAGTACTTCAACGCCGGTAAGTTCCCGCTTAATTTTCCACGCTATACCGACCACACCGGCCAAAGGGTCATTGTCGACCGGGTGTTGCGTTATGAGAAGCTGAGTGCGGAGCTCGGCGAAGTTTTTTCCCAGCTCGGCATTCCCTTCGATGGCTCGCTCGGCGTGAATGCGAAGTCGGAATACCGTATAGATCGCACGCCTTATCAGCTCGTGTTTAACGAAGAGCAACGCCGCACGATCGAGCAGGTCTTCGCCCGAGAGATCGAGCTGCACGGTTACCGTTTCCAATCGGACGAAGCATTTGCGGTGCGATGATTTCGCACAAACACAAATGCATCTTTGTTGAGGTCCCCAAGACCGGCTCGACCAGCATCCGCGCCATTCTCGGCAAAGCATACATTCCCCATCTCAACCTCGTGGAGATCAAGACCCTGATGGAAAATTCCTGGACGCAATTCGGCGGGAGAACGAACCGGATCCGCGGTGCGCTTTACCAGCTGCTCCCGCAGCAGCGCAAGATCGACATCGGCCGCCGCCAATTCGAAAGCTATTTTAAATTCGGCTTCGTACGTAACCCGTGGGACCGCGTCGTGTCGCTCTACGAGCGAACCGAGCCGGTCCAGATGAAGGACAAAATGTCGTTCGAGGAGTTCGTCGATTGGATCCAATTTAGCAGCGCCACCTGCATCCATTCCTCGCCGCACCGTTACCAGCTCGACTGGTTCGTCGATAGCAGTGGCAACATCCTCGCCGATTTCATCGGCTGCTTCGAACGCCTCGATCAAGATTGGGCCTCTGTCGCCGACAGACTCGGCATCACCGAAAAAACTCTGCCCCACGCCCGCGAAAACCCCCGCCCGCGCCATTACACTGAATACTACAACGCCCGCACCCGCGACCTCATCGCCCAAAAATTCCGCGTCGACATCGAGCACTTCGGCTACGAATTCGGATCCTGACTGGTAGGGACGCCGCGCTGCGGCGTCCGGTCGGCGCAGCGCGCCGACCCTACTTCATAATCGACAAACACCCTGTGCGCCGTCATCCCGAGTCGCGCAGACGGCGCGGGACCTCACACAATGTCGTTGAGCACACGAGCTAAGTTGGGTGATCTACGAGCGAATGTGAGGTCCCTCACTCCGTTCGGGATGACACCACGTTTTTGTGTTGTCAGACTTTAAGCGAATCATCTACCGATGCCTGCCAGCCGTAAATCTCATCCGTTAAACGCGCGCTGATCGCGGCGCATTCCCCTCGCCCGTACAAACTCCGTCGCTCGCACGCGTCGTCATTCAAATTGTAAAGCTCGTTCAAATCCTTGTCGCGCAGACAAAATTTCCAGCCCTCGGGTGAAACGATTGTGCGCGTCGATTCGTTCATGGCGCGTTTGGCGGTCCAAGGCCAGGCCAGGCGCGAATGTTTTTTGATTTTGATGCGGTTCGGAGCCCACTCGATGAAAACATTTTCCGGAGCAACCGCTTCGCCGCGCACCAGCGGCAACAGACTTTTGCCCGGCAAATCGTATGCTTTGGATTTGCCTAACAGATCGAGCAGCGTCGGGACGAAATCGATGTGGCTCACCGCTTGGCGAATGACTTGGCTTCGCCTTTGTCCAGGCATGTGAATCAGCCACGGCACGCGCACCGCTTCTTCGAACATCACTTCCTTCCCGAAGAGCTGGTGCGCACCGAGCATGTCGCCATGATCGCTCGTGTGAACGACCACCGTGTCTTCGGCCACACCCTCGTCTTCGAGGCAGGCGAGAAGTCTGGCAATGCTCCGGTCGACCATCGTGATCAGTCCAAGATATCGTTGCCGGATGCTTCGGTATCCCTCAGGCGTGATCGCGAAGAAGTATTGCATCCCATGACGTTGTCGATCTAACGCCGCCTCCGACTGCTGCCATTCCCGCATTAAGCGGTAGCGAAGCGGCGTGTTCTCACTCAGCGGCTCAGTCGCCGTCGCATCGAGCTCGATTTCGCTCAGCGGATGCCTGTTATTGAGCGGACCATTGTAAGGCGAGTGCGGTTCGACAAACCCGACGATGAGCAGAAATGGATCGGCCCGATGCTTTCGAATGAACTCGCACGCGTGCGTTTCGAGAAACTTCGGCTTCGACAGCTCAAGCGGTAAACGGCTTACCGCCATCTCGGAAAAACCGCCGCCTTTTTTATCCGGCGTCTGGCCATTCGCGATGAGAAACTCAGTGTAGGGCCCGACGATTTCGGTCGAGATCCATTTCTGAAACCCGCGTTGCGGAAATCCTTCCGCGCCGAGGTGCCACTTACCCATGTAAGCCGTGCGATAATCGCTGTCGTCGAGCAATTGCGGCAAAACCCGAAACTGCTCTGGAAGCGGCACGCTGTTTTTCGTGCAGCCGTTGGTGTGCGGCCAAAGACCGCTCATTAAGGACGAGCGCGAAGGCGTGCAAACCGGGTGCGTCACATACGCGCGCTCAAACACGACCGATTCAGACGCGAGCTTGTTGAGATTCGGCGAGTAAACTTTCGGATTCCCAATCGTGTCGGCGCGCTGCTGGTCCGGCAGAAAAATGATCAGATTCGGTTTGCGCGCCATACCGGAAGATACGGCGCGTTACTTGTCGCGAGCGAGCTTCTCTTTGGCGCGGATGCGAGCGGCTTCGCGCATGAAGTTTGGATTTCGGATCACGCGCGTCGGCTGTTGTTGAGAAAAATCGCTGCGCACAAAGAGAGACAAACAATCAATCAAGCGGCGGCCACGCCAGTTCACCAGCTCCTGAGTCAAGCAATGAAGGCCGTGTTGCGCGCACAACTCGCGAAATAACGCGGCGCTCATCTCCGGGTTCCGATGTTGGCGCCAATCGAGGATTCGCATTTTGATCATCGGCTTTGCGATAAACTCCGGTAGCCGCTCGCGAAACGAACCGTCGTATTCGCCAAAATTCGAATGATGAATAAAACCTTTGGCGCCGAGTTTTAGTTTCGTTGCTAATTCGGCAAGATAACCATCCACTACGTCGCGGCCCCAATGCACGAATGAATCGAAGCTAAACACGAAATCGACTGACGCGTCGGGCAAGATCGACAATGACCGGCCATCGTTGAGATGGCAGTGGACATGCGGATCGGCCGCGAAGCGCTCGCGACACGCTTCGACGCACGCCTCGACGCGATCAATCGCCCAAAGATTCTCGCAGTGGTCTTTAAGGCAGTGCGTCCAGCGCCCGAACCCAGACGCGATTTCAAGAACCGTCTCTGTCGGCAAACAATCGCGAATTCGCGGGAGAATTGCGCCATGCCATTGCGCGGCCGAACTGCCCCACGGCTCCGACCATTCCTCTCCCGCCTGGCTCCAGTCGTATTTGATCGCCACAATGGCTCAGATTCTAGCGCAAGCGCGGGTCCAGCACGAACTCGCCTGCATCGGCGATCTTGATCTTCGCAAAGTCCGAATGTTTTGGATTGAGCAGAAAGCTTCTTTCCAATGGAACAAGGACGCTGGGGGGGGCGAGCACTGCTGAGCGCCCCGATTTGATCCAGTCGTCGCCGATCCGCTTCGACAATGGACCTGGCGGCTGGGCGTTCCAGCCTTTCGGCAATTTCTTAAGCTCGACAATCTCCATTATCCGTTCGTCGAAGCTGACGCGAAATGCGCGCAACTTATCCCGCAGTCGCACCGGCTGGGTATGGACAAGAATCTCGAGCGCAGCTAGCGCCAGGTTTGCGCTGCAATAAACCATCCGCACCCCGGCTGAATTCCATCGGCCCTCAAAAATGCGTGCGCCTTCTCCGGAGAAAGCCGCCTGGGCGTGTTTCTCCTTAACGATCCGCCAGCCGACGGCTTCGGCCATCAGGAATAGACGCCGTACTCGATCCGCCCGAGCAAATTCTCCACGTCGCGCGCGCCAATCTCGGTTTTGGCAAACTCAATCGGCACCGCGCCGCCGAGTCCGCTTTGCTTGTGAGTCAGCCACTCGCGCGCGCCGGCCACATCGCCGAAGACATTTCCGGCCTTTCTCAGCAGTCGCTGATAACGGACCAGCTTTTCCGATTCCTCCTTGTCGATCTTCCCCTGAATTTTGCGACGATGCAGGGTCGCCCGGGACATTCCCAGCACCCTGGCCAGCTTCTCCATCGGCACGTCCAGCGCCTTCTGCAAGTTCTGCACTGCGCGGAAGCTCAAGCCGTAATGAATCCGCTCGATCTGTTGATGAATCGTCGCGATCGGGTGCGATCGTTTTAGAGTTGTCGTCGCCATGATCGTTTCACTTGAGACATTCTAATGTAACAAATGAGCAGAGCAAGGAAAAATCGGGAGGGACTTTCAGCGCGCTTTCTCGCGACGCGTTGCGGCCCCGTCTGCGCGCGCTTCCGCAAGCATGCGTTGTTTCCGGCCGAGCCAAAACCCCAAAACGCACCAGCCGGCGACAATCGGAAGAGCGATGAAGCTGATCGCGCTCAACCCAAGACCAAGCGCTTGCATGCCGCTATAAGACCAGGCGCCGAATTGATCGCCGCACCGATAACCAAACGTGTCGATGAAACTTTTGGCCTTATATTTGTCTTCGCGGCGTAAGACGGTGAACAACACTTCACGCGCGGGCCGCATGAAGGCGAACGTGCTCGCACGACGCGCAACCTGAAATACGGCCAGTACGGTCAGCATCGGCACAAGGCCCATGGCGGCGAAACCGAAAAGACTAAGCACGGGCATGAATAGAAGCGTCACAGTGACACCCAGGAATTTCATTAGTCGACCGGTAAGAAAAATTTGCAGGAAAAGCGTGAGCGTATTGACCGAGAGGTCGAGCTTCGCAAAGAACGCGGTGCGCGCCGCTTTATCGGCGAATCCAGCCTTGGTCAGCTCGGCTTGTTGAAAATAAGTCCAAGTTGAGGTGAGCGTGTAGACCAGAATGAACAGGAAAAGCGCAAACAAGTAGGGCGACTTGCAAATGTGCGTCACGCCATCCCAAAACTTGCCGCCGATCGGTTTCTCGGCGGCGGCAGCGTCCGATCTCGGTTCGTCTCGTCGAAACTCAGCAGGAAAGAAGCGCACGCTTTGCGCGGCGATCTCCAGCATTCCAGCGCAGATCAACAGCAAAACGCCGGTGCTCACAGAATGAACAAGCGATGCGGTAATGATTGGCCCGAAAATTCCGCCTAAGGAACCGCCGACAGCAATAAATCCGAAAAGTCGCTTGCCCTGCTCAGTCGTGAAAAGGTCGGTCATGAATCCCCAGAAGACAGCGGTGGCAAAAAGATTGAACACGCTGACCCAAACAAAGAAGCAGCCATCAATCCACGGTTGTTTCCCCGGGGGCATGTACTGCATCAGCACGAAGAAAATAACCAGGTTCAGGATGAAAAACCGGTAGGCGATCGGAATAAATCTCCGCCGCGACATCCGCGAGACGATGGCGGAGAAGAGCGCGTTCGCGAACATCATCGCGACGAGGACAACGGTGAACATCCACCAAAGATTTTCGAAGTGGGTGGCGCCGATGTTATCGCGAATCGGCCGAATCACATAGTAGCCGGCGAGGACAACGAAAAAGAAAATGAATCCGAGCCACAACGCGCGAACTTCGTCGGGGCGAACATCGACAGCGCGCCTGCCAATGGCAGCGAAGAAATGTTTCATGGTGAAGTGTGCGGCGACGCGCGCCCGACCTTTTTGGGAACTGTAGGGCAACGGCGCCGGTTGCCAGGAAGCGGAAAGGTTGCCCTACAACATTGCGGCATACTCGGCGGGCGGGGATTTGTCGCTACTTCACGATCCGCTTCAATCTCATTTGCCGAAGCAGATAGCAGATCAGCTGCGGCTGGCGAGATAAAACAGTAAAGCCGGACCAGGCGTCTGTGGCCGCGGCACCGGCGCGGAAGTTTAGCGCCCTTTTAGCAAGCGCAATCGAAACAAAACGGCGGCAGCCGTTTCTCTCGGCTACCGCCACTTCGGTTCTTAGAGTTGAGGTTGAAAAAGCGCCGGCTTTACGGATGGCTCGTCGCGTCTTGGTGCCTTTCCTTGAACTCTTGCTTCTGGTCGCTCGCCTCTGCCCGGCGGTCCTTCAACTCCTGGGCTGTTTCATGGAATTTTGCGTCGGTCGTTCCATTCTGCTCTGCGCGCTGTTCCAGTTGGTCGTGCCGCGCCTTCAGTTCTCTTTTGAGCTTGCGCATCTGCGCACGGCGATCGCGCTTCCGATCAGCTTTACTCGTGTCTGACGCGTTGTCCTGATTGATGTGGTTTTGAGCGTTCTGCCGGCCGAATGCCGAATGGTCGGATCCCTGACTGCTCATGTGGCTTAAACCGGGATTGTTCATGGGTCCAAATCCACCGCCTCCGCCTCTGCCCTGACCATGTGCGAGTCCAGCCATTCCCAAACAACCAGCCGCGATAATTACTAACTTACTTGCTTTGACCACGTTCATTTTGTTTTTCCCTTTTTAGTGTTCCAGTTTCTTTCGGCCTTCGCCGACCGATCGGCACTGACCATACATCGTGATCAGGCCGCTTCAGTCTCCCTTGAACGAAGGCACGTTCACTCCGGGCATAATACTACGCCCCAAGCTTTTGTCTTCAATAGAGGAATCGGATTGGCCGGGCGCTCCGACCGCATCGTTCGGCTCGAAACTAACCTTGCCCGGCCCGATCTCGGCGTTTCTTCGACAAGGACTGCATTGCTTGCAAGCCGGCTGATCGCCGCGACTCAGGGTTGCTTCTCGCGACGCGCGTACTCGCCATTGCCCTGATCCAGATAAACATTGCCGCCAATGCGCGAAGTCCGGAGCGATTGGCGCCAGGTCCCCGCTGGCAATTCTCTTTTGGCCTCGACCGTTTCCACCTCCGCACGCGCCGCGGTGTTATGCATGTTGTTGAGCGCCTCACTCAAGACGCGACCTTCGAGTGGTCGCGGCGGCGTAATGCCAAGAATGCGCAGAATCGTGGGTACAAGATCGACATTGCCGCTCGGCAAATCGTCAGTTGCGCCGCGGCGAAAATCAGGTCCCACGGCGATGAGGGTGTTGTGCACGTCGAATTTACTCAAGGTTACGTGCGTCCCGTTGCCGGCCGCGCGCTGCGAATCTGCGTCGATCATTCCGGGGAGGCCGAACTGGTTTTTGTTTTCATTCCACCGAAACGCCATCGCCACGTCGGGCGCCTGTTCATCAAGGATGTTGGCTGCGTCCAAACCAAATGTGCCGGGCAGTTTGTCGCGCGTGAAAATCACACCGGTGAAGTCTGCCTGTTGCAGGAACTCAACCAGGCGAGCCGTCACCGCCCCGTCGTGCCCGATGACGTAGAAAAAAACAGTGCCCCCGTTCCCGGCGAGCATGATCTGGCCGGGCTTTCGCTCAGTCGCGAACTGCGTCACTGCGTCAAAACCAGCGTCCTTGAGAATCTTCCGAAGATCGATCGACCGTCCGATTGTCGAAAAACCGTGGTCTGACACAACGAACACATCCGTGTTGGGCGTCGCCTTGTGTCGGTCCAACGCATGCAGGACGCGCTCGAGGTTATCGTCGCTCGATTTGATCGCGGCCAGCGCAGCCGGCGACCCGGGCGCGGCTTCATGCTGCGTCCCGTCCGGTTCACTTAACCAAAGGAGCGAAAAAACCGGCAGGTTCTCTTTCCAAAAAATCTCGGTTAACGCCTTTGTCGTCCACAAATCTTTCTCGGCGAAGCTCAACCGCGGAAACGGTCCGAGTTGCGAGACGATTGCGGCCAGATTTTCGGGCGATTGCATCGCGCCGGAAAAAAGCGCGGCTGACCCTTTGTCGCGCGCCGCATCAAGATGTCGATCGAGCAATAACCCGATAGTCTTTGCGCTGGCCGTAACGGTTCGGCCGCCGGCAGCGCGCACCAGCTCCGCGATGGTCGGCACGGCGAGATATTTTCCAGCGGCCGCTTCGTCGCCTTTGCGCACGACTGCCGCTTCGCTCACGTCAACGACTCCGCGCCAGTCGATCGCCGGCCGGTACTCATGGTTTGCGATGATGCCGGAGCGCGCGGGATAAAAACCGGTCACGAGCGCAGTGCCGTTGACGTTCGTAGCCGTGGGATAGACGGCGTGATGATTGCGAAAAAAGACGCCCTCCTGCGCGAGTCGCCAAAGCACCGGACAATTCTTTTCCGTCATCATGTCGGGCCGCATCCCGTCCCAAACCACGACGACGACATGACGCGGATCGGGAGACGGCGCCTGTGCGTTGAGGGAGTGTGCAAACCAGCCACACGCGATCGGCAGGAATATCCAGAGGTAATTTCGCCGCCACATCGCGGAAAAGAATAACCGATCCGACGCGCCTGACGAGGAGAGGTTGACGCTTGACGCAGGCTTTCTAGCGTCCGGCCTCATGCGACCGTTTGTAGCTCTCATCCTCGCTGTGACAGCGCTGACGCGAAGCTCGGCCGAACAATTGATCCCAACCATGGATGGGATGACGTGGCTCTACGAAATGACCGAGAAGGCCGGGCCCGATCTTTCGTTCGGCGGGCGGTCACAGGGCGCGCGAACAATTCATCGCCTCGCGACCTACCGGATCAACGGCACCCAGGACCTCAACGCGCGCACGCTCTGGAAATTCGAGATGCTCCGCGACGACGCTATCACCAACGCCGACCTCATGATCGTGAACGAGCACGGGATCTTTTGCGCCGGCCGGATTGATCAGTTCGGCAAGGTGACGGCGCTGGACCCGCCGCAGACGATGGTGGCCAGTCCGTTGCAGCCGGGCATCACCTGGGACTTCTTCACCACACTCGCCGGTTCAAAGGTGAGTCAGCGGTATGAAGTCATCGGGCCGGAAAATGTCGATGTTCCGGCAGGCAGCTTTCGCGCAGTTCATATCCACGGCGAACAAACCGAGCCGATTCCGATGACGATCGACCGCTGGTTCGCCACCGGCACGGGCATCGTCAAAGACGTGACCACAACAAAGACGCCGGAGGGCAATTTACTGCGGCGCATCTCACTTGAACTAAAGGAACCGCCGAAAATTGCGGCGCGACCGAATGTGAAGCCGCTCACCGCACCGAAGAAGATTTCTCTCCAGGTCGCGAGTACGCCGACCGGCGATCCGACCGATCAGTTCTCCACCGATACATCGAAGGTTTACGCCCGCTGGCAGGGACATGATCTGCCAACGCCGGCGAAAATTCGCGTTGTCTGGATCGCGGAGAACGTCGCGGGCGTTGCGCCTCCGGATTACATCGTTGACGAAGCCTCAACCATTGCGAATAGCCCGGAGGCATATGGCGTTTTCACCCTCTCGCGGCCCGACACCGGCTGGGCGCCGGGTGATTATCGCGTCGACTTTTATGTCGGCGCCGAACTATTTGAGTCCGCCAGGCTCAAAATCACAAAGTAGGTGGATCGAGCATTCCCTTGCTCGATCTTAATTATTAGCATCATCCGACGGAGCCGCCGATCCACCAGTCATTTTTTTGAATCCGAAGCCGGCCCATACCGCATCGAACAAACAAAGCAGGCTTCTACTTATGAAGAAAATTTGCATTTCGCTTCTGAGCATCGCGGCGGTGACGCTCTCCGCTTGCAACTGGCAGGGAATCCGCGGCAATGGCCACATCGTCACCGACCAGCGCACGATCGAAGATTTTTCTGAAATTGACGCGCGCGGCGGGTTCGACATTGAATGGCGCAACGGGCCGGCCTCAATCAGCATCACGACCGATGAAAATCTTCTCCCTTACATCGTGACCCGTAAGATCGACAATCGCCTCGAGCTGCGGACCCGCGAACGTGTCCACCCGCGCCATGGGATAAAGGTGGTCGTCTTTAGTTCGACGCGTTCCGCGGTCAAGCTCAGTGGCGCGGGTGATTTGAAAATGAGCGGACTCACCGGTCCGCGGTTCGCCGTCGAATCGAGCGGCGCAGCCGATGTGACGCTCGATGGCGCAGTGGATGAGTTGCTCGCCGACATGACGGGGGCAAGCGATTTAAAGGCGAAGTCGCTCCAGGCGCGCATCGTGCAGATTTCCACCACGGGCGCGGCGAGCGCGTCGGTAAATGCGAGCGACACCCTGCGCGTCGCGATCACCGGCGCAGGCGACGTGACTTATTTCGGCAATCCGAAGACGATTGAGAAACACGTTACCGGCGCCGGCTCCATTCACCATAAGGACTAAGCCCGCGTCGCAGACGGAGGGACACGCCATCCAGAGGGTTTGCGACGATTGCAGATCGCCGCTACAGAGCATCGCGCGATGGAGAATTTTATCTGCGTCCAATGCGGAACGCAGTTCGCCGAGACTGCCGCGCCGCCGACGCGCTGTCCGATTTGTGAAGATGAACGGCAGTTCGTGCGGCAGGCAGGCCAGAAATGGACGACGCTTGAAAAACTCGCCGCCGATCATCACAACCGCTTCGAAGAAGAAGCGCCGCAGCTACTCGGCATCGGCAGCGAGCCGCAATTCGCCATCGGTCAGCGCGCATTGCTGTTGCAAACGTCCGGCGGAAATCTCCTCTGGGACTGCATCTCGCTGCTCGATGACCAAACCATCGCCGCAGTCAAAGCCCACGGCGGTATTGGCGCGATCGCCGTTTCGCATCCCCATTTCTATTCCGGGATGGTCGAGTGGGCGGAGCGCTTCGAGGCCCGAATATTTTTGCACGCGCAAGATCGACAATGGGTCATGCGGCCGAGCCCGCGGATCGAGTTTTGGGACGGAACAACGCGGCGACTCTGGGATGATCTGACGCTGATCAAGTGCGGCGGGCATTTCGAGGGCGGCACCGTGCTGCATTGGCCGGCCGGCGCGGACGGCAAAGGTGCGCTTTTGACCGGAGACATTATTCAAGTGGCGCAAGACCGCCGCTATGTCAGTTTCATGCGCAGTTATCCGAATCTCATTCCGCTCGGCCCGACTGCCGTCCATCGCATCGTTAAATCGATTGAACCATTCGCCTTCGACCAAATCCACGGCGCGTGGTGGAAAGCAAACGTTCCTGGTAACGCGAAGGATTCAGTTGTCCGCTCGACCCAACGCTATCTCCGTGCGATCAGCAGGTAAGCGATCATCGCGCCGCCAATCGGCAGACCGATCAGGGTCCGCGGATCGTGGCGCAGCAACACGTTCAGCAAGTCGCCGACTAGATTGACCCCCAGAATGCCAAGCGCCAGCGGCCGACCCCATTGCGCGCGCGTCGCCAGTCCAATCGCCGCCAGCGCGCAGGCCGACCCGACCACAAGCATGAGCAAGGTCGACAATCTGCCTATTTTTTGAAATTGCGCGTGCGCCTCCGGATTCAGCCGCCAGATTGGCTCGAGCGCGCCACCCGGAAAAAGCAGCGCGATAATTGTGATCAAACAAACAGCGGCGCCAAATGCGAAGAAGACCGCGAGCAATTTGATGCCGAGCGGAGGCCGCGCTTGCGAGATCATTTTCTCGCCAGTCCGTCGAGCCGCTTGACCGTTTCGACAATGTCTTGCTCCGTCGTGCGCGGGTTGATCGTGCAAAGCCGAAGCGAAGTCGCGCCTTTGAGCGTGGTGGAAGTGAGCAGGGCAAACCCGTCGCTCAACATTCGTTCGACAAGTTTGGTCTGAAGCTCGTCGTCGCGACCGAAACGAAAACAGACCGTGGCCATCTGCGCGGGTGAGAGAATTTCCCAGCCGTCGCGAGCGCGCAGCTCGCGCTCGGCCGCGTCCGCCAGCTCGAATCCCCGCGTGATCGCTTCGCGAAAAGCCGCGACGCCGAACGTTTCGAGCGATAGCCAGAGCTTCAGCGCGCGAAAACTCCGGGTGAGCTGCACGCCGTAGTCGCACGGGTTGAATTCTTCGACGACGCGATGGACGTCGCGCAGATAATCGGCCTTGATCTGAAACGCGGATTTTAAAAGCGCGGCGTCGCGCACCAGCACGCAGCCGCACTCAAAGGATTGGAAGAGCCATTTGTGCGGATCGAGCGTGATCGAATCGGCGCGCTCCAGCCCTCGCAACATCGCTCGACCGCGTTCGGACAAAATCGCAGCTGCGCCGAATGCGCCGTCAATGTGCAGCCAGAGGTTTTCGGACGCAGCCAAATCGGCGAGCTCCGGCAACGGATCGACCGCGCCGGTATTCGTCGTGCCGGCATTGGCGATGATGCAGAACGGCCGCAGCCCGCTCGAGCGATCTTCGGCGATGGCCGCGCGCAGCGCATTCAATGGCAGCCTGAATTCATCGTCCGACTCTATCTTGCGCAGTTGCGCAGCCGCAAAGCCAATGACGCGCAGGGCGCGTTCCACCGACGAGTGCGTCTGATCCGAGAAATAAATCGTAGCGCCCTCGACCCGATCCTGCAGGCGGGCGTGCCGTGCCGCGACGAGCGCAGTGAGATTGGCCATCGAGCCGCCGCTGACAAACAGACCGCCCGCTTCCGTCGATAAACCGCAGACACGACAGAGCCAACGCACAAGTCCAAGCTCCAGCGCAGCGGCGGCCGATCCGCCAAACCAGGTGCCGTTGAAAACGTTGAACCCGGCCGCGAGCGCGTCGGCCATCGCGCTCACAAAATTGTTTGGCCCGGGCACAAATGCGAAAAAGCGCAGATGATCGACATGCAAATTGTTCGGAAGCACGTCGCGCTCGAGCTGCTGGAGAATCTCCTGCGGATCGCGACTTTGTTCCGGCGGATCGCGGTCAAACAACGCGATGATCTGCGCCGGATCGGCTTTCACTCCCACCGGTCCGTCCGACATCCGGGCGAAATGCTCCGACAATAAATCGACAATGCGATAACCAAACCGCCGCATCTCTTCGGCCGGCAGCGACAGGCGCGAGCGATCGAAAGGAACATTCGCCATAGTTTTGCTAGGAATTGGTATTGATGTTAGCGCTCGCCGCTAACGCTGCGCGACAATTTTGTAGGGAAAGCAGTCTGCTTCCCAAATCGGGACGCTAACAGCGTCCCCTACAGTGCTGATCGCGAATCGAACAACCTTTCCACTAATTTCGGCAACGCGACCGCCGCCGGTTCGCGGATGGATTTAGTCGCGAAGCGTGATAACGCCGTCTCTTCGGGATTAATCTCGATCAGCTCTCCGCCCTCCCGCGTTTGCACGCCGGAGCCTTGGCGAAGGTGGGCGCGCACCGCCCAATCGCTGATGTAACCGAATAAAGCCGTGGTGCCGATCACGAGAACCAAATCGCATCCGCCGCTCCTGAGATAATCCTGGACGATGTCGATCTTGCGGGCGTCGAGCATCTCCCCGAACCAAACCACTCCCGGCCGCATCAGCGCTGCGCACCGCGGGCACCGTGGAATGTGCTCCTGCTCTTGCTCTTGCTCTTGCTGTTGCTCGTTCCGGCTGAACTCGCAGCGCGAACAGCGCGTCTCGAATATATCGCCGTGAATCTGCACCATTTTTTCCTTCG
>JBHEMD010000193.1:0-10500 GCA_046262735.1 Chthoniobacterales bacterium | reverse complement strand
ATCATCTTCGCTTCCGGATTGTCTTCTTCGACGGCGGCGTTGTGCGCGTCGATTTGGGATTGCGCTTCGGCGATCGTCGCGCCCGGTTTCAAGCGTGCGATCATGTGCGTGCCGCCGCCGCCAGAGTGGCGCGCTTTCGGTGCACGCTCTTCGATACCGGACTTTATTGGGAGAAAAACGCGCGCCTCGGACGAGAGAAAACGAAAAGCAGGAGGCAGGACGCCAACGATCTTTCTTGGGATACCGTTTATGCGGGTATCACGGCCTAGGATGTTTGCATCGGAATTGAAACGCTCGCGCCAGAATCCGTCTGTGAGGATAATCACGTTCGTATGGGGGTCGGTCTCTTTATCGGTGAAGTTGCGACCGATGGCGGGCCTAACACCAAGAGTCGTGAAAAATTCCGGCGATATGCGCACGATTTCTTCCTGTTGCATGGAGCCCGGATCACCGACGGTTTCGGCTCTCTCCATATACATGGAAAGGCTCGAGAACGCCGGAATGTTGCCGCGCCGCTCGTAGTAATTGGTTATCGACGAACCGTCATTCTCCACTCCAGCTTTTGGGTAGGTGTTGAAGATCGTGACCAGTCGATCGGATCGCGGAAAGGGAAGAGGCCGAAGCAGAATGGAATTGATCACCGCGAAAATCGCGAGGTTCGCTCCCAGACAGATCGCAACGGTAGCGAGCGCCGTCACCGTGAACGTCGGAGATTTGCGAAGTTGGCGCAGAGCGAACTTCAGATCGCTCATCTCACTCGTAACGCAACGCGACCATCGGATCGACCGCCATGGCGCGGCGCGCCGGCAAATAACTCGCCAACGCGGCAGCGAAACCGAGCAAGAGGACAACGATCGCGTAGGTTGCGAGATCGTTTGCCCCGACGCCAAAGAGCAGCGCGCTCATTAAACGGGTGGCGCCAAGCGCGCTGATCAAGCCGATAACTAAACCAATGGCCACGATGGTGAGACTTTGCCGCAGAACCATCCTCAACATGTCGATCTTTTGCCCGCCGAGGGCCATTCGAATTCCAATTTCCCTGGTGCGCTGGGCCACGGAGTAGGCGATTACGCCATAAATTCCGATGGCGGCGAGAATCATGGCGACGCCGGCGAAACAGCCAAGCAGCATCATGTTGAAACGCGGTTGGGCGAGGGTAACGCCGATGCGGCTCTCGAGCGGTTCGAGACTTGGAACGAATAAATCCTTGTCGAATTCATGCACGATGTTGCGCAGCGATGTTTGCAAGCCGTCGGCTGCGACTGCGCGGATAATCACATCCATCCGGCGCTGCGGATTCTGCGCGACCGGAATGTAAAACTCCGGCAGCGGCTGAATGGCGAGCGATTCATGGCGCGAACTGCCAACGATGCCGACGATTTGCTTCGGCGCCGGCGGCCCGTCTTTTTCACGGTGAGTCAACACGATTTGCTGACCAACCGCGTTGCCGCCCGGAAAGTAACGTTGCGCGAGCACATCGTTCACGATCACGACCGGCGAAGAGTCGTTCGTGTCGCTGGAATTGAAGGCGCGGCCGCGTAAGACCGGCGTTCGCATCGCGCGAAAATAATCCGGCGTGATGGTGAGATCGGAAGCGACCAATTCCTGTCCGGACGGACGAGGCGGTTGACCGACAATGGAAAATATCGTTCCGCTGTCGTTGCCTGAAAACGGCATGGGAAAGGCGGCGCCAGCTGCTTCTACTCCGGGCAGAGCCGCAAGTTTAGGCAGAATCTGTTCGAAGAATTGCCGGTGCTTTACCGGGTCGGGATATTTCGCTTTCGGCAAAATGAGTTCACCGACCAGCGCGTGGGAAGGGTCAAAGCCGGGCCTGGTCGCGCGCAGATTGGCGAAGCTTTTGATAAGCAAACCGGCGCCAGTGAGAAGCAACATCGACAATGCAACCTGGGCGATGACGAGCAACGCGCGCAACCGGTGCGATTCCGGACCAACCGCGCCGCGATTTCCTTCCTGCGAGGATTCGTTCGCGTTCGGCCTGGAAACCTGCAGCGCCGGAACAAGCGCGAAAAGCAATGTGCTAAAAACGGCGGCACCGAAAGTAAAGACGACAACGATTCCGTTGACTCGAATCTGGTCGAACCGCGGAACATCCTGGGGACCAAATAACCGCAGCAGGTCGATCCCCCACAACGCCATGAGAAGTCCTGCGCCCGCGCCGACAAGAGCGAGAATGAGACCTTCCCCCACCAATTGCATCACGATCCGGCGCCGGCTCGCGCCCAAAGCGGTGCGAATGGCAATTTCGCGCCGGCGCTGAGTGGCGCGCGCGAGCAGGAGATTGGCGACGTTCGCGCAGGCGATCAGCAACACGAGAACGACTGCCGCCACCAGCGTGAGCAACGCGGGTCGGACATCGCCGACGATATCGTTGTGCAGAGAAAACACGCGCTCGGAACGATTCGCGTTCGATTTGGGATATTGTTGCTCCAGCCGCGCTGCGATCGTCTTCATTTCCGCTTCGCATCGTTGAATGGTCACGCCTGGTTTCAATCGGCCGACCATACGGAGGAAATGTGAATCACGATTGTTCACATGTTCCGGGACGAGTGGATGCAGCGGCTGGAAATAATCCACGCGCGCACCTTCCACCGGAAAACGAAATCCGGGCGGCATCACCCCAAGCACGGTGTATAAGCGCCACGACATGCTGATTTGTTTTCCGACAATGTTCGGGTCGCTGTTAAAAAGAGTTTTCCAGGCGTAATCGGTTAACACCACCACGCGCGCATCGACATTGTCGTCTTCGCGGGTGTAAACGCGGCCGCGCGCAGGTGAAACGCCGAGCACCGCAAAAATATCCGAGGTAACGGCGAGACCTTCCAACTGACGGGACTCTTCCGCTCCGTTAAGGACCGCGCCCGCGCGCGTAAATGCCGTCAGGGCCGATAAAGTCCGGGATTCATCGCGAAGATCGACATAATCCGGAATGGATTCGGTTTCCTTTTCCGAGTTCTCACGATCGACCTGCGACCAGATCGCGACGAGCTCATTTGGTTTTGGAAATGGCAGCGGCCGCAGCAGGACGGCGTCGATCACGCTGAAGATCGCGCTATTGGCGCCGATGCCGAGGGCGAGTGTCAGGATGGCAATGGCGGTAAAGCCCGGCGTTTTCACCAGCATGCGCAACGCGTATTTGAGATCGGTTAGCATTGTCGCGGTTTCGATTATTCCGTGCGCAACGCCTGCACCGGATCGACCAGTGCGGCACGCCGCGCCGGCAACAGACAGGCGACGAGCGCCGCGGCGGCCAGGATCGACAATGTGACGGTAAGTAAAAGCGGATTGTAGGCGGACGTTTGGTACAGTTGCGAAGCAATCAGGCGCCCGACGGCGAGCGCGGCGGCGACACCGATGGCCAGGCCGATTGCCACCGGTGTCATTCCCTGCCGCACGATCAGGCGCAAAATGTCCATGGTCTGCGCGCCCAGCGCCATACGCACGCCAATCTCGCCGGTGCGCTGTTCGACCGTGTAAGCGACCGCGCCATAGATGCCGATCGTGGCGAGCAACAGCGCAACGCCGGCGAAAACGCCGAGCAAAATCATGAGCAGTCGTTCCTGGCCGAGCGCCTGTGCCACCACTGCATCCATGCTTTGGGGCAACGCGATTGCGAGACCCGGATCGACTTTGCTCAAGGCCGATTGAACAAGCCTGGTTACCGCTTCCACTTTCAAATTGCCAAGAACCGTAACGTTGACGAACGGAAAGTTCTCCTGCGCCCACGGCCGATAAAACTCCATGCCCGGTTCTTCCTTGATCCGTTGCGAGCGAATGTCCCCGACAACGCCGACAATCTCGCAGGGCACGCCGAGACTCGTGACGAGGAGAGTTTTGCCGATCGGGTTTTCATTCGGGAAAACTTTTTTGGCACCGGCCTGACTGATCAAAACGACATTCTGGCTCTCGGCGGTATCGTGTTCGTTGAAATCGCGACCGGCCAGGAGCGGGATGCCCCACGTCCTCAAGAAAGCCGGCGCGGTATCGTGACTGGGAGCGTTGGCGCGCTGCTCGATCGGCGGCACATCGCGGTCGCCCCGCGCGTAGAGCGTGCGATTACCGCCGTTCAAGGGAATGTCGCCGCTGACGGTCGCGCTTTCGAGCCCCGGCACGTCGCGCAACGCCTTGAGTGTTTGGTCAACGAACCGCTCGCGCGACGGCGCATCGGGATATTGCGGGGTTGGCAGCGTGATCGCGCCCGTCCAAAGATGATGAGGACGAAAGCCTATGTTTTGTCGGCTCAACTTCAAAAAGCTGGTGATGAGCAGCGCCGCGCCTGCGAGCAACGTGACCGAGAGCGCGACCTGCGCGCCGACCAGGATTTTGCGGAACCGCTGTTGTCGCACACTGCCGCTGCTTCCGCGACCGCCTTCTTTAAGCCCGTCCACCAGATCGGCGTGGGAACCTTGTAGCGCCGGATAAATTCCCATCAACAGCCCGGTCAAGATCGACAATCCGATGGTGAACAGCAGGACCGGCAGCGACAAACTCGTGGCGGTGTTCGCTGCCAGCGGAAGAAAATTGGATGCCATTTTCGGAACGAGCGGCACCAAGCGCCACGCCACGAACGCGCCAACCGCGCCGGCAATTGCACTGACGAGCAAACTTTCAAACACGAACAGCCGGATGATGCTCGTGCGCGAGGCACCAATGGCCATGCGGAGCGCGATCTCACGGCGGCGCCCGCTAAACCGGACGAGCAACAGGTTGGCGACGTTGCTGCAGGCGATTAGCAAAACAAAGCTGACGGCCGCAAAAAGCGTCGCGAAACCGGCGCGGATATTTTCCGTCACGTCTTGCGGCAATGTTTTGACCGTGGTTGTCAACGAGCTGTCGATCTTGTTCGGGTATTGGGTGCGATAACTTTGGTCGAGCGAGGGCAAAGCCGCCCGGACCTGCTTGAGTGTGACGTTTGGTTTCATTCGGCCGATCACGCGGAGAAAGCTCGTCCCGCGCATCATTCGTTCGTGGGTGAACCCCGGAAGCTGGAACGGCTTTGTTGTCCAGACCTCCGCGATCGGGTTTGCTCCGAACCATGTCACCGGCATGTTCGGAAGCACTCCCACGACGGTGTGCGCAATTCCGTCCAGTGTGATGCTGCGTCCGATCACGTTCGGATCGCTCCCGAGTCGATTTTGCCAGAAATTTTTCGTCACGACTGCGACATCAGCGCCCTCCTGTTCCCGGGGCAGGAAATTGCGACCCATGATCGGTCGCACGCCCAGCACGTCGAAGTAGTTCGAGGTCAAGCGCCCGCCAAAAACCTGGACGGGATTGCCGACACCGGTGAGCGTGAAGAGGAAGAAATTTTCCGCCGCGAATCCATCAAACACGGTCTGCCCATCGCGGAAATGTTCGTAGCGCGGCGCCGATACTGGGAGATCGAGGAGGTCGCGTGTCTTATCGCCGCCGTAGAGGTGGACGACGCGCGAGGGCTCGTTGAAAGGCAGGCCGCGCAGAAAAAGATCGTTAACCAAACTGAAGATCGTCGTGTTCAGGCCGATGCCGAGCGCGAGGGTGAAGACGGCAATCGCTGTGAAGCCGGGTGACTGGCGAAGTTTACGAAATGCGAAACGGATATCGTTCATGCGGTTGTCGGGTTGATGGTTTCGATTTGGAAATTCATTCGGCGCGAAGCGCCCGTATCGGATCGACCAGAGTGGCCTTGCGCGCCGGGAGGAGGCAGGCCGCAAACGCTACCGCGGCCAGGATTACACTGACGGCAACCAGAGTCGGCAGATCGGTTGCGCCGACACCGAAGAGCAGGCTCTGGAGCAAACGAGTGCAGGCAAACACGCCAATCAGACCGAGGAGCAATCCGGCACCGACGAACCGCATTCCCTGACCAATGACGAGGCGCAGCACGTCGTAACGTTGCGCGCCCAGCGCGAGACGAATTCCAATTTCCTGGGTGCGCTGCGTGACCGAGTAACTCATCACCCCGAAGATTCCGGCGGCGGCGAGAAGGAGCGCAATGAACGCGAAAAGACCCACCATCATCGCATTCAGTCGCGGCTGGGCGATCGATTGGGAAAGGTACTCCGGCAGCGTGCGCATCCGATAAAACGGGACGTCTTTGTCGATTTGATCGATTGCGCGCCGCAATGTCGTGGCTAACGACGATTGACTCATTTGGCTCCGCACGAAGATCGACATCATCCCGAGGCCGAATTGCTCCTCCGGCAGATAGATCTGGGGCTTGGGCGCAGCGCCTAAACTGATCAGGTGAAGGTCTCCAACCACACCGACGATCTCGCGCACGGGCGGATCGCCCGGCTCAGCCGACCCGTTTGGCGTGATGCGTTTTCCGACCGGATCTTCACCGGGAAAGAATTCCCTGGCAAAACTCTCCGTCACGATCGCAACCGGGGGAGCATTGCGATCATCGTGGACGTCGAAGTCGCGGCCGCGCACGAGCGGGACCCGCACCGTTTTGAAAAAGTCGGCGGTGACGACGTTCACCTGGGCCATTGGCTGCTGGGCTTTCGGCAACGGCCGCTCTTCGAGGTTAAAAGTGAAAACAATCTCGCTGCCACTGAGCGGAATCCACCACGCGCCGGCGGCTGAGTTTATCCCGGGCGAGGCAGAGATGTTGGCGAACAGTTTCTTGAAAAACTGTGCAGCCTGTTCAGGCTTGGCGTATCTGGAATTAGGCAGCGCCACGCGCGCCGTGATCACATTGGCTGGATCGAAACCCGGATGCACTTTCTGCAGCCGGAGAAAACTTTGGACAAGCAAACCGGCGCTGGCGAGCAACACCAGCGCGAGCACAATCTCGACTACCACCAGAACGGAGCGGGTCCGGCCGTTATGCACCCCTTCCGTCGAGCCGCGTGCGTTTTCGTTCAGTGTGCCGGTGATGTTCGGATGCGACGCGCGCCACGCCGGCAGAAGTCCGGCTAGTAATGCCGCTCCGAGACTAACCGCCGCGGTGAAAACAAGAACGCGAAAATCGGGCGACACCTCGGCGATGCGCGGAATGTGCGCCGGCAAAAATGTTTTCAATGAATCGAGCGCCCAGGTCGCGATCATGAACCCGATGACGCCCCCGGCCACACTCAGGAGCAGACTTTCGAAGAGCAGTTGTTTAATGATGTGCCAGCGGCCGGCGCCGAGGGCGGTCCGGATGCTGATTTCTTTTTGGCGCGAGACGGAACGCGCCAGCAGCAAATTGACCACGTTGACGCAGGCGACGAGCAGGACGCATCCGGCCATCGCGCAAAGCATCAGCAAAGCTGTATGAGCGTCGCCGACCATTGCCCTTGCCAGCGGCACCACTTTCACGCCAACGTTGGTGTTGGAATCGGGATATTGCTGGCGCAACGCCGCACTGATCGTGTCGATATTGGCCTGTGCCTGATCAAGCGAGACGTGCGGCTTAAGACGGGCGACGCATTTTAAAAAGTCGTTGCCGCGCTGCTCGGTCATCGGCGATGCTCCGTCCTGGGTCTCGCGCAACATCGACATCGTCGTCCAGACTTCCGGACTGAATTTGCCGATGGGAAATTCAAATTGTTCGGGCATGACTCCGACGACTTCGAACTTTTCTCCGTTGAACGTTAGCAACCTGCCAATGATCTTCGGATCGCCGCCGAAACGTCCCTGCCACAAGGCGTGGCTCAAAATAACAACACGATTTCCGGGTTCATCTTCCTTGGAAAGAAAGCCGCGACCCAGGATTGGCTGAACCCGAAGCAGTGAAAACAAATTCGCCGAGACAGCCTCGCCCTGGACGTGGGTCGCTTCCCCGCCGTCGGTGAGAGTGGTGACACCGTTGTTCGTGTAAACGGCCATTTGTTCGAAGACCAGATTTTGCGAGCGCCAGTCGGCAAAATCCGGATAGGAACAAGTCTGATCTTCATTGAGCTCGATCGCGCGGGAACGCATGTCATAGAGCAAAAGCATGGTCAGATTTTGCGGCTGAGGAAACGGGAGCGGCCGCCACATGACCGTGTTAACAACACTGAACACCGCGCTGTTCGCGCCAATTCCGAGAGCAAACGTCAGCACCACGATTCCACTGAAGAGCGGCTGTTTGAGCAAACTGCGTAAGGAATGGCGAAGGTTTTGCATGGCTAAATCATTCTGTGCGCAAAGCGATAATTGGATCGACCCGCGAGGCGCGGCGCGCGGGAATCAAACAGGCCAGCAGCGCAGCGAGTGCGAGGACGATCGCGGTTGCACCAAGCAGCAATGGGTTGTGCGGAGAAATCTGGTAAAGCTGCGCCGCGATCAATCGGCCGGCGGCAAACGTCCCCGCCAGACCGATGACGAGTCCGAGCAAGACCGGATTCATTCCCTGTCGGACGACCAGACGCAGCACATCGGTCGTCTGAGCGCCGAGCGCCATGCGGACACCAATTTCTCCAGTGCGTTGCTCGACGGTATAAGCGACGGCGCCATAAATTCCCACGATCGCGAGCAGAACGGCAATGCCGGCAAAAACGCCGAGCAAGGCCATCGTCAATCGCTGCTGGCCAAGCGATTGAGTCACGATTGCATCGAGCGTGCTCGGTTGCAGAATCGGCAATCTGTTATCGACCTTGTTCAAGGCCGAGCGAACCATTCCGAGTGTTGCCTCTGGTTTGGTGGCGCTGCGCACAACGACACTGAGAAATGGAAAACTGCGCTGGTTCCATGGGCGGTAAAACTCGACGTCGTTTGCTTTGGCGAGCTGTTGCGAACGCACGTCGCCGACTATGCCAATCACTTCTGCCGCAAGTCCGTTACCGTTGTCCGTGCCGAAAAGAATCTGGTGGCCAATCGGATTTTCATTCGGAAAAAGTTTCTTGGCCGTCGAGTTGCTCAGAACCACGACGAGCGGCGAATCGACCTTGTCTTGTTCGGCGAAATCGCGACCGGCGAGGAGCGGAATCCCGAGCGTGCGAAAATACCCCGGTGAAACGCTTCGGGTTAGCCCCAGTTGCCGCTGGTTGACCGGGACCGGATTGCCGTCAGCGCGCGCGTAAGGCGATCGCGAAAAATTCCCAGAAAGCGGAACAGCATCGGTGAACGAAACGGCTTCAACTCCTGGAGCGGTTTGTAATTCTGTTTGCAAGCGGTCGGCGAAACGGGCCTTCGAAGCCGGATCAGCATATCCCGCTGGAGGCAATCCGATCCCGCCAGTCCAAACGTGTTCCGAACGAAATCCCGCTTCCTGCCGACTGAGCCGCATAAAACTGGAGACGAGCATGGCCGCACCAGCCAGGAGCACGACCGACAGGCCCACTTGCGCGGCGACCAAACCGCGGCGGAAACGATGTTGACCGCGACTGCCACTTGTTCCGCGTCCACCTTCCTTGAGTCCATCAACGAGGTCGGAGCGCGAGCTTTGCCATGCCGGATAGAGACCCATCAGCAGGCCGGTGATGAGAGAAAGTCCCAAGGTAAAAATGAGCACGGGCCATTGCAGCTTCACTTCGCTTTCGAGCGGAATGTTTTGACCGGCCAATTTCGGAACGACCGACACCGTCCAGAGCGCGAGGCATAATCCAATCGCGCCCGCAACGACGCTAACCAGAGTGCTTTCGAAAACGAACAAGCGCACGATTCCGCGTCGTGCCGCGCCCAGCGCCATGCGCAACGCGATCTCGCGCTTGCGTCCGGTGAAGCGCACCAGCAACAGATTTGCGACATTGCTGCACGCGATCAGCAATACCGCGCTTACCGCGGCCAGCAGGGTTATGAAAGCCGGCCGCAAATCTCCGGTCACATCTTCCGCCGCCGACACCAGATAGGGCGACCAGGTGTTGTCCGCCGTGTCCGGGTGTTGTTCTTTGTAGCTTTGGAATAATGCCGGCATCGCCGCCTGCGCTTGTGCGATCGAAACCCCGGGTTTCAACCGCGCCGTCATGCGCATGAAGCTGACGCCGCGCATCATTCTCTCTTTCGTCAAACCGGGCGGCTCGAATGGTTTATTCGCAAAAATCTCCGAGTCGCGCCCGAACCACGAAATCGGCAGGTCTGGCAGCACGCCGATGACCGTCGTCGGCACTCCGTTCAGGGTAATGCTGCGACCGAGAATCGATGGATCGGAATTGAAATGCTTGCGCCAGAAACTTTCTGTCACCAGTGCAACGTCGCCTTTGCTCTCTTCCTCCGGCAGAAAATTGCGGCCGAGAATCGGATGAATCCCGAGCAATTCGAAATAGTTGGCCGTCACATTTCCGCCGAGTAACTGAATCGGTTCACCAGATCCTGTCATGATAAAGCCGTTGCCCCAATCGGCCGCGATGCTTGAGAAAACGGTTTGCCCGTCGCGGTAATGCCAAAACTTCGGCACCGAAGTGGGCATCTGTTTCAAGTCGCGCTCTTTCGATTCGCCATAAATGCGTACCAGTCGGTCCGGCTCGGAAAACGGGAGGCCGCGCAGAAAAAGGTCCTGAATCAAAGTAAAGATAGCGGTGTTCGCGCCGATACCGAGCGCGAGTGTGATCACTGCCACCAAAGTGAAGCCGGGTGATTTTCGGAGTTGGCGAAATG
>JBHEMD010000192.1:0-9011 GCA_046262735.1 Chthoniobacterales bacterium | reverse complement strand
GTGTTCCATACGCGGTTACTCCACGAATCATCGTCATAGATGTTCACGACGATGCGCTGTCCTGGCCGCGCGCGCTTCGCAATGACATTGAGGAGTATCGGCTGTCCTGAATACTCCTCATAAGTTTCCGGAATCAGGAAGTTCCCCTGGCCCTCGATCGAAACGATCGCGAACACATCCGGCTTATTAAAGATGTCCGCCCACATCATGGACGAAACATCGCCGTTGAGTGTGAAATACAGTGAATAGATCGCCATCTCGTTAGTATTGATGCCCTGCTTTTGCAGGGCATCTCGTGCTTCATCGTAGTCAATCTTCGCGCCTACAGTTTGCGAAACCGCCTCTGCGGCGGCCGCGCCAGTAAGAAGTGTGATGATAGCTTTCGCGGCCTTCGCGCTCTGGGCGCGTGCCTCAGGTGCCTGGATGATCAGTGTCGTGAGTAATAGTGTAAGGATTACGCGGTTCATATGGGTAGGAGCCTAACTATGATTAGACGTATGAACGTGTATTTGCACGTGTATTTGAAAATGCACGCTGCGACTCAGCTTCTGGCTCGCCATTTTCGCGTTCACTCGGTAGGAAACAATTCCATGTCCGAAGCCGATGTCCATTACACGCTTTCTCTCGTCAATCATCAGACGGGGCAGCAGATCAAACTCGAATTGATTGATCCGCCCTTTCCTGCGCGCACTTATCGGGTGCGTATCAACGGCAACTGGGCCAGGAAAGTTCCGTTCGCGAGCAAAACGGCCGTGATGCGCCAGTTGCGTCAGTGGTGGGTGGCACATTGAACGAGAGACCTGGCCGGTTGGCCAGTTCAAGACGCCACCGCCAGTCGATTGAGAGGAAAACGGATTGGTCCCGGGCGCCGACCAATCCGTCTGAAGGAAGCAGCCGCCCCTCAGGGCCGGATGAAGATGCCGCCGGTAGACGGATCGCGCACCCGTGCGCCGGGCGGAATCCCGCGAACATCGACAAGGTTGTGCGGCGGATACGGGCTGACCACGAGGCCGGGCGTGCCGCTGTAGCGCGCGACCGGAAATCCGCCCGGAGGCGGCGGACCGGAGCGCGCGGCTTCCTCCTCCGAGATCGCTGCACCAATGATCGCGCCGCTGGCTGCGCCAATCGCCGCACCGACGGCGGCGCCGCGCACTTTCCCGGTCGTCGCGCCACCGATGATCGCGCCTGCGGCGGCGCCATAGCCGGCACCTTGCCCGGCATAAGTGTCACACGAATTGAGCGCCAGCGCGCAGAGCGCCAGCGCTGAAACTCCGGCCAATGCTATCTGTTTTTCCCTTTTCATGCCCTTTCTCCAGTTATGGTCTGACAAAGACTTTGTTCGCGCGCGTATCGAGGACAAGCGCGCCATGGTCAACTTTCGAGCAGTCGTACTTCTGATGCGGCGGGTAGGGGCTGGCCACGGTGCCTGAGGGATCGTGCGCATCCCGTTCCCCACTCGGATATCCCGAGCCGGTCGGCGGGTACTTTTTCGCAGCGTCCTCCTTGGTGATCGCTTTGGCGACAATAGCCTTTTGTGACGACGAGCCGATACGCGAATCCGTCCCTTGCGCGTAGAGTGTTGTGCTCACTGCAAATAATCCGGCGACGAGCGCCGCGAGGATTTTCAAAGAATTCGTTTTCATAGTGATGTTAACGTTTCGCAACGGACACCTTGGACGGATGCTGCGGGATGTAAATTCAAAGAGACTTCAATAACTGGACCGCGATCCGCCGGGCTTTTTCCAATTTGCCGAGGCGATACTTTTTGGCGAAGACGCGAAAGCCGTCGCGCTCGATCCGGCGAAGAAGGGCCCGATAAATCGAAGCCATGATTTCAGCCGCGACCATGGCGCGGCGGTCTTCGGGCGGCAGGAGCCTGGCTGCCTCATCGAAAAATCCATGGGCCCGCGCCGCCTCGAATTGCATCAAGCCAATGAATCGCTCGTCATATTGTCGATCTTGCAGGTCGGCTTCCGCATAGCCGAACCGGGCGAGGTCCTCGAGCGGCAGATAGATTCGGCCGTCCCAGAGATCGACTTCAACGTCGCGAATGATGTTGGTCGTTTGCAGGGCGAGCCCGAGCTGGACGGCGTACTCTTTGCAGGCCGGGTTGCGATACCCAAAAATCTCGATACTGACGAGCCCGACCGCGCTGGCCACGCGGTAGCAATAGACGCGCAGCTGCTCAAAAGTTTCGTAGCGCGAAACGCTCAAGTCCATTTCCACACCGGCAATGATCTCCTCGAGCATCTCGGGCGCGAGCGAGTATTTGTCGATCAAACGGCGCACCTCCGGGGCGATGGACGGCTCGCCGGCGACTTCGCCGCGCAACGCCGCGCGCCACTCGGCCAGGGCCGCGCGTTTCTGTTCGGTCGTGAGATCGGAAGAATCCACGATGTCGTCCACCAGCCGGCAGAAAGCGTAGAAGGTGGTGATGTCGCGACGGCGCTCCCGGCCAAGGGAGATAAACGCCAGCGCCAGGTTCGATTTACTTTGGCGCGTAATTTTGGTCGCGTTCACGTCGCCCAGCTCAACTCGCCCTAATATCGAATCGAAGTCTGCTGGTCCATTTGACCGGCCTCGCATTGCCGAAATAAACAAACCCACGAAGCCAGGAGCCAGCCGGTCACGAACCCGCGCAGCACGGCAAAGGCGCATTTCCAGAAAAAGAGCGCCATCAGCCGATCGGCAATTGCGCCGCGCACGACGGCGTCCAAAGCGATGATGGCATAAAAATGCACGCCACAGATGAGCAAAAACCAGCCGAACCGGCCGGCATTCCGCCGGATGAACCGACGATGGGCGCGGACCGCTTCAGCGAGAGTCTCGTTGTGGAGCGCGAGCGAGATTTGCACGGAACAAAAGCCAATGATCAAGCAGCTCATGATGATGCGCTCGAACGGCAAATAATCGAGGACATCGGGAATGTTCGTGAAGTAAGCCAGCAACAGCGGCAGCCGCACAATCAATGTGCTCGCAACGACGACCAACCCCGCCCAGCGCAAAACGTAACTGAACCGCCGCATGGCAAAACGAAAGAGCTCGCCTTCCTCAAACCCAAAGCCACGGATCCAGGCGAAGCAGACGGTGATCAGATAGACCTGGATGTAAACGCCGAACAGGTATTCGAAAATGAATGCGACCGCATCGACGGTCGCGGAAATTCGCAGCAGTCCCGAGCCCGGGAGGAGTCCGCCCCACGTCGGCAATCCCCAGAACACGATCGGCTTCAAGAGCGACGCGGCCGCGCTCACCAGCATGATCACGTAAATGAGATAGCCGGCGAACCGGTAGCGTTTGCGCAACGCGCCGAACAACGCGGTGTGCAGGCCCCGCCAGTTCAGGAGCATGAGCACGGCCGCAATGGCCGATAGCGGATAGGTGGTCGTCGCGTTATCGAAGATTCCGGCCACCCCTTCGAGTGCCGGCAAGGGCGTCTCGCGCCAGACATCCGCGAGCCGTGGCCATTGCCAGGTCGTCAGCGATGTGATCTGGCTAAGATCGACATCCGCCGAAGTCTGGATCGGTGTGAAGGTGGCGAACTGGAAAATTGCGTAGGCCAGGCCAAGCACGGCGAATGTGAGCCAGACCCGCGGGAAGCGGCCGAGACAACGAAAGCCGTCGCGCAACGCGAGCCGGACGCGGTTGAACAACATCACCAACAGGTAGCCAACGGCGAGCCCGAGAAGCGGGTAAACTTGCGGCGTGTTGTGCCACATCTCAGCAAACGCGCAGGTTGATTGTAGCCGTCGCCCTGCAGGCGACGCAGACGCGTCCCATCGGGAGGCGGCGACAGCTCGCGTCGTTCATTCCTCAGCGAATTAATCCCCAATGCCGGTTGAACGGCCAGTAGACAGACAGCCCGCGCCCGACGAGATTTTCTTCCGGCACCGCGCCCCAGTAGCGGCTGTCGTAGCTGTTGAAAGAATTGTCGCCCAGCGCGAAGTAGCCGTGCGCCGGCACGCGGAACGTCCGGTTCGCGTCGGCCAGATAATTCCCGCCCAGCGCGTAACCGCGGTAACCGGACTTCCCCGCCATTACCCGCTCAAACCCGTAGCCCTGGGCCCTGCTGCCGTTGCTGAACAAAAACGGCGGCACGATGCGCACGTCGTCCTTGGGTAATCCACCGAGGCGTTTAATGTAAAACGGCGCGCCGGTCTCGGGATCTTCCCGAATCCCGGGAATGTGATTGGTCCGGAAAACAAAAACGTCGCCGCGCCGCGGCTTGACGAAATTGTAACTGAGCTTGTCGACAAAGACCTGATCGCCGGTGTCGATCGCGCCGCGCGCGATGATTTCACCCCGGCGATAGGACCGGCCGGCGAAGACCTGGAAATCGTGACCGAGGGTCTCCGGCGGCGCGTAAACCACATATTGCTGATGGACGCCGATGAGCCGCGACAAGGTAAAGAAAAAGAGAAATTTTTTCTGCTGAATCTGCACGATCTCGTCGTCCTCGCGCGAAACCACGTCGACGTAATTGCGACCAAGCACGATGAACTCGGCGATTTGCCGCAGCAGGTTCGGCGTCGGCGTCACCATCGGGCGGCCGATGATCCCGTTGAGCGTCGGCTGCATCGAACCGGTCGGGATTTTGAAGGGCTGCAAAAAATAGGAGCGGATGCCGATCGCAACCACGACCGCGACCAGAATGACCTCGCAATTTTCCCGCCAGTGCGATTCCCAGGTCACCGGCGTGAGCTCGTGCAACTTCGCATCGAGCGCTTCGGCGCCGGCTTTGATCCGGTCGTGATCGCGTTTCCGCAACGCATCGTGCAGGGCGGCCACCCCGGCGCGCAGCTCTTCCCGCGTCGCGGTGCTAAACAAATCGTCCTTGTAACGCAGATACTTTCGCGCATGCCGCAATAGCAGCTTGCTGTGCTTGACGTAACGCGGAGTGAACATCGCTTAAATGACGAATGACAAATGACGAATTACGAAACAACGACGAAATCCAAATGACGAAAACAAATGTCGATCTTGCATTGGGGTTCTGGGCCTCGTCATTCCTTCGGCATTCGTCATTGGTGCTTCGTCATTCAAAACGCAGTTTCACTGCGCCTTGAGCACCTCGATGAACGCTTCCTGCGGAATGTTGATCTTGCCGATGCTCTTCATCCGTTTTTTTCCTTCTTTTTGTTTCTCGAGCAGTTTGCGTTTCCGGGTGATATCGCCGCCGTAGCATTTCGCGGTCACATTTTTTCGCAAGGCGGAAACGCTTTCCCGCGCGATGATCTTGCCGCCGATCGCCGCCTGGATTGCGACCTGGTAAAGCTGGCGCGGAATCACTTCCTTTAGCTTCGCCGCCAATTGGCGTCCCCTCGCCTCGGCGCGGTCCTTGTGCACGATAATCGAGAACGCATCGACCGGTTCGCCGTTAACGAGCAGGTCGAGCTTGACCAGTTTCGCCGCCCGGTAGCCGGCGTGCTCGTAATCCATCGAGCCATAGCCGCGCGTGATCGATTTAATTTTGTCGTTGAAATCGACGAGGATCTCGTTGAGCGGCAGCTCACAATGGAGCATGACCCGGCGCGCATCGAGCGTCTCGGTGTGGTCCATCTGACCGCGCTTTTCCAGGATAAGCTGGAGGATGTCGCCGATGTTTTCGTTCGGGCAAAGCACATAAGCTTTCACGATCGGCTCGCGAATTTCGCGGATCACGCTCGGGTTCGGCAAATGCGCGGGATTGTCGATCAAACGCGTTTCGCCCGCTGTGGTCACGATTTCGTAAACGACGCTCGGGCTGGTCGCGATGATGTCCATGTTGTACTCGCGCCGCAACCGTTCCTGGATGATTTCCATGTGGAGCAGCCCGAGAAATCCGCAGCGAAATCCAAAGCCGAGCGCGACCGAGCTTTCCGGCGTGTAAACGAAAGCGGCGTCGTTCAAGCGCAGTTTCGCGATAGCGGTTTTCAAATGCTCGAAGTCGCCGGTGTTGATCGGGTAAATCCCGCTGAAGACCATCGGATGAATTTCCTGGAACCCCGGCAGCGCTTTCCGCGCCGGATTGCGCTGATCGGTAATGGTGTCGCCAATCTTGATGTCGGCGGTCGTCTTGATGTTGGCGATGAAGTAACGGACGTCGCCTGCGCTCAGTCCCGGCTGGACGAACATCTTCGGCGTGAACACGCCCACTTCCTTGATCTCGTAGCGCGCGTCGTTGCTCATCAACTTGATCGCGTGATTCGCTTCCATCGTCCCGGAAACGACGCGCACATAACCGACTACGCCGCGGTAAACGTCGAACACCGAATCGAAGACGAGAGCGCGCAGCGTCTTGTCCGCTGGTGTTTGCGGCGGCGGAATCCGGTGCACGATCGCTTCGAGAATTTCGTCGATGCCGGTTCCCATCTTCGCGCTCGCATGAATCGCTTCCTCCGACGGGATCGCGAGGATGTCTTCCAATTGTCGATGGACCGAAGGGACATCGGCGTTCGCGAGATCGATCTTGTTGATCACCGGCACGATGGTGAGGCCTTGTTTGTGCGCGAGATGCACGTTCGCCACCGTCTGCGCTTCCACGCCCTGCGCCGCATCCACCACGAGCAGCGCGCCTTCGCACGCGGCGAGCGAGCGCGACACTTCGTAGGCGAAATCGACGTGCCCGGGCGTATCGAGCAGGTTGAGCCGATATTCCTCGCCCGATTTTACTCGATATTTCATCGTCACCGGGTGCGCCTTGATCGTGATCCCGCGCTCGCGCTCCAGGTCCATCGAGTCGAGCAACTGGTCCTGCTTCTCCCGCTCGTGAATCGTGCCGGTGCGCTCGAGCAATCGGTCCGACAACGTGGTCTTGCCGTGATCGATGTGCGCGATGATGCAAAAGTTGCGCGTCAGCTCAATCGCCATGAAAGCGCCACTATGCGAGTGCCGTGTGGACGGGTCAATTGGAGGCGGGCGCTCGGGGCCAAAACTTGATGCGGATCGCCTCGCTAATCGCAGCCGTTGCCCGGCAAAGCCTGAGTGTTCGCTGTTCTTTGAATTGTGCGGCTAAAAGAAGAGAAAGAGGAAAAGGAAAATCCCTTCACACCAGATGACAACTCGCCCCCATTATGCAAAGATCGACACCTATGCCCAAACTGGTCATTGGCGGAATCGTGCACGAGCTGACCGATAACGTGGTCACGATCGGTCGCGCGCCGGACAACACCATCGTGCTTTACGATCCGTCGGTGTCCGGTCACCACGCGCAGCTCGAGCTCAGCGGCGATAATTATCGGCTCAAAGACCTCGATTCCACCAATGGCACCCGTGTCAACGGCATCCCCACCACTGAGACGCTGCTGCGCTTCGATGACCGGATCCGTTTCGGCGCGCTCGAAGCGCGTTACGAGCCCGACGTGGTCGGCTCACAGCCCTTGCCGCAGGTCGAGCAAATCGAAGTTCGCGCCGCCGAATCGAGTATGGCGCCGGTTGATTTTAGAAATGCCTCGCCCTTCCGGAGTCACGAACAGGCCGCCGATCCGACCCGCAAAATCTTTTTCATTATCGCGCTCATCGCCTTCGCCGCGTTTCTCGGCAGCATGGTGGCCATGCTCATGATGCGCACGCCCGCGCTCTAGGCTATAGCTGTAGCGGCGGTCTATGACCGTCGCTCGAAATAATCCGACGCTCACAGAGCGCCGCTACAAAGATGCAACAACGCCTTCTCCTTTTCGACATCGACGGCACCCTCATCCATTCGGGCGGGGCGGGCGTGCACGCGCTCATCATTGCGCTCAAGGAACGCCACGGCATCGACGATGACCTGCACGACATCGAGATCGCCGGTATGACCGACTCCGGAATTGTCGCGAGCATTCTGAAGAAGCACAAAATCCCCGCGACGAACGAAAACGTCACCGCGTTCCTCGACAACTACGTCCATTTTCTCTCGCGCGAGTTGCCCCGCCGCAAAGGCAACCTGCTTCCCGGCGTGTTCGAGTTGCTCGAAAAACTGCGCGCCCGCCCGCATCTCGTACTCGCGCTGCTCACCGGCAACGTCTCGCGCGGCGCGCAATTGAAGCTCGAGCATTACGGCGTCTGGCATTTCTTCGAGTTCGGCGCCTTTGCCGACGATCACCACGACCGTAACCAGGTTGGCTCGTTTGCTCGCTCACGCGCGAAAGAAAAACACGGCCGCGAATTTTCCGCCGCCGAGATCGACGTCATCGGCGACACCCCGCGCGACATCGCCTGCGGCAAAGCCTTCGGCGCCCGCACCATCGCTGTCGCCACCGGCCGGTGGAGCCGCGACGAGCTGGCCGGCCATGGGCCGGACTTTTTGATCGACGATTTTTCCGATGTCGATGGCTTGCTCGATACGCTCGGATGGTAAACGGTCAGCGATTGGAAAAATGATGGCGAAAAAATCCGCGCTCCCTGTTGTCCCGATGCCGCGGGAGGATCGGCCCAACGTCCTCCCGCTCGAGGGCGAGATCGATCTGCACGTCTCGCCCAACGTCGCCACCGCGCTCCAAACGATGATCGAGAAAAAACCGAAACGCCTGATTGTCGATCTTGCCCGGGTCAGCTACATCGACAGCGCCGGTCTGGCCGCCCTAATCGAAGGAATGCAAAACGTCCAGCAATACGGCGGAAAATTCGCCCTCGCCAGTCTGCAGGAACCCGTCCGCACCATCTTCGAGATCGCCCGCCTCGACCAGGTCTTCCGCATCTTCCCCGACGTCAACGCCGCGCTGGCGGCCCCCTCCGCTTCTCCATAAAATTCCGCCTGATGCTTTCGCTTTTTCCAGATCATCCCCTGGAAACCTGCCGAAATAGGCGAAACAGACTTTCGTCGAATCATAGTTAGATGCTATGCGGCAGCTCCTTCTCTGCAGCGCACTCGTCTTTGCCGGTTGCGCGCAGGTGAGAGTTGTTGGCCCATATCGAGCGAGTCTGTCCCAGGGCGATGTCCAAAGCATTATGCAGATCGCACAGACCATCGACCGCGGATCGTATAGCCGGCTCATCGTCAACGCGGTTGCTCCCGACGAGGTGTGGGTAGACGCTGTCGCGCACGGCGGTAG
>JBHEMD010000191.1:0-5972 GCA_046262735.1 Chthoniobacterales bacterium | reverse complement strand
CCCGGATAAATAAAATCGATGAACTGCAGCTCGAAGACAGGCCGGCGGCCATACGCAGCGAGTCCGCAGGCGACACCGAGAATAGTTGATTCGGCGAGCGGTGAATTGAACACCTGGTTCGGAAACTCACTCGAGAGTTTTTGCGTTAGCCGGAATACGCCGCCTTTAGGATCTTCGATGTCTTCGCCGAAGATCACCCGGCGCGGATCTTCCTTCAGGCCCAGCCGCAACGTTTTGTTGATCGTGTCGCCGATGCGGTATTTGCCGGGCGGAAGCAATTCCGTGTCGGGCTCCGGGATTTTGCCGGTGACATTCGCCAGCAATTCGTTAGGCGACGGGTCCTCGGCTTTCTCAGCCCCGGCGTATTCCTGCCGGATCCGTTCTTTGATCTCATTGTCGATCTTCGCGAATTCCTCCTCGGTAATCGCGCCTTCGACGATAAGCTTTTCTTTCAGGCGTTTGATTGGATCGGCTTTCTCGCAGGCGGCCAGTTCTTCCGCTGTGCGATAAAGTTTCTGGTCGTCGGAGCTGGTGTGGCTGGAGAGTCGCTCCATCACGATCCAGAAAAACACCGGCCCATTGCCGCCGCGGATATGCTCGAGCGCTTCAACGCCGGCCTCGTAAATTTGTTCAACATCGCCGCCATCGAGCTGTCGCCACTGCTGGTCGGGCAAAATGCCAAGCGCGACCGGATTAGTCTTACGCGTCGGCGTGCTGATGCCGTAGGCGTTGTCCTCGACAAGGAAAAGCATGGGCAGCTTTTTTTCGCGCGCGAAACAGATCGCTTCAAAAAAATCGCCCTGCCGCGTCGCGGCATCGCCAACTGTCGCGACGACGAAATTTTTCTTTTCGTCGAGTTTGAGACCCCATGCGATCCCGCAGGCGGGGAGTAGCTGCGAGCCGGTGGGCGTTGGCACGCTCCAGATGTGGAGTTCGGAATGGCTGTAGTGCGATGGCATTTGGCGGCCGCCGCTGCCGGACTTGCGCTTCGCGAAATATTCCAGCGCCAGCTCGCGCGTAGTCATGCCGCGCCCGAGGACGAGGCCGCGATCGCGATAATACGGCACGAGATAATCGTCCGCTTGAGTTTGAATCGAAATCGCGGCGAGCGCCTCGTGGCCCATCCCGGAGACGTGAAAGTGGCCTTTGCCCTGGCGATTGAGATTTTGTTCGCGCAAATCGGCGTGCCGGCTCTCGAGCATGAGTTTGAGCAGGCGAAGTTTGTCGTCCTTGCTTAGCCCGGGCATACGATGTCGATCTTATACGAATGAGCGCGAACACGCGAGCGCGCGTTGCTAAAAGAAGAAGATTCAGCCACGCTCTACAAGGATGTCTACAGGAGCAGAAAATTGTAGGGCAGGAGCTCCGCCTGCCACCCACTCGCTCGGCAATCGGAGCGCTTGCCCTACAACGGTAGAGTTAGCGCAGAGCAGGGGAGTGATTGATCGATACCGCGATCTTCTATCGATCACCGACTCGACGCCGGTGATTTCGTTAGGCGAAGGAAACACGCCGCTCATTTATTCGCCGCGACTGAGCGAACGCGTCGGCCGCGAATGTCACGTTTTCATCAAATACGAAGGTTTGAACCCGACTGGCTCATTCAAAGATCGCGGCATGACGGTCGCCGTTTCCAAGGCGGTCGAACACGGCGCGCGCGCGCTTATCTGCGCCTCGACTGGAAACACCTCGGCCTCGGCGGCGGCCTACGCGGCGCGCGCGGGAATTTCGTCCGCCGTGATTCTGCCGGCCGGCAAAATCGCGCGTGGGAAATTGCTCCAGGCATTTGTCTACGGTGCGAAGATTGTCGCGATCGACGGGAACTTTGACGACGCGCTTCGCATCGTCCGCGAACTCGGACAAAGCGCCGGGTTCGCGATTGTGAACTCGATCAATCCCGATCGAATCGACGGCCAAAAGACCGCCGCATTCGAGATTGTCGATCTAATGGGCGACGCACCAGACTTGCATCTGCTCCCGGTGGGCAACGCGGGAAACATCACGGCTTATTGGGCTGGTTACCGTGAATTTCATTCGCGCAAAAGATCGACAATCTTGCCGGCCATGATCGGGGTTCAGGCGGCCGGCGCCGCGCCGATTTTTCACAACCGAGTTATCGAACAGCCGGAAACGATTGCCTCGGCGATTCGGATCGGTAATCCCGCGAGCTGGAAACAAGCGAACGCTGCGATCGAAGAATCCAAGGGCGCGATCGACGTTGTCTCCGACCAACAAATCATCGATGCGCAAATATGGCTGGCGCGGCACGAAGGTGTTTTCGCCGAGCCGGCGAGCGCGGCGGCGATTGCCGGTTTTCTTAAGTGCTGCGACGCCGCCGACGCGGCTTACTCATTAAGTAATATTCGAGAGGCAAGCCGGATCGTGTGCACGGTCACCGGTCACGGCTTGAAAGATCCTGACGCGCTACGCGACAAGATCGACAACTTTCCGCCGGTCGAAGCGAAGATCGACACGGTACGGCGCGCGCTCGGATTTTAGTTTACAGTCGGGCGACTGAGTCATGCGTTTAGTCGTTCAGAAATTCGGCGGGACATCGGTAGGCAATGCCGAGCGGATTCAAAAAGTGGCGCGGCGGCTGATTGAAACGCAGCGCGAAGGGGCGCGCGTGGTCGCTGTCGTTTCGGCGATGGGCGGCGTGACCGACAACCTGATCAAGCTCGCACATGAGGTGTCGGTCAACCCGACCCCGCGCGAGTTGGATATTGTACTCGCGACGGGCGAGCAGGCGGCGAGCGCTTTGACCGCGATGGCAGTGAACGCGCTCGGCGGCAAAGCAATTTCGCTGACCGGCGCGCAAGCGGGGATTCTGACCGACCGGACCCATCTCAAGGCACGGATCGCCAACATTAGCCCGCGACAAATTCACGAGCTGTTGGCCGACGATTACATCGTCGTCGTGGCCGGCTTCCAGGGACAAACGGCCGAAGGCGAGACGACGACGGTGGGCCGCGGCGGATCGGATTTGACGGCGATCGCGCTGGCCGGCGCGCTCAATGCGGACGCCTGCCAGATTTTCACCGACGTAGACGGCGTCTTCACGTGCGACCCGAAGATCGTCGGCGATGCACAAAAGCTCGACGAGATCGCCTATGACGAGTTGCTCGAGATGGCGGGCGCCGGTTCCAAAGTGATGCAATCGCGCGCGGTCGAGTTCGCAAAAAAATTCGGGATTGAATTTGAAGTGCGCTCCAGCCTGAGGCCGGTCGGCGGCACACTCGCGAAAGAAGAGACGCCGAATATGGAAGACATTGTCGTGCGCGGCGTGAGCCTCGAGCGCAACCAGGCGAAGCTCACCATCTCAGGCGTGCGGGATGAGCCTGGAATCGCAGCGGCAATTTTTTCCACCATCGCGGCCTCGCACATCGTCGTGGACATGATCGTGCAAAGCGCACCGACCGATGGCGTGACCGATATTTCCTTCACGATTCATCAGGATGAACTGGAAGACGCGCGCAAAATTCTCATGCCGGTCGTGACCCAGATCGGCGCGACGCAGCTGCGAACCTCGAGTGATGTAGCGAAATTGAGTGTCGTGGGCATCGGAATGCGATCGCACTCCGGTGTCGCGGCGCGTTTGTTCGAATGCCTCGGCCGCGCGGCAATCAACATTCAGTTGATCTCGACGTCCGAGATCAAGATCGCCCTTGTGATCGGTGAAAAGGATGCCGAAAGCGCCGCGCAATTAACCCACGAGGAATTTGGTCTGGCCGGGCTTGCGCCCACGCCGGCCGCGATACGGCCGCTCGGTTGAAAGTTATTAGCGGATCGGATCGACGTAAAACTCGCCGGTGCCAACGACGCGCATTTTGTAGCCGAAAACGCCATGCATGACGGCGACCGGCGGATGATCAGTAACCTGAGCCCGGAACCGATCGCCGGCATTTGCCTGTTTCCAAAGTGTGCCGTCCTCGAGCTTGATCACCGTATTGCCGGTCAGACCCTTAAACTCGCCGTCGACGCGGCTTAGAATTCTGTCCATTTTCGTGCGCGATTCTTTCGCAACCTTCTTCGTCACTTCCGCGGTCGCTTCCTCAGCTGCCTTAGTCGCGGTGGTATGGCGATAACCCTGCAGCCAGGCATTAAGGTTCTTTAGTTCTTCCTCAGATAATCTGTCCAAACCCGCGGCCTTGAATTCGTCCGCCGTCATCATGTCCTGGAGCGCTTCGCTCGTTTTGCCGCGCTGGGATTTTTCTTTGACCGGTTCTGCCTCGGTTTTTTTCTCGGCGCTGCCGCTCGGAGTTTCTTCGGGCTCGGCGCTGATCTCGGCCGAAGATTTCTCGACCGCCTCCTGCGCGATGGCCAAGCGGCACGAAAGCGCGGCGAGGGCGAGTATTAAAACAAGTGAGAGGCGGCGACAAAATTTCATTCGTTCGACATGCTTGGGGATTGTAGCGGCAGGCTATACATCTGCGAGCAAGGGTCAAGAGACATGCGCTGCGGCAGTAGTTGGCTTGTGTGTCGCAAAGTAATCGAGACCTTTACCCAATTGCTTGAGCGCCGCCTGCACTGATTCCGTCGACCCGCCAACACCAACGCGGAAATGCTCCGGCGCGTCAAAGAACCGACCAGGCACGACCGAAGCATCGAACCGTGCTCGGAGCGTTTCGCACAAAAGATCGACATCTCCGCTGCGCAATCGGGGGAAAACGATCGTCCCGTATTCCGGCCAGAAATAATCAAGATCGTCACGAGAATCGAGAAATTTACGGAGCAGCGCGCGATTCGCGTCGAGCAACCCCCGCATGCGAGCGGAAATCTGGGCGAGTTTTTCCAATGCAACAACGCTGAGCAATTCCCCCTGGTGAACGGAATTCACGCCGTGAAGGTCGTTGATGTGGCACATGCGCCGCGTCAGGTCAGGCCGGGCGAGCACCCAGCCGCAGCGGAGACCGCTCAAGCCATAAGCTTTCGTCAAACTGTTGGTGATGAGGAAACGTTCCGGGTCGATATGGAACGCGGTCTGGGGGTCTGCCTCGAAGCGCATCTCAAGATAAACTTCATCGACAAGCACATACGTGCGACTGCGGCGCGCGAGATTAGCGATCTCGCGCAAGGTGTCCTCCGGACAAGCTGCTCCGCTCGGGTTATGTAAATTCGTGATCACAATCACGCGCGTTCGGGGTGTGATTCGCCGCTCTAAATCGGCTAAATCGATCGCGAACTGTTGGTCGGCCGCCCGTTGAAAACAGGCAACGCTCAAGCCGAGATAACGCGCCGCCCTCTCGATCGGCTCGTAGCCCGGTTGTTCGACGAGAATTTCGTCGCCGGGCTCTGTCGTCGCCGCGCGCGCCAGATAATTGGCCATTGAGGTGCCAATCGCGCTAACCACCGAGTCCGGCGGCACGCCGTAACGCCTGGCAATGGCCCGCAGCAAAGGCTCGTAGCCGTAACCGCCCGGCCCGTTGATCTCGAGCTGTTCCAGGCTGACGTCGAGCTCAGCTAGCGGCAGCGAAGCCATCCCGCTGGTGGCCAGATTGTAGCGGCTGGCCGAAGAGAGCTTTGCCCATTCCATGTAGCGCGAATGCGCCCCGCTTCGTCCTTCATCCATAGGCATGGAATTTTTTCCAAAGAAAATAGACCGGCACACCGCTCACGAGAATCCCCAGCCCGATCAACGTATCACGTGGATATGTATAAATCGCGTTCGCGGCGACGCTCCAGGACACCGCACAGAAAAATGCCGTGCTGATCGGATGCCAGGGCACACGGAATTGAGCGCGTGATGATTGTCGACGCCGCAAGACGAAGAGGCAAGTCGCGGTCAAACCGAAGAAGATCCAGTCCATCGCCGTCACGTAATTGAGGATCTGACCATAGCTGCCGGAAAGTAAAATCAGCATCGTCCACGCGCTCTGCAAAACAATGGCGAACACCGGCACCCGGGTCCGCGGGTGCACCCAGGCGAGCCGTCGAAAGAAAACTCCATCGTTCGCCATCGCGAAATAAACGCG
>JBHEMD010000190.1:0-7501 GCA_046262735.1 Chthoniobacterales bacterium | reverse complement strand
CTCGATGATCTCGAAAAAGAAGCGCTGCAGTTGCCAGCTGCTTCCCGAGCGCTGCTCGCTGACAAACTTGTCGAGAGCCTCAACTCGGCTGAGATCGACGAGATACAGAAGCTTTGGGCAGCGGAAGCGATTCGGCGCAGGGATGAAGTGCGTTCTGGTCGAGTGAAGCCAATTGCCGGCGACGAAGTCGTGGCCGAGGTGCGCCGCGTAGTGGGCCGATGACGTATGCTTTTCACCCGGAGGCGCGGGTGGAATATCGTGAGGCAGCGCGTTTCTATGAGGAACGCCAAATCGGTCTAGGCGCAGCGTTTGCTCGGGAAGTTGAGGCGACTATTGAGCGCATTCTGGAGGCGCCGGATCGTTGGCGCGCGATCGAGCAGGATGTACGACGCTGTTTTATGCACACGTTTCCTTACGGCATTCTTTACACAATCGAAGAGGACTACGTTCTCGTCATCGCCGTAGCGCATGCCAGTCGCGAGCCGGGATTCTGGCGTGAGCGGCTCAGTCGATGAACGCCGTGTGCAGTTAAATGCCGGGCGACTACACGCCGCGCTGGGTCGGCGACCAGATGAACTTGTGCATCTGGAGCTGGAAACGAACGTCGAGTTTGTCGGCCAGCATCCAGTCCACGATCTGGCGGGGATCGATCCGGCCGAAGATGGGCGAGAAGAGGATGGCGTGACAGCGTTTCGTTAAATTAAAGCGCCGGATTTTGTCGCACGACCAGTCGTAATCTTCGCGCGAGCCGATCACGAACTTCACTTCGTCGAGCGCGGTCAAATGCTCGATGTTCGACCAGAGGTTCTTGTCCACTTCGCCGCTGCCGGGCGTTTTCAGGTCCATGATCCTATGGACGCGCGGATCGACCGGCGAGATATCGTGCGCGCCGCTCGTCTCGAGCAACACGATGTCCCCGCGATCGCACAAGATCGACATCAACGGCAGGACGTTTTTTTGCAGCAACGGCTCGCCGCCGGTGATCTCGACCAGTGCACACTTAAACTTTTCTACAAGATCGACAATCTCATTGAGCGTCTGCTTTTTGCCTTCGTAAAAGGCGTATTCGGTGTCGCAATAATTGCAGCGCAGATCGCAAAACGTCAGGCGCACAAAAACGCAGCGTTGCCCCGCCCAGGTGCTCTCGCCCTGGATGGATTGGTAGATTTCGTTGATCGTCAGCGTCTTCTCGCGGTCGGTCATGCGGCAATGTTGAAGCGGTAAAACCTTCCTTCGTTGTCATGTTGAGCCAAGCCAAACATCTCCGACTATCAGCTTACAGAGATGGGCGCTCCAATGAATCAGAGATTCTTCGCTTCGCTCAGAATGACAAACAATGGATCGCCGCTTCAACGCTTCAACAAATTTCAAAGCCCGCACTTCTGCGTGGCTTCAGCGAAGCTGGATTTCTTGCGCAGGAGCGACGCCAGATAAGTGTCCGTTTCAGGCGCGGCGTGGATGCGCGTGAGATTGGCCGGATTCTGGAGGCGGGAGAAAATAACGTTGGCGATTTTGCTCCGCGGCACTTCTTTTTCGCCGTAGCCGCGCGGAATGTTGCTCGACCAGAAACGGACGTGCTGTCCATCCAGGCGATTCACCGTCCCGAGAAAAATGACCGAGTGCCCGCTCTCTCGCCGCCCAACATTTTTGTTCCAGAAAATTTTCATGAAATCACCGGGCCGCGCTTGGTTGAAATCAGTGAAATTGCGACCCAGGCCCAGCTCATGAAAAAGGCGTGCGGTGCCCGGGCCGTTCGCGTTCCAGCGGCCCCAGATGCCCTGGCCGTCGCGCTGCTCGCGAATGATGAGCTGCTCGAGCGTGGCAAAATCGAGATGCAATTGCCCATTGGCGCGCAGCTCCTCGAGTGTCTTGATAAAAACGAGATACGTCGCGCCGGAACAGAAGCTCGGGAACGGCGCCGCCGGTAGCGTGAAAAACTTTCCCGATTCGAAGTGTGCAGCCGATTGCAACCTGATCTTGGCAAAGCGCGAGACTGAATACTTTCCACCGCTCGGCATGTTTTTGACCTGCTCCAGAATGAGAGAGTTGTAATCGTCGGCGAATGCGGTGCTCGCAATGAGCGCCAAGAGTGCGAGCAGCGCGTGTTGTTTCACGGCGTATAACTAAAGCTCCGAATGGGTAAGGGGCAACACGCGGCGTAGCGGCGCTCTATGAGTGGCGGACGAAGAATGCGACGGCCATGGACCCACTACAGTTTGCGGCTGAGGACAGCAGCCGCTACAGTTTTGTCGCATGCTTCGCTTCACCAAAATGAACGGCGCGGGCAACGATTTCGTCATGATCGACAATCGCGCCGGCGAAGTGCGATTGCAGCCGGAAGAGATCGCGCGGATTTGCGATCGACATCGCGGCGTCGGCGCGGATGGAATTCTTTTGCTCGAGCCGGGAGCGAATGGCGCCGATTTTCGGATGCGCTACTACAATCGAGACGGCGGCGAAGCGGAAATGTGTGGGAATGGAGCGCGTTGTTTTGCCCGTTTTGCCAGGAAAATCGCGGGAGGGGGCCATAAGATTTCATTTCAAACGCCAGCCGGCGTGATTGGCGCCCGTGTGGAGGGCGAGCTGGTTACGCTCAACTTGAGTGAGCCATCGGACCTGCGGATGAATGTCCGGCTGGGGATCGATGGCGAAGAAGCGCTGGTGCATTACATCAACAGCGGCGTGCCACATGTGGTCGTGCCGGTCGCGCGCGTCGACATGGTGCAGGTGACGACGCAAGGCGCGGCCGTTCGCCGGCACAAGATGTTTGCGCCCAAGGGTGCGAACGTGAATTTCCTTGAGAAACGCGGGCCGAAGCGAATCGCGATCCGCACGTTCGAAAGAGGCGTCGAAGACGAAACGCTCGCCTGTGGCACGGGCGTGGTCGCAAGCGCATTGATTTTTTCTCTTCTCGAGAATGTCAGCGGCCCGATTGACGTGCTCGTCCGCGGCGGCAGCGAACTGGAAGTGGGTTTCGACAAGATTGACAAGCAATTCAGCGAAGTGACGCTGACCGGCCCGGCCGAGTTTGTGTTTGAAGGAACGATCGAGCTGTAGCGGCGCTCTATGAGCGTCGCTCGAATCGAAAGAAAAATAATGCGACGGTCATAGACCGCCGCTACAAACAAGCAATGATGTTTCGCGGCACGTTTACGGCGCTGGTAACGCCATTTCGAGATGGAGATGTCGATCTTGCGACGCTCGACAAATTAATTGAAAGCCAGATCGCTGCTGGGATCACCGGCTTGGTGGCGGTCGGCACGACGGGTGAGTCGCCCACTTTGAGCGACAAGGAGAAGGAAGGAGTCATCGAGCGAGTGATAAAAACCGTGGGTAGGCGATGCAAAGTCCTCGCTGGGACGGGATCGAATTCGACCCATCACGCGGTCGAAGCGACAAAGTTCGCCGAGAAAGCTGGCGCCGACGGCGCATTGCTGGTCGCCCCGTATTACAACAAGCCGAGTCAGGAAGGATTGTTCCGTCATTTCAAAGCAATCGCCGAAGCAACCGAACTGCCGATCATGCTTTACAACATTCCCGGGCGCTGCTCCGTGGACATTCTTCCCGAGACCGTGGTTCGACTGGCGGAAAACTGCCGAAACATCGTGTGCATCAAAGAGGCGAGCGGCAGCGTCGAGCGGGTAGGGGAATTGCGACGCCGTTTGCGGGACGAATTCACCATTCTGAGCGGCGACGATTCGTTGACGCTGCCGTTCATGTCAGTGGGTGCGGCCGGTGTAGTGAGCGTGGCGTCGAATTTGTTTCCATCGCAAGTTTGTGCGCTCGTGTGCGCGTGTGAGTCCGGCGATTTCACATCGGCAGCCGGGTTGCACCGGAAATTGTTGCCGCTGTTCAAAGATTTGTTCATCGAACCGAATCCCGTTCCGGTGAAGGCGGCACTCGGTTGGCGCGGCGCGATGTCGGGCGAAGTGCGATTGCCGCTGTGCGAAATGAGCGAAGCCAACCAGGCGCGTCTGCGCAAAACGCTCGAGGAATTCGAGCGCGCTAAATGATAGCAGAACCCTCACCGGCGACTATGTCGTCCTCCTCTCCCTCAGGGAGAGGGTAGGGTGAGGGAGCATCCGGATATGAAACTAGGTCACGTGCGCATATTGCTAGTTGGTGCGAAGGGGCGAATGGCGCAAACCATTGTCGATCTTGCGAAGGCTGAGCCGAACATCGAGATCGTGGCGCAATGCGATCTGGGCGACGCGATTGCGCCGGCGATGAATAATTCGGATGTCTCGATCGATTTCAGTCACGCCGACGCGATCGAAGAGATTTGCCGCGCCGCAGTGGTGCAGCGGCAACCGCTCGTTATTGGAACGACCGGACATTCGGCGGCGCAACGGCAGCTGATTCAGGAAACCGCGCAATCCGTGCCGATCGTGTTCGCGTCGAATTTCAGCGTGGGCGTGAACGCGTTGTTCGCGCTCACGCGCCGGGCCGGCGAGATCCTTCGCGACTTCGACATTTCGATTGTCGAGACGCACCATACGATGAAAAAGGACGCGCCGAGCGGGACGGCCAAGACGCTCGCGCAGATTGCGAAGAGCACGCGCAAGATCGACAAGGAGATCCCAATCGAATCGATTCGGGAAGGTGAAGTGGTGGGCGAGCACACTGTCACCTTCAGCACAATGAGCGAGCGGCTGGAGCTGACGCATCGCGCGGCCAGCCGCGCGATTTTTGCGCGCGGCGCGCTCCGTGCCGCGGCATGGGTGATTGGCAAACCGGCGCGGCTTTATTCGATGCAGGATGTACTGGGGCTTGGCCTGTAGCGGCGCTCTATGAGCGCCGGACAAATTCATGCGACGTTCATAGACCGCCGCTACAGGAAGGAGAGATGAGAACGGCAGTCGCGCTGGGCTCCAATCTCGGTGATCGCCTGGCCAACATGCGTGCCGCGCGGCGGGCGATTGTCGATCTTCCAAAGATTGGGCCGCCAATTCTGGCCTCGGCAATTTACGAAACGCATCCGATCGGATGCGAACCGGAAGCGGGAAAATTTCTCAACGCGGTGATCGAGTTCGAGTTCGGTGGTGAGCCGGTCGAGTTGCTTGACCAGCTTATTGGGATCGAGCAATCGCTCGGGCGCGAGCGCGATCATGCACGGAACGTTTCCCGCAAGATCGACATCGACCTGCTTTATTTTGGCGACCGCAAGATTGAGCACGAGCGGTTACAATTGCCGCATCCTCGGATGCACGTGAGAAAATTCGTGCTGCAACCGCTGGCCGACATTCGGCCCGAATTGATGCTGCCGCCGCAGACGAAAACTGTGCGGGACTTGCTCGCGCAGAGCGACGAAGGCGGTGAATTGGTCCGACTGGCCAGCGATTGGTAAGCGTTGCAAAAGCGGCGCTGCTGCGCCGCTTTTGGGGCTGAGCTTGCGTTCGAAGGCTGGCGGTTTGATCGTTGAGCGGTTTCGGTCAGCTCGAGCCGTAACCAATCCGAATGTTTGATCCCACGGAAAAGTTTCGCTGGATGAAGCAGCGCGGGGAGAAAATCACCGCGCTCACGGCCTACGATTATCCGACGGCGCGACTGCTCGATGAAAGCGGCATCGACATCATTCTGGTGGGCGACTCCGTGGGCATGGTCGTGCTCGGGTATGAGGATACAACGTCGGTCACGCTCGAGGAGATGTTGCATCACACCCGCGCGGTGGCGCGCGGAGTGAAACGGGCGCTGCTCATTGCCGACATGCCGATTCACACTTACGAGACGCCGGAGCAGGCGCTGGCGACAGCGAAACAATTTATCGAAGCCGGTGCGCAGGGAGTGAAGCTGGAAGGCGGCGTCAATCGGGTTGCACAAATTGACGCGATCACGCGCGCAGGAATTCCGTTCATGGGACATATCGGGATGTTGCCGCAAAGCGTGCGCGAGGAAGGCGGTTACAAGGTCAAAGGCCGGACGCAAGCCGAAGCCGAAACGTTGCTGGCTGATGCGCGCGCGGTGGAAAAAGCGGGCGCATTCTCGGTCGTGCTCGAGATCGTGATTTCCGAGCTGACGAAACACATCACCCAAACGATCGGAATTCCGACGATTGGGATCGGGTCTGGCGAACATTGCGATGGGCAGATTTTGGTGACGCATGATTTGATTGGTTTGTTTCCGTGGTTTACGCCGAAGTTCGTTTCGCCCCAAGCGCATGTGGCCGACGAGATTCGCAAGGCCGCGCAAGCCTTCATTGCGCGGACGCAAGGCGGCAGCGGAATTTGAGATTCGTTTTTGTAGCCGAGGTCGTCGACCTCGGACCGCGGTCAGCGACCGCGGCTACAACAGGCTGGCGCGTGCCTCTTAGTCCGGGGTGTGATAGACTTATTCCGAAATGCGAGTTTCGGATTACGACGATTTTGATGATGTCGCTTACAACCGCGCGTTGCTCAGCGGCACGGGTGAGCGGAACTGGCTCTGGTTTGGGCTGATTGTTTCGCTTGGCATCCACGCGGCGCTGTGCACCTATTTTTATCGCGCACGATTTCATTCCGTCGAAAACGTGATCGCGCCGCGCCAGGCGACGATTACGTTCAAGGTGAAGCCGGTCGATCTTTCACAGTTGGAAAAGAGTAGCTCCGACCAGGCCAGCGCGGCGGCGCAGCCTGAGCCGAACAGCGCGACCGACCAGCAGCCGGACGAAAAGAAGGCGTTCGACAAGTTGCTGCAGGAAATGCAGGCGAGCACAGCCATGCCCGACGACGTGCAAAATGTGTTGCCGGAGAAACCGAAAGTGGACGCAGATATCACTTCGGTGTTGCCGGAGATCGAGCGCTCGACGGCGCAAATGCTTTCGAATAATTCGAATGCGACGCACGAACAAGCGGTCCTCAACGACAACGCGGTGTCGGGCCGGCCCCAGCCGGCGTTGAGCGGCACCGAGCTGGCGACGAGCACGAGCATCAAGCGACCAAGCACCTTTACGAGCAAATTGCCGGGCGACAGCGCCGGTCCGGAGCGGGGCCGCGCCGGCTTCAGTGATTTGGACCAATTGCTCGCGCAGAAAGGGCCGCTCGGTTCGGGCACCAAGCTGCGATTACCGGACGATCAGCTGTTTCAGTACGACAGCGCGGCTTTACAATCGAGCGCGATCGAGCAACTGCAGAAGCTCGGGACGCTGATCAAGCGCAATCCGAAAGCGACTTTCAGTGTGGAGGGTTACACCGATTCGTTTGGCACGCCGGAATACAACCTCGATCTAAGCCAGCGACGCGCTGATGGCGTGAAACGTTACCTTGTTGAAGTGATGGGGATCAGTCCGGCGCAGATCGATGCGCGCGGCTATGGCCAGACGAAATTTCGCGTCTCACCTAACGGCTCGATTGAAAAGCAGGCTTCAAATCGCCGCGTCGAAGTGGTGGTGCACACGAGCGAAGGCTGATTGTCGATCTTTTGTAGCGACGGTCTATGACCGGCGATCGAATTGGTCCTAAAAAATGCGACGGTCACAGACCGCCGCTACAGGCGCAATGCCTTACCAGTTTTTGATCCACTGGGT
>JBHEMD010000189.1:0-9473 GCA_046262735.1 Chthoniobacterales bacterium | reverse complement strand
ACCTCGAACACGCGAACCTCCGGCAGGTAAACCGGAATGTCGTGCCGCTCCTTGAAGGGGAGGCGCTAGAGTTTACCCGCGGCAAAGAACACACCGTCGATGATGACGTGATTCAACTCATAATACGGGCGCAGCTCGGATTCATCGAAGGCGTAATGAGCTTTGCGCACTTTCTCCGAATAAAAATCCCAGTCCCACGACGCGATTTGGAATTTTTCTCCCTTTTCCTGAGCGACAATCTTCTGCATGTCGGCCGCTTCGTGCCTGGCGTTGGCGACCGCGGGGGGCGCGAGATCGCCGAGAAGCTTGTTCACGGTCGCGACTGTTTTCGCGGTTTGTTCTTCCAGCTGATACGCCGCCCAGTTTTCGTATCCGAGCAGCTTTGCTTTCTCGGCGCGGAGCTGCGCCGTGCGCAATACGATGTTGCGGGTGTCGAACTCACCGCCTTTGCTGTTGCGCGAAAGCGATGCCTGCATGATCCGCTCGCGCAATTGTCGATTTTGCAATGAGCCGAGCAACGGCTGTCCGGTCGTGTTTTGCAGTTGGATGACGAACTTGCCCTCCTTGTGCTCGGCTTTTGCCGCCGCGGGCACGGCGGCCATTTGGTTGTCTGACAAACCGGCGAGATCCTCCTTGCCATCGACCACGACCGAAGAGGCATTTTTTTCCTTGAGCACGTTTTGTTCAAACTGCGTCTGCAATGTGGCCAGCTCGGCGTTGATCTTTTTCAGTTTCTCCTTGTCGGCGTCCGACAGCTTTGCGCCGGCGCGCACGAAATCTTTGTAGTAACGCTCGAGCAAATAGGCCGACTCGGGATCGAGACTGATTTTGTCGCGATTGGAATAAAGCTCCTCTACCCGGGCAAAAAGTTTGCTGTTCAAATGAATCGCGTCCTGGTGCGCCGCGAGCTTCGGCGCCATTTCCGTCTCGATCTTCTGCAAGGCCGGATTGGTGTTGCACGCGTTCAGGTTCGAGAACGTGCGTCCGGCGCGATCGAGCAAACGCCCCGTGCGTTCGAGCGCGACGATCGTGTTGTCGAACGTCGGTTTCTCGGAACTAATCGCAACCGTTTCGACTTCCTTGAGCTGCGCGCGCATTCCCGCCTCCATCGCCGGCGCGAAATGTTCGTCCTTGATCTTATCGAACGGCGGGACGTGATACGGCAGCGCGCTTTCGGTGAGGAATGGATTGTCCGGTGTGGTTTCAGCAGACGCTCTCACGGCGGTGATTTGCGCAGCATTGAGCAGCGCGCAAGCGACGAAGCAATGACGATATTTCATGGCGGGGGTTAATCTTTCCGCGCGCTCGCAGCGCCGCGCAACTCCGATTACGATCCTGAGCATGAGCACGAGCATGAAATGCGTTGTGGCCGCGCTACTGTTTGGGCCGACGCTGTTGGCCGCGAACGGGACGGAATTCGACGTGAAAGCGGCGGAGCGATTCGCGAAACTCGCGCTCGCGTGCGTGCACAAGGAATATCCGAACAAGATCAGCCACGTGCTCACCAGCGACGCCGATGTCGCGCCGCCGCGTAAACTGACGCCGGCATTCAGCGGCTGCTACGACTGGCATTCGTCCGTGCACGGCCACTGGCTGCTCGTTCGGCTGTTGCGCACATTTCCTAATGCAGCCTTTGCAAAAGACGCGCGTAACGCGCTCGCCCAATCGCTCACGGCCGCGAACATCAAACAGGAAGCGGCCTACATTCGACAAAAAGGTCGCGCCAGTTTCGAGCGGCCCTATGGATTGTCCTGGTTGCTCACGCTTTGCCTGGAGCTGCGCGAATGGAACGACCCGCAGGCGCGCGAATGGACGAACAATTTAAAGCCGCTTGAAGACGCTGCGGTCGAACGTTTGTCCACCTGGCTGCCGAAGCTTTCTCATCCGGTGCGGATCGGTGAGCACGACCAGACTGCGTTCGGACTTGGACTGATGCTTGATTACGCGCGGACGAAACACGACGACGCGTTCACCAAGCTTGTGAGTGACGCGGCGCGAAAATTTTTTCTGGCCGACATAAATTGCCCGCTAACTTACGAACCGTCAGGTGAAGATTTCCTCTCGCCGTGTCTCGGTGAAGGGGACGTAATGCGACGTGTTCTTTCGCCGGACGAGTTCGCCAAATGGCTAAAGGATTTTCTGCCGCAAATCCCGACGGACGGTCCGAGCGGGACAAACGGTAGCGCCGATTGGTTGAAGCCGGTTGTGTCGCCCGATCCAAGCGATCCGAAACTGGCGCACCTCGACGGATTGAACCTCAGCCGCGCCTGGATGCTGGAAGGGATCATGTCGATCTTGCCGAAGGACGATCCGCGGCGCGCCGCGTTACAGGCCGCAGCCGAAGCTCACCGCCGCGCCGGGCTGGCCGCGGTCACCGGCGAACATTATGAAGGCGGCCACTGGCTGGGCAGTTTCGCCGTTTACCTGACAACGCGACGCGGCATTTCGCACTAGCACTCAGGCTTTTTCCTTCGCCGCGGCGTAGGCGCGGTGAAGAAAGTCCGATACCGCTACGCTCGCCAGAATTCCGGCGAAAAATCGAGTGATGCGCGGCGCGAAAACAAAACCAAAGCCGAGCGCGGCCGCGCACCACGGGCCCATACAATAAGGACACGAGATGAGGTGGCCGATGCCGCGCTGAATGCCGCGGCCGCGCGGTTCCTCCTCCACTTCACCCGCGCCGGTGCTGCGGATGTATTTCACAAACGGCGCGCGCAGAACGCCGGTAATCCGGTCCTTGGCCACGATGCGGCTCAATTTATGCGTGGCGATTCCGAGCAGCGCGAGGTCAAGCAGCCCGAAGCGCCGCGGCAATCGATCGCCTTCCACGGCCGCGCCGGTCAATACCACTGCGCTCGTGACAAACAGCGCCAGCAGCGCCGCATATTCACAGAGCAACTGCTCGTCGCATTCCTCTTTCTCATTTGTTTTGTCGCCGTACTTCTCGATGGAGAAATCGGAGTTGGCTCGACGATTGCGCGATCTGGACCGCTTCACACCATTAGATCGCAAGGTTTCGGAGATTTGCGTGTTTTCCCAATGGCGCTGGGTTTTGCATACTCCGGTTTGCGATGGCAGATGAATACGACGCCGTAATTGTTGGCTCCGGGCCAAACGGGCTGGCCGCCGCGATCACGCTCGCGCGTGCGGGATGTTCAGTGCTTGTGCTGGAGGCGAACGAAACCATCGGCGGCGGCGCGCGCTCCGCCGAACTGACACTGCCGGGTTTTGTGCACGACGTTTGTTCCGCGGTTCATCCGCTTGCCGCCGGCTCGCCATTTTTCAAGTCGCTGCCGCTCGAACGCTTGGCCTTGCAATGGATTCAACCCGACATTCCGCTCGCGCATCCGCTCGATGACGGCACGGCCACGTGTCTCCACCGCGATGTCGATCAAACGGCTGACTTATTAGGCTCAGACGCCCGCGTCTATCGAGCACTGATGCAACCGCTGGCGCGCGATTGGGGCAAGCTCGCGAACGAATTTCTTCAACCGATCCTGCATTGGCCGCAGCATCCATTTGCGCTCGCGAAATTCGGCCTGCCGGCGATCTGCCCCGCGGCATTGCTCGCAAAAGTGCTTTTCCGGCGCGAGCCGGCGCGCGCGTTGTTCGCTGGAATCGCTGCGCATTCGTTCCTGCCGCTCGAGGCGCCGGTCTCCTCCGCGTTTGCGCTCGTGCTTGGAACGGCCGGTCATGCGGTCGGGTGGCCGATTCCGCGAGGCGGCTCGCAATCGATCGCAAACGCGCTGGCCGATTATTTGCGCGAGCTCGGCGGCAGGATCGACATCAACCGGCGAGTTGCGACTCTCGATGAGTTGCCGAAATCGCGCGTCGTTCTCCTCGATGTATCGGCCTGGCAGTTTGCGCGAATTGCGCGTGATCGATTGCCGCCTCGTTACCTTCGCCGTCTCCAAAATTTCCGGCACGCGCCTGGCGTTTTCAAAATCGATTACGCGCTCTCCGCTCCCGTGCCGTGGAAAGCGGAAGCGTGCAAACGCTCTGGCACGATCCACCTCGGCGGCTCGCTCGACGAAGTCGCGCGAAGTGAGCGTCAAATCGCACGCGGCGAAATTCCCGAAGACCCATTCGTGCTCGTCGCGCAGCAAAGTCTTTTCGACGAAACGCGCGCGCCGCGCGGACAAAACACGCTCTGGGCCTACGCGCACGTGCCGTTCGATTGCAGGATCGACATTTCGCAGCGAATCGAATCGCAGATCGAGCGCTTCGCCCCAGGCTTTCGCGAATGCATTCGCGCGCGACACAGCAGCGGCGCGGGTGAGCTTGAACAATCAAACCCGAATCTCGCCGGCGGCGACATCAACGGCGGCGCCGCCAATTTGTGGCAGCTGCTCGCGCGACCAATTCTTAGTCCGACGCCATATCGGACGCCACTGCGCGGTGTTTACCTCTGTTCCGCCTCAACTCCGCCCGGTGGCGGCGTTCACGGCATGTGCGGTTACCACGCCGCCCGCGCTGCTTTGCACGATATTTTTGGCAAGCGATTATCGCCGAAGCCTTCAGCAACTTGACCGCTTAAAGCGGTCAAGTTAAGAGCACGATGTTAGCGCCGATTCGAATATGGCGCGTAAGGCTCGTGGATATCCTTTCGCCAGGAAAATTCGGCGAGCTGATGGGCGTGTCGGTGGGTCAGCTGGCCCTACGGCTTCTTTCGCGTTGGCGGCGGCTTGCCTCCAAAGATGTTCTTGAAAGTTTGACCAATTTTATCGAGCGCAGTCGGCGTCGGCGTTGGCTTGGCCGAGCGACGTGCCCGCATTTGGAACTCGATTCCGGCTCGAGCTTGTGCACGAGTTCACCGGCGCCGATAAACTCCAGATTCAATTCGGTCTTGCCCCGCGAGAAATCGATCAATTCACGCGTCATCGTTCCCATTCGCTCCACCGCCTCGCGAATCAGGCTTGCCATTTGGCCAGTCAGCGGATCCTGGTTTGTCCCGCGGATGACATCGCAGGCGCCAAGGATGCACGAGATGGGATTGTTCATGTCGTGCGCGATCGAACTGATCGTCGTCCCAATGAGGGAGAGTCGCTCGTTCCGCATCACTTCTTCGATGAAATGTCGATTGTTATGCCGCAAACGTTTGGTAACGGATTTTGTGAAGTTGCTCAGCACTTCGTGCGGGGCGAGCCGCAATATCAAATCCCAGCCTGGACGGTCGATTCGGCCAAGGACGACCTTATCAACGGCTGCTGCCTGCGCGGAGCGTTTGCCGCGATCGACCACGGCCATCTCACCGAAGAAGTCCTGCGCCATCAGGTAGGCCAGCGTCTCCTGCTGGCCGGCCCTCCCCTTTTTTGAAATCTTCACCGATCCCTCCCCAATCAGGTAAAGGCAATCGCCCGGCTCGTTTTCTTCGAAGATGATCTCATTCGGCGGGTAATGGATGATGTCGATCTTCCGTGCGAGCTGCTCGTAGACGGCCGAATTGATTCCGTGCAAAAGCTGATTTGTGCGGAAACATTCGCGGTCGAGGGTTTCAACGGGCCCCCCGCTGGCACAAAAGGCTTCAGCGATGTGGGATGTGTTTTGAGTCGACAAGGGTGCCCCCTCGGATCTGAGAGCACCGAACGTGCCTTGCCAACAATCAGGAGTTAAACGCCGAGAGCAGTGCGGCTGTCCCGCGCAAACTTGAATCCCGCCAGAGGTCGCGCAACATCGATGTCTTTACTAAGCGCGAGCACCTGAAAGGCTCGACCCAGCATTTCCGGATGCAATAGGGTTTGCAATCCACGGGTCGAAGTCGCGTCGTCGGCCAGGTTGGGAAATTCAGACAGGATGCCGCTGATGAAATGATGTTGATCGGTGAACCCTGCGATGCTTAATCCATTCGCTTCCGCGCGCTCGGCTATGTCCGTCCAGTTGATATGCATGGTGATGTCGGCATGCCCGATTTGTTCGAACGGCGAATCGAGATGGCGATGTTGCGCGCGCGTCTGCAACGATTCGTGGAACTGGCTGCGGGGATGGCCGTAGTCGATGATCACGACAAAACCGCGCTGCAAGTTTGCCGCCACGGTGCTGAGCCAATCGAGCGCGGCCTGATTGGGTTTTGTTTCGGGATCATCGGGAAAATCGACAAGAACGAATTCGACGCCAGCAAGTCCGACGCGTTTACCGCGGAGATTTACCGGCAGCGCATCGAGCAGTTCGTTCGAGAAATGGACGCCAACGAACGGCGTGAGAGTCTTTTGCCACTGCACTTTGTCGCAAACATCTTGGGGGGACGTCGTCCCTCTATTTTTGGGACGTGACGGAGCATGTCCCTCCAGTGTTTGCACTTGCCGATCTTGCAACGTGGAAAATGGCTCGACGATGCGATAGCGCAGCGAGTCGAAAAATTCCGGCAAACGATCGCGCGCAAATTCGAGAACGTCGCGCGCGAAATCGCCGTGGTGCGCGCCTTCTTCGACGATGACGAAGTTCTCGATCCTGCCGAGTCGTTCCCAGATCTCGGCAAACTGGACCGCGAGAAGTTGGCCGAATATCGGGCCGACGCTGACGTTCGTGAAATAATCGCCGCGCCGGCCAATCGCCGCGCGACCGCTCGAATAATAGCCGTGCTCGGGATGATAAAGCGCCTGCTCCATGAACCAGGCGAACGGGACCGGGCCGCGCTGCGTGATCGTCTCGCGAATTAGTTGAACGAGTTCTGTGCTCAACCAGAAAACGTCCAACGCCGAACCCTCCTTCGCAACGGCTACGACGCGGCAGGCGCCAACGTCCAATCTCCAGAAATGCAACGTCGCTTCCCCGGGATTGGATGTTGGACGTTGAAACTCACTCGCTGCCCGCGCTCGCTCGCTCCTACCCTCGTCGCTTGCCTTCTATGGCGCGCGTCCCACGCGCTCCATTCGGCGTTGAGCGTTGGGCATTTGCCCCCTAGATTGCGCGACCTTGCCTCCGCATCGCCAGTTGAAAACCGAGACGCAGTATTTGCGACCCACGCATGACTATCGTCCCTGGCGTCCGTGGTACGCGCGGCCGCAGTTTTATCTTCCGGGCAGTCTCCTCGCGGTCTTTCTCGGCGCATCCTTCCTTTACTACCTGGTCATGGCCGCCAAACTCAAAGGTCAGGCTGCGGCGTTCGATTTGAGCAAGCTCGAACAAATGGAATCGGCCAGCGTGATCCTTGATCGCAACGGCAAGATTTTTGGCCAGATCTATGTCGAGAACCGCGAGACGGTCCCCTACGACCAGTTGCCGCGCGATTTGATTAACGCTGTCGTCGCGGTCGAGGACGCAAAATTTTACCGTCACCGCGGCTACGATTTGTTCGGCATCGCACGCGCGAGTTTGAAGAACCTCGTGTCGGGGCGCGTCCGCCAGGGCGCGAGCACGATCACGCAGCAACTGGCGCGCAACAGTTTTGCGCTCAAGGAAAAAACGTTCCGCCGCAAACTGCTCGAAATTTTTCTCGCCCAGCGGATCGAACAGCAGTTTGGGAAGCAGAAGATCATGGAGCTGTATCTGAACCGGATCTACTTCGGGGGCGGCCTCTATGGGGCGGAAGCGGCCGCGCGCGGTTATTTTGGCAAGCACGCGCGCGAGATGTCGCTTGCCGAATGCGCGACACTGGCCGGCCTTATTAAGAGTCCAAATCGTTTATCGCCATGGAACGATCCGGTGGCATCGCGCGAGGCGCGCAACTACGTGCTCAGTCGGATGCGCGACCTGGCTTTGATCGACAATGACAAATGGATCCGGGCCGGGCGGGAAGAGCTGGTGATTGGCAACCGCCAAAATGCGCAGGGCCAAAGTTACGCTGTCGATTACATCCGCCAGCAGGTGATCAGTGCAGTGGGCTGGGACCGGGCGATGAACGAAGGCTTTCGTATTCGCACGACTGTCGATGCGGACTTGCAAAAAGTGGCCGAGGAATCGTTGCGCAAAAATCTCGAGCGCGCCGAGCAGCAGCCGGAATACAATCATCAGACTTACGCCGAATACGCGGCGAATTTTCGCAATGGGAAATCGAACGGCGCGGTGGCGAACCAGCTTGCGCCGGAATATTTGCAGGGCGCGGTGATCGGACTCGACAACGAAACCGGCGGGATTCTGGTGCTGGTGGGCGGACGCGATTTCGAGCACAATCAATACGACCGCGCGCTGCAGGCGAAACGCCCGGCCGGCACGTCGATGTTGCCGTTCGTTTACGCGGCGGCGTTTGAAAACGGAATGTTTCCCGGCTCGGTCGTGGACGATTCGCCACTCGATAATCGCGCCGTCATGATCGGCGGCACGACCGGGATTCTCGGTGAATGGGGCCCGGAAAGCGCGGAGAACCGTTACGAGGGCACGATGACGGCGCGGCAGGCGCTCGTGAAATCGAAGAACGGCGCGACCGTCCGGCTCGGCATGAATGTCGGGCTCGATCCGGTTTTGCAATTATGCCGCGCCGCCGGGATTCGTTCGGCGCTGAGGCCGTATCCGGCGACGTTTCTCGGCAGCAGCGAAATCACGCTGGCCGAGCTCGCGCTCGCTTACACGATTTTCCCAAACGGCGGCGCCCGACCGGGCGCGCCGCACATCCTGGAACGCATCGAAGAGAAAGATGGCGGTCTCGTTTGGGACGCGCGGCGCGACCAAAGCCGCCAGAACGTCATCAAACCCGAGACCGCATATGAAGTGCATTCGTGTCTGGTCGATGCGCTCGAATCCGGCACCGGCAAAATCGCGCGGACAGAGTTTAATCTAAAAAAATTCCCCGCCGCGGGTAAGACCGGCACCGCCTACGATTTCACCGACGCGCTCTTTGCCGGTTACGACAGCAATTTTACCTGCGCGGTCTGGGCCGGATTCGACAAGCCGCAAAAAATTTATCGCGGCGCGTTTGGGCGCGAGCTGGCCTTGCCGGTGTGGGTGGACATCATGAATGCCGCCTCCGAACATCGGCCACCGCGCGAAATCAAGCGGCCTTCCAACCTGCGCGAAGTGGAGGTTTGCGCGCGCTCGGGTTTGCTCGCGACCGACAAATGTTACGACGATGTGAAAAACGCGAGCGGCGACATCGTTCATAAGCGCACCACCTACACGGAGCTCGCGTCGCCATCACAAATGCCGACCGCGCCGTGCAACGTGCACGGCGAACCGGCCGCGCGCATCGCCCGCGAATTCGCGTCTTCGGATACAGAGTTGCCGCACGCCCAGTTGGCTGTCGATCCAACGAGTGTCGCGCCGGTGTCGGTGAAAGCTGCCACGCTCCTGACTGACAAAGATCCTTACAATTCCGTCAAGGCAACGATCAAACCGGCGCCCGAACCGGAGCACCAACGAACCGCCGAAGAGGAAAAGATCGACAATCGAGAAAACGCTGTTCGCGCGATCCCGGTTAACCCGCCAAAGGCCGAGCCGGTGGAAACGCCCCTGCCCGTCGCGCCGATCTTGAAAGCGATTCCGGTTGAGCCGGAGGAAGAGCAAACGCCGGTGGAAATTCGCAAGGCGCAACCGGTCGGTCC
>JBHEMD010000188.1:0-2786 GCA_046262735.1 Chthoniobacterales bacterium | reverse complement strand
GTGCCGCTGGTGCCGAAACTCGCCGCCAACTTTCTGCCGATCGAATCGGGCAGCGCGACCGCGCTCTCCATGCCGGTGCTTCTTTTCACGATCGGGCTTTCCTTGGTGACCGGATTCGCGATGGGTCTTTACCCGGCGCTGCAAAGCTCGCGCGCGGACATTGTCGATGCGCTCAAGGAGGGCGGCCGCGGGACAGCGGGCAGCGTGCGGCAGCAACGCTTCCGCAAAGTCCTCGTGGGCGCGCAGGTCGCGCTCTCGGTCACGTTGCTGGCGGGCGCGTCTTTGCTCATCACGAGCTTCGTCCGCTTGAGTCAGCAGGATCCGGGTTTCAACACGAAAAATCTGTGGATCGGCTTCACCGTGATGCCGCAGGCGCAATATCCCGATCAACCGAGCCGGGCGCGTTTTGCTGATCAGCTGCACGCCGCGCTGCGCGCGACACCGGGATTCCAGGAGGTGATGATTGGCACCAGCTTTCCGCTCACGGGTGGTAACGGCGCCACTCTCTACACCCGGCCTGAGGGCAACGTCCCGCCGATCGCCGAGCGCAAAGGCGCCCCGTCCAACGATGTCACCCCGGGCTGGTTCCGCAGCGCCGGCATTGCGTTGATCGCCGGACGCGAGTTCACCGAGCAGGATGTGATCGATCACCCCAATGTCATCCTGATCAGCAAGTCGGGCGCGAAAACGGTGTTCGGCGATGAGAATCCGATCGGCAAGACTTTGCTGATCACGAGTGGGAGCGTGCCGGTCGAAATTGTGGGCGTGGTGGGCGATGTGCGCTCGGTGAATTTGAATCAGCGCAACGAAATGGAATTTTATCGTCCGTTTGCGCAGGAGAATTTCCCGTTCATGACGATCACGGTGCGCAGTTCGCTCCCGACCGAGACGATCACGCGCTCGGTCCAAACGGCGCTGCGTGGAATCGATCCGCAACTGGCGTTGATCCAGCCGCAACCGTTCACTGACGTGCTCGCGCAGGTCCTCGGGCAGGCGAAGCTGATGATGGTATTGCTCGGCGTTTTCGCGGGCGTGGCGTTGTTGTTGGCGACGGTCGGGATTTACGGCGCGGTCGCTTACACGGTCGAGCAGCGAACCAGCGAGATCGGAGTGCGAATGGCGCTCGGCGCGCAAACGATGGATGTGTTGCGGCTCGTGCTGGGGCAGGGGATGAGGCCCGTGATCTTCGGGTTGATCGTCGGCATTGGGGCGGCGCTTGGTCTTGGACGACTGGTATCAGCGCAACTCTACCAAACGTCGCCTTACAATCCGGTGTTGCTCACCAGTACGGCAGCCGTGCTCGGATTCGCTGCGCTCCTCGCCTGTCTATTCCCGGCAAGGCGCGCGAGCCAGTTGAATCCGGTGGAAGCGTTGCGAGTGGAATAATTGTAGCCGCTACAGCTCGCCTATTTCAGGCGGCTCTGTCCCCGGCCCAGCCGATTGGCTTTGCCGCTTTCAATTTTAGTACGCAGATGCGCAGGCACTTATAGTTCACGCCCCGACCTCCGGGCACCCGATTCTCGATTCTAATAGTAGAAAGGTGGGTTTGCGGAGCCCGTGGAGCCTATGAAAGCGTCCAACCCCGTCGGTGTCGAAAAGGAACCCGTCCCCCGCAGAAAGGTTCCGATCGTATTACGCGCCTTGCCGCCCGTCGCCTGCGGCGCCGTGATTTTCGTGGGCGCGCTCGTCCTGATCGGCTGGGCGTTTGGGTTGGAGCGATTGAAACGCGTCGCGCCCGAATTCATCGCGATGAATCCGGCGACCGCCGTAATGTTTGTCCTCACCGGGATTTCATTCGGAATGATGGTGGGCCTGAGGGATTCGAAGTTTGCGAGACTCACGGCGAGAGCGGTCGCGGGCTTGGTTGCAGTCGCTGCCGCTGCGGAATTGCTCGAGCTCACCGGACTATGGCGTTCGCCGATCGATGAGATTCTCTTCGCCGACCGACTTTGGGATGCGCAAAATGGAATCCAAAACGCGATGGCGCCGAACACGGCGTTTAATTTCGTTCTCGCCGGGCTTGCGATCGTGAAGCTCGACCTTTCCGGGCGCAACTTGTTCAGCCAGGCCATTGCCATAGTGATCGGGTTCGTCGGCCTGGTGTCGCTGACGGGTTACATCTACGGCGATCGATCTCTGGCTGGCCTCGCCACGCTTATCCCAATGACGATGCACACTTCCATTGCCTTTATTCTTCTGGCTGGCGGCCTTGTCTTCGCGGTGCCGCATGCGCCGTTGATCGAGCCATTTGCCACGGATGATCCGCGCGGAGTACTGGCGCGGCGGCTCTTTCCGCTGGCGGTGTTGTTTACGCTTTTCCTCGGCTGGGTCTGCGCCTGGGGCATTCGCAATTCTATGTTCGACGACATTTTCGGCATCGCGCTCTACGCCATTATTCTGAGCATTTTCATTGGCATTTTGGTTCGATGGACCGTGGCGGAGGTCGGCAAACTGGAAGTGGAACGGGCGGCCATCAACGCGCGCTTGCATGAATTGAATCGCCGCAAGGATGAAATGATTGCGGTTGTGTCGCACGATCTTTGTTCGCCCCTGACTGGGTTCCGGATGGTGATCGATCTCTTGCGGGAGCGTCGGGAAGAACCGACCGAAGAACTTCTCGGCCTGATGGATCAATCCGCCAGGCGGATGGTCTCGATGGTGCGCGGCTTACTCGATATCTCCAAGCTGCAATCGGAGAAAGTGGAACTGGAGCTGGAAGATATGCGCTTGAGTGAAGTGATTCGCCATACGATGCAGCCCCTCGTCATTAATGCGAACGCCAAACA
>JBHEMD010000187.1:0-17130 GCA_046262735.1 Chthoniobacterales bacterium | reverse complement strand
CCACCAATGTCCCCCGTCGATCACGAGGCCGCCGAGTTTTTCGCGCCGCCGGATCAACTCCAGAAAATGCGGGATAACTGAGCGCTTCACACCGCGCTCCAAAAGATCGACAAATTTTCGATCGACAATGTAGATCCCGGTGAAAACGAATTCTTCGGGCGCGCCTGTGCCGAGTAGATTGTGAATATCCAGAACGCGGCCGCTGCTTCGATCGAGAGCGATATGTCTCGGTCCGCCGCCCGAACGGAGCGCGAGGGTGACAATATTGTTTTCTCGAAAGTGATTGTCGATCAAAGGAGCGAGCGGGAGGTTGGTGAGAATGTCGCCGTTATAAACCAGGAGCGGCTCATTGCTCAGCGCATCCGCGATGTTCGCAATGCCGCCCGCCGTCTCGAGCAGAACCGGCTCGTGGAAAAATTGGATGCGCCGGTCGCGGTATGTCGACGCGGGAAAAACCTCACCGAACCGATCGGGTTGATGATGAGTGTTGACGAAGAGGTTCGCCGCGCCGTTGTCGATCAACTGGTCGAGCGCGAAAGTGATGAGCGGTTTTTGAAAAATCGGCACGAGCGGCTTGGGCAGATCATCGGTCAGCGGGCGCAGGCGCGTGCCTAATCCGGCACCAAGGACGAACGCTTGAGTAATTTGCGGCATCGGACTAACAATCGGCCATGGCGGAAGAGATGGTCTGGCGCGGCACCTCGTCGCAATGGAAAAATTTCGGACGGTATGCTCTTGCTCTGATTGGCTGCGTCATTGTCGTATTGAGTTACGCCGTTGCATCGCGCGCCGCTTCACCGCAACTGCGAAGCTTGAGCCCGTACCTGTTGATCTTGCTGGTTGTGCCGCTCTTCATCGCGTTTGTGCGTTACCTCGAAACGAAGACCAAGGTGTACGAGCTCACGACTGAGCGCATCAAAATCAGTCGGGGGATCTTGAGCAAGGTGACCGACACGCTCGAATTGTATCGGGTCAAAGATCTCGAAACACGGCAGCCGTTTCTGTATCGGGTTGTCGGAATCGAAAACGTGCAACTCAATACTTCGGACGCTTCGTCGCCGTTCGTGCTAGTCCACGCCGTTCCAGGCGCCGTCGGGTTGGGTGATAAGATCCGCAATCAAGTCGAGATCATTCGGCGCGACAAAGCCGTGCGCGAGATCGACGTGGAATAATTGTGCCGGAGCCGGTCGGGAGCTATTCCGCGAACAAATTGCGCTCGATCGCGCCTACGTCGCGCGAGTCCCGCCCGGTGCGAGTGCGGGGCTGATCGCCGCGCGAACGCATATACAAGGTACGCGTTCCGAAATCGATGATCGCGTGATGGGACCGCAGAATCTCGGCGCCAAGCAGGCCCACCACCGGCGGCGATGAATGCAACAGCCCGTGATGGATCAGTCCGTCGAGATCGACGACCCCAACATCTTTGCCGACAATATCGACAGTCCCCACCGAGAGCCGCCGAATCCGCGCCACCTCTACGCCGCGCTGTTTCAGATTTACCGCCGAGGAGGCAAACGGTGTCTCGTGTAGCGGGATCCGCATTTGCCGGACAAATCCGCGGTGCAGCAACGTCGCAAATGCGCCTGTATCAACCATGAGTCGGGCCGGCGCGCCGTTAATCGCCCCGTCAACATAAAGATTGTAACCCTCGCTCACGCGCAAGGGCATCTTCTTCAAGCCGCCGTATTGAACGCCGGGCGCCGTGCCGCGCGCGTCGGGATCAATTTTCAAAAAGAGCAGCTGTCTTTGGCAATCGAGCACTGCCTGGGTGGGAAAAAGAATGTCCGCGCCGAGAATGCCATCGATTTCCTCCTCGTGTCGCACGCGCGCGGCACGGCTCGAGCCGCTAAGATCGACAGTCACCACGGGCTCATCCACGAGGTTCAGAGCGCCCAGGCGAAATTGCCGGGCGATGGCCACATTATTGTAGGCGCCGTTGATTTGCAGACGGGCCGGCAATTTGGAGTTGCTCGAAATACCGCTGAGTCGGAAGTACTGACGCTTATTGAGCGCGATCGCGCTGACCGGCGCGCCGGTATCGACGCCGAGCATGGCGGGTTTGCCGTTTATCTCAGCGCGGACAAGGAGATGATTTTGATAAGAGCGCAGCAAAGGCAGCGCGACGTATTGGGCCGGGGATTGTGTCCTCGTCCTCGATTGGGGCGCCGCGGAACTATCTGCCGCGCCGAAGCCGATCACGGCAAAAACGGACACGAGAATCTGGCCACAATAAGCGCGCGCGCTCATAAAAGTGGCGGCAAGAATAGCACGCTTCGTTTTTCATAAAAGAACTTCCTTTTGCCAGCCACTCGAGGAGCGGAAAAAACGCAACCCCGGCGCAGTTTTTGCGTTGCCTGATTCGGCGCGGATGATTACAACTCTGCGCCAACCCGAATCGCCTGACCTGACCCGGGACCAATGAACGACACACCCGCCGCCGAAACAGTCGTAGCCGAGCAAAAATTCGTTCGTGGTCTTGGCTTGCTTGATTCGACCATGCTCGTGGCCGGATCGATGATCGGCTCGGGAATCTTTATCGTCTCCTCAATCATCGCGCGGCAGGTTGGAGCGCCCGGTTGGCTTCTGATCGTGTGGATCGTCACCGGGCTGCTGACCCTCATGGCCGCGCTCTCTTATGGCGAATTGGCGGCAATGATGCCGAAAGCCGGCGGGCAATATGTTTATCTGCGCGAGGCGTTCTCGCCGCTGTGGGGTTTTCTCTACGGGTGGACGCTGTTTCTCGTGATTCAAACCGGAACGATTGCCGCGGTCGCGGTTGGCTTCGCGCGTTACACCGGTGTGCTCATTCCCTGGATATCGGAGTCGAATTATTTGATCCCGCCGATTCGTTTTGGCGGCTATGCGTGTTCACTTTCAACGGCGCAGTTTCTCGGCCTGGCCATGATCGCGCTGCTGACTTACATGAACACGCGCGGGCTCGATTTGGGCAAGCTCGTGCAGAATATTTTCACGACCGCGAAGACAGGCGCGCTCATCGCGCTGATCGTGCTCGGCATCGTCGTCGGCGTGAAGTCGGGCGCAGGCGCGGAGAACTTCCGCGACTTCTGGACTCTGCGCGGCGGTTTGCAGGAGGTGGGCACGGGTCTGACCGCAGCGACAGCTTTCGGTCTTTTTGTCGGCATCTGCGTGGCGCAGACCAATTCCCTTTTTTCCGCGGACGCCTGGAACAATATCACCTTTACCGCCGGCGAAGTGAAGGAGCCGCGCCGGAACATTCCGCTCTCGCTCGCGTTCGGAACATTTCTGGTCATCGGACTTTATTTGCTGGCCAACGTCGCGTATCTCGCCGCGCTCCCGTTTGCTGCAATCCAGAATGCGCCGAGCGATCGCGTTGCGTCCGAAACGGCCAACGTGATTTTTCCCGGCGCCGGTGCGACGATCATGGCCGTGGCGATTATGGTTTCGACCTTCGGCTGCAATAACGGGCTGATCCTGGCCGGGGCGCGCGCGTATTACGCAATGGCGCGCGACGGTTTGTTTTTCCGTCGCGTCGGCGAGTTGAACAAGAACCATGTGCCGGCGTGGGGCTTGATTATCCAGGGAATTTGGGCGGGCGTACTCGTTCTACCGCGCACGGTCAAGACTGACGCAGCGGGAAACGTGACCGGTTACGGAAATCTCTACGGCAACCTGCTCGATTACGTCATCTCGGCGGCGCTGATCTTTTATATCCTGACGATTCTCGGCCTTTTTTTGCTGCGGTGGAAACGACCCGAAGCGGAACGGCCGTACAAAGCGTTTGGTTACCCAATCGTGCCCGCGCTCTACGTCGTCGGCGCGAGCGTAATCCTGGCGGTGCTTTTCATCTACCAAACGGCGACCACATGGCCCGGTCTCATCATCGTGCTTACCGGCGTGCCGATTTATTTTCTCTGGCGGAAATCGAACACTGGCACGGTGTCAGATTAGAACGCGGAGGAGCAAGGAGATCCAACCATGGCAAATCTATTTGCAAAAAAATCGCTCGACCGGCTCATGGCGGAAGCGCAGGAAGTGGGCGAACACAGCCTGAAACGTTCGTTAGGCCCGGTTAACCTCATCGCGCTCGGGATCGGCGGCATCATTGGTGCCGGTCTTTTCGTGCGCACGGCGGCGGCGATCGCCGACCGCGCGGGTCCATCGGTGGTGCTTGCGTTTATCGTGGCGGGCATCGGCTGCACCTTTGCCGGCCTATGTTACGCCGAGTTCGCATCGATGATTCCAGTCGCGGGCAGCGCCTACACTTATTCATACGCGACGATGGGGGAATTCGTCGCCTGGATCATCGGCTGGGATTTGGTACTCGAGTACGCGGTCGCCGCATCCACCGTTTCCATCGCGTGGAGCGAATATGCCAACCGGGTCCTGAGCTGGTTCGGCATGGCGGTTCCGTACCAATGGACGCATTCGCCTTTCGAACACGACCCGACTGGCGTCCACGGAATCATGAATATCCCAGCCGTTTTCATTTTGTTGATCCTGACGGCGCTGCTCATTCGCGGAACAAGGGAATCCGCGCTCGTTAACGGCCTGATCGTCATTCTGAAGGTGAGCATCGTGCTCCTTTTTATCGGGATCGGCTGGCAATTCATCAACCCGGCGAATCACAGCCCGATGATTCCGCCGCCGACGGCCTACACCACACCGCAAGGAATTACGCATGCTTACGGAGGCATTCTCGGAATCCTCGGCGCGGCCGGCGTCGTATTCTTTGCCTACATCGGCTTCGACGCCGTCTCGACCGCGGCGCAAGAAGCGCGGAATCCAAAGCGCGACATGCCGATTGGCATTCTCGGTTCGTTAGGCTTCTGCACGATCCTCTACGTCCTCTTCTCTTACGTCCTCAGTGGCGTTGCCACGGTGGGCGATTTTCGCGCGGCCGGCCGCGAAGCTTCCGTAGCGTTCGCGATCAGCAAATACATGCACGGCTACGAATGGCTCTCCAAATCCGTGACCGTCGCGATCCTGGCCGGATTCTCGTCGGTCATCCTCGTGATGTTATTAGGCCAATCGCGCGTTTTCTTTTCGATGAGCCGCGATGGACTTGTCCCGGCGATTTTTTCCGACGTGCATCCGCGCTATCGCACGCCTTGGAAATCGAACATGCTCTTCTTTGTCTTTACCGGCCTGCTGGCTGCATTCGTTCCCGCCGATGTTACCGGTGAAATGACGAGCATTGGAACATTGTTCGCGTTTAGTCTCGTGTGTGCCGGCGTCTGGATCATGCGCGTGAAACGTCCCGACGCCGAACGCGGCTTTCGCGTCCCGGCTGCGCCGCTGGTCGCGATCCTCGGCATCATCACCTGCGGCGCAATGATCTACGGACTCGGCTGGACCAACTGGATGCGGCTCATCGTGTGGCTCTTGATCGGGTTCATTTTCTATTTTGGTTATGGCAAGAGCCATAGCCGCATCGGCGCGCCGCCGCCAGAAATGCCGGAGGGAATCAGCCTGACTCGCTGAGGGTTCAGCGCTTCGGGGGATCAGTCGCTTCGGCTTCGGCTTCGCCGAGATGAATGTCACTGCCAGCTGCTTTGGCTGAAAGCGCCGCCCGGACTGGTGGCGCCGAAACCCAGCAGCGCTTCGGCACGGCGTCGCAAAGCGGCTTCACTTATGCGAGTGGCGAATGCGCCGCGTGCGGATTTGAGGTCCTCGAGCGATAAATCCATCGCGCGGAGGATCTGCCATTCCTCTGTGCTCAAAAGGTCGCCCGCATCCTCGGTCAAGGCGCGGTTTTGCAGTCGCGAAATAATTTCGGTTAAAGCGTCGCTGCTTGAAGCGTGGAAGAGATCAACCAGGCGTTGAAAGCTCAGGTGGAACGGAATCGTGGCAAGATCGACATCTACATTCTGGGCGACGGTTTCGGGCGGCATGAATACCTCATCGGAAGTGGCAACGCAGTTCCAAGCGTCTTCCGCCCGGTAGTAGCCAATCTCCACGCGATAGGCGCTGCGTGGCTGCGAGACAGTCAAATAATGCTGCGCCGCCATCGGTTCGGCCGCCACCGTTGTTTCCTCAGTCCCGTCACTGCGGTAGACGCGCAGATGGACTCGGCGATCTATCGGGGCCGCGTTATCAAAAATTGATGCCCAATCGATGTACCAGCAGGTAAAGATCGTGCGCGGGTCGCGTGCAATCGCGAAGAGAATCGGCGGGCCGGAGACGCGCGGCAACTCGATGGCATCTGGAACAAAGTCGACACGCTCGGTTTCGGCCAGAGTCGCGATTGCGTTGTGGGAGATGTGGAAATCGCGGGTTGCCGAACCGGTCAGTTGGTTGTCGGCGGCCATTTTCTTGATCGACAACTTGGCTAAAATCGGCCCGGCGGAAAGCGGAATCTATGTGACGACATAATGCGACGGTCACCGACCGCCGTTACAGTAATTTTTTGCGTGAAGCTTTGCGTGATTTTTAACCCGGGCGCTGGATCTGTTCCTGACGCCGATTCAGCACGTGCGCAATTGCAGCGGCTGAAGCCGTTCAGGATTCGAGTGACACGAAGACGGGGCGATGCGGAGAAATTCGCGCGCGCAGCGATTCGAGCGGGATACGACTGGATTGTGACGGCGGGAGGCGACGGCACGCTCAACGAAGTAATCAACGGGATCGCGCGGCGGGGCGATAAGGTCCGTCTCGGACTGGTGCCGCTTGGGACTGGCAACGATTTCGCGCGCTCACTGGGATTACCCGCCGAAGTGGACGAGAACATCGACGTGCTGCGTTCGGCAAATACGAAGCGAATCGATTTGGTGCGCGTGCGGAGCAAGCGTCTCCGTTATTTCGTGAACGTCTCCGCCGGCGGCTTCAGCGGCGCTGTGGATGAAAAACTCACGCCGGAATTGAAACGAGCCTGGGGACCGCTGGCTTATATTCGCAGCGCGGCGGCGGCGTTGCCGAAGTTGCAGGCTTATCGCACAGAGATTCTTCTGGACGACAAAGAACGGCTCTCGCTCGATCTTTACAATGTGGTGATCGGCAACGGGCGGTTCGTCGCAGGCGGCTTGCCGATCGCCCCGGAGGCCGACCCAAGCGACGGCTGGCTCGACGTGATCCTGATTCCAAATCATCCCGCGCCGAAAATTGCGCTGCTCGCCGGAGAAATGCTGGTTGGAAAGCATCTCCATGACGCCGCGATTGTTTTTCGGCGCGCGAAAAAAATCGCGGTGCGAGCGCGGCCGCGAATGTGGTTCAATGTCGATGGCGAACCGGTTGGGAATGCGCCGGCTGTCTTTCAAATCCTGCCGCGCGCGCTAAACTTTGTCGTCCCGAAGCGATGATCGAAAAGGTAGTGGAGATGGAACAACTGGCACGACGCGCGAAGCCGCTGCGCGATGCGGGTAAAAAAATCGTCGCCACCAACGGCTGTTTTGATTTGCTCCATCTCGGACATGTCCGCTACCTGGAAGCGGCGCGGAAGCGCGGCGACGTTTTGATCGTTGGCCTCAACGGTGACGCATCGGTGCGCGAGCTAAAAGGAGCCGGCCGTCCGCTGAATGACGAGCGCGCCCGGGCGGAAGTTCTGGCCGCGCTCGAATGCGTCGATCTCGTCACCATTTTTTCGGATGTGCGCGCGACGCGATTCATCGAGCTCGTGAAACCGGACGTTTACGTGAAGGGCGGCGATTACAACTCGGAGACGCTAAATGCAAAAGAGGTCGCCGCGCTGGAAAAAATTGGCGCTAAGATCGACATCGTGCCGTTTGTGATCGGTTATTCGACGTCGCGCTTGCTCGAAAAATTGCGTGATCTGCCCAGATGAAACGGCTTGCGCTTGGAATCCTTGGTTCAGGTAGGGGCTCGAATTGCCGCGTGATTCTGGAAAGTATCGGCGCCGGCGCATTGCCTGCCGAAGCCCGGGTAGTGATCTCCGACGTGCTCAATGCACCAATCCTCGACATCGCGCGCGAGTTTTTTGTGCCGAATGCCTACCTGCCGCCCGGCCAATTCCGGACCCGGCTCGAGCCGCAGGTAGAGATGGAGCTGGTGCAAATGTTGCGCGACGTCGGCGTGGAGCTTGTCGTGCTCGCCGGGTTCATGCGCGTGCTCAAGGAGCCTATGCTGGCCGCGTTCCCACGCCGCATTATCAACATTCATCCATCGCTTTTGCCGAAATTCCCGGGGTTGGAGGCGTGGAAACAAGCCCTCGCCGCCGGCGACAAAGTCACCGGCTGCACCGTGCATTACGTGGATCAAAAGATCGACCACGGCGAAATCATTGCGCAACGCGAGGTGCCGATTTTGCCTAACGACACTCCTGAAACACTGCATGCGCGCATCCAAATCGCAGAGCACGAGCTTTACCCGCAGGTTGTAGCGCAGCTCTGCCGCGGTTGATTCGCTCCTTAACCGCGCTCGGGTTTTTGTTCGCGCCCGAGCAGGTCGGCGAGAGCCGCGCCAGCGGATTTGTTTTGATAGAGCAGCGCGTAAACCTGATCGATGATGGGTGTGTCGATCTTGAGGTTCCGTGCACACTCGTACGCGCTCCTCGCGGTTGGGATTCCTTCGGCGACCATTTGCATGGAAGAAGTGATTTGTTCGATCGATTGGCCGCGTCCGAGTTGTTCGCCGACGCGACGGTTGCGGCTGTGTTTACTGAAACAGGTCAGGATAAGGTCGCCCGCGCCGCTCAAGCCGTAAAAGGTGGGCAATTCCCCACCCATGGCCGTGCCGAGTCTGATCATCTCAGCAAGGGCACGAGTGACTAATGCGGCTTTCGAATTGTCGCCAAGGCCCAGCCCATCGCTCGCGCCCGCGGCGATCGCAAAGATATTTTTTAAAGCGCCACCCAACTCGATCCCAGCCAGTTCGTTGCCGGTGTAAACTCGAAAATGCGAGCTGCCAAGATGACCCTGGAGCCCCGGCGCATATTCTGGCTCGCTGCACGCCAACACGCTGGCGGTAGGCAGGTCGCGCGCGATTTCGCTGGCCAAGTTCGGGCCCGACATAACCGCGATCGGGTGGTCGTGAAAAAGCTCGGCGAGGATTTCGCTCATCCTTTTGCCGCTGCCGTGTTCAATTCCCTTCGTGCAACTGAGCAGGAACGCGTGCTCGTTCGCGATGAGCTCACGAAAACGAGAGGCAACCGTGCGGAAGGCAATTGAGGGAGTCACGAAGACGACAAGATCCGCAGCTGCGCAGTCCGCGAGTTCGTTCGTGAGCCGAATCGATTCGGGCAGTTTTATTGCCGGGAGATAGTCGCGGTTCACGCGCGTCTTGCCCATCTGTTCGACGCGCGCCGGACTGTGCCCCCAAAGTAAAACATTGTAGCCCTTTTTTGCCCAAAGCACCGCCAGGGCCGTGCCCCAGCCGCCCGCGCCAAGGATGGCCGTTGTTCGCAGGTTCACTTTCGCCGGAAACGTGGTTCGGTTCCGCGAAAAAGGCGAGCGAGATTCGACCGGTGGCGAAGGATGACCACCGCCGCCAGAAAGAGTGAAAAGTAAAAGAGAACAGGCGTGGTCGGCTCTCCAAAGAACCGCAGCGCAACAACAGTGGCAGGCAAAGTCAGCGCGGCAATAATCGAGGCGAGCGAAACGTAACGGCTCAGTTCGAAAGTGACGATCCAAACCGCGCAGACAATTAGCGCCGCCACCGGCAACAGCCCGAAAAGAACGCCGATTGAAGTAGCAACGCCCTTCCCGCCTTTGAATCGCAGCCACACCGGGAAACTATGCCCCAACACGGCGCATACTCCTCCAACGGCTGCGCAAAACTCGACGTAGGTCGCTTCCCCGGCGCTGCGTCTTGCAACAAACATCGCCAGGAGCACGGCGGCAAAGCCTTTGGCGAAATCGATCAGGAACACTGGATAGCCGAACTGCTTCCCAAGGACGCGTAGAACATTGGTTGCTCCGATGTTGCCGCTGCCGATCTTGCGAATATCGACGCCTGCAATACGGCCGGCCAGATAGCCTGCGGGGAAAGAACCGAGCAGGTAACTGATGAGCGCGACTGTGGCGAGAATAGACACCGCGTTTCTGCTATCGGACCAGGTTGTCGATATTACGAAGCAGTGCTATGTAAGTGACTTCTGTTCAGCCATATAGATAGAATAGCAACATCAGCTGGTGTAACCCCGCTCACGCGCGCCGCCTGGCCGAGGGACATCGGCCGGATCTGCGACAGTTTTTGTCGCGTCTCGGAGCTCAAACCTGTAACTTGCGTAAAATCGAATCCATCCGGAATCACAACCCGGTCCTTTGTCGCGAGCAGCCGGTTTTGCTCGGTTTGGCGCGCGGCGTAGCCTGCATATTTGAGATCTGTCTCGAGCAGTTCCCAAAGCTCTAATGGCAGCAACGAAAGAATCTCAGGCGGCAAATGTTTGCACTTGAAATCAGGTCGCTTCAGCATTTGCGAAACCGGCGTGCCATTGACGTTTATGTGCAATGCGGTTGTGCGACCCTGTTCCAAAATCGCCACTTTCTCCTGAAAATGGCGCCAGCGTTCAGGCTGAACTAAACCGACCGCGTACGCACGTTGTGTGAGGCGCTGATCTGCATTATCCTGCCGCAGTCGCAAGCGGTCTTCGGCCCGGCTAGTGAACATTCGGTAAGGCTCTTCGGTGCCTCTGGTTACCAGATCATCAATCAGCACACCGATGTAGGCCTCGCTCCTCTCCAAAACCAACGCCGCCCGGTTTTTGATGCGCAACGCGGCATTTGCACCAGCGATGAGACCTTGGGCGGCAGCCTCTTCGTACCCCGAGGTACCATTCACTTGCCCAGCGAAGTAGAGTCCCCGAACCAGCTTTGTTTCGAGCGTGTGCAAAAGCTGCGTCGGCGGGAAATAATCATATTCGACCGCGTAACCTGGCCGCATAATCTCGGCATTTTCTAGCGCAGGTATAGAGTGAAGAAACTCGAGCTGCACCTCATACGGTAAGCTCGTCGATATCCCGTTAACGTAGTATTCTTCCGTATGGCGGCCTTCGGGCTCGAGGAAAAGCTGGTGGGCATTTCGCTCCGAAAACTTCACGACTTTATCTTCAATGGAGGGACAATACCTTGGCCCGGTGCCCTTGATACGCCCGGCGTAAAGCGGCGAGCGGTAGAGGTTGGATCGGATGATTTCGTGCGTCCGGGCGGTCGTGTGAGTGATCCAGCAGGCCATCTGTTCCACGTGGAACTCGCCCGCCGAGTTAAAGTTCAAGCTAAAGATGTCGTTTGCCGGTGCCTCGGTCTGAAAGCCGAACGAAAACCTGGGCGGCGGCTCGTCTCCCACTTGGATTTCGCACTGAGAGAAATCAATCGAGCGTGCATTGACTCGGCACGGCGTTCCAGTTTTGAATCGCCCAACTTCAAACCCGAGCTGGCTCAGGTTTTCGCTCAGGGCCGAGTTGGCGTCTGCCATTCGGCCGCCTGGCTTGCTGTTCTCTCCCACGTGGAGCAATCCTCGCAGGAACGTGCCTGAGGTGACGACCACGCTGCGGCCAATTACTTTCAACCCCAAATCGGTTTCAACGCCGCACACGCTGTCATTCTCAACGAGAATCCTCGACACTGTCGCCTGCTTCAGATCCAAATTTTGCGTCCTCTCAAGCACAGCCTTCATCCTAAACTGATACGCTTTCTTGTCGCATTGGACGCGCGGCGCGCGTACCGATGGTCCTTTCGATTTGTTTAGCATCCGGAACTGGATTCCGGTCGCATCTGTGTTAAGCCCCATGGCGCCACCCATCGCGTCGATCTCGCGAACAATGTGACCCTTAGCCAGGCCACCCACCGCTGGGTTGCACGACATCTGACCGATTGTGTCGAGGTTTTGCGTCAACATCAACGTGCGGCAACCGAGCCGAGCTGACGCAAGGGCCGCTTCGATCCCGGCGTGGCCACTCCCCACCACAATGACATCGTAACGCGTCGGTAGTTTAAACATCGCTGACTCGCTCCAAAATCCCCTGCCTCGGTCTGGGCAGCAAGTCGCTGAGACTAAACTCCTGAATGCGATTCTGCAGAGTGGAGGTAACGATTTTAATGTTGGGATTAAACTCTGCCAGGACCTGGCGACATGCGCCACACGGAACCGCCGGTTCTGCCGAATCGGCCATAATAGCGATCCTGACGAAGTCCTTCTCGCCCTCGGCGACCGCTGCCGCAACGGCCGCTCGCTCCGCGCAAATTGTTAGGCCAAGCGAAAGGTTCTCAACGTTACACCCGCCAAAAACCCTGCCGGTACCCGTGAGCAGAGCGACCCCGACAGCGAACCCTGAATAAGGAGCATACGCGCGGCTCCGCGCGCGAAGTGCAACTGCCAACATTTCCTTGTTCGACATAACTTCCTCAGATTAAGCTATTTAAGAGCAACGGTTTCGCGAAAATGGTTGCGGCCGCGGTGCGACTTGGCTGGCGAGTGGCGAATCGTCCGAAGCGCAAGTCGCGTGAGCAGAAGGAAAAGTAATGCCGTGGTGACAAACGCGCCGCCCCATGTCCAATACTCCACCATTCGCGGATGACTCTTCCCCCGCGCTACATTTAATCCCAGTTGTCCAAGCGTGCCGACGTAGGTGTACAATAATAGCCCCGGTGCACGGCCAACCGATGTCCAAACAATATACGTCCGGAATGGGATCTTCGTCAGGCCGTAAAGGTAGTTCAGCAAACTCGTCGGAAAAAATGGATGCAGTTGGCTTAAGACAATAATCTTCCAGCCTTCGCGCTCCACTGCTGGTTCCAACATCTGAAGCGTCCGGCTCTGAGCCAGGCGGCGCCCAAACCATCGTCGCCCCAAAAACCGGCTGAGCAGAAACGCAATCCCGGCCGCTACAGTGTTTCCCACGAGTACAATCAAAAAACCTCGCCACAGTCCGAAGAAAAAACCGCTTCCAATGCTGAGTACCCCGCCGGGAAGAAGCAGAAGGTTACACAATGCAAAGAGAATCGGATAGCCGACGGCGCTCCACGCTCCCCAACGCATCACCTGCTGCTGTGCGTCGACGATAAGATCGACAAGTGGAAAGAACCACGCCAGCAGCGTGGCCGCCGCCAACGCGATTGCCAGTCCCACGAGCTGAAAACACAAAGCCCGTTGCACCTTCGACATAGCGAGATTCTGCGCAGTCCGGGCGCTTCGCGCAAATGTCGCCAGCTCAGACCTGGCCTGCGCTCAATTGGCTAGCCGCTTGCCAAGCTCGCCGCCGGATTCAACCGCTGGATCCCGCTGTCGTTTGCCGCCGTTGAATGCCCAGGCTATCAAAGATCACTCGCGTGGCATCCGAGCGATTGAGCGTGTAGAAATGAATGCCGGCCACATTGTTATCCAAAAGATCGTGGCATTGTTCGAGGGCGAAGTGAACGCCCACGCGCCTGATGCCTGCAGGATCGTTTTCGCATCTCTGCAGGGCGCGCAGCAGCCTTGCTGGGAAGCGTGTGCCACCCGCCAGCTCCGCCATGCGTTTTAGCCCGGCCATCGAGGTAACCGGCATGATGCCCGCGATAATCGGAACCTGAATCCCGGCAAGGGCACAACGTTCCCGAAAATCGTAAAAGTCCCTGTTATCGAAAAATAGTTGTGTCACGATGTAATCGGCGCCGGCGTCCACCTTTGCTTTGAGATGATCCATTTCGACTAATCGATTCGGCGTTGCGGGATGCCCTTCCGGGAAACCGGCGACGCCGATGCCGAACCCGCGGCGGTCCGGATGCGCGCCAGATTCGTTGAAGCGGCGAATGAATTTAACCAGATCGATCGCGTGCGGAAACGAACCGCGCGCTTCATCAGGGGGAATATTGCGCGGCCGATCGCCCCCGAGCGCGAGAATATTGCCGATCGCCGACTGGGCGTATCGATCCAGTATCGCCACGATCTCAGCTTCGTTGTGGTAAACGCAAGTCAGGTGCGGGATCGGATCCAGTTTTGTGGTGTGTTGAATCCGCTCGACGAGGTCGTGGGTTAGATCGCGCGTTGAACCGCCCGCCCCGTAGGTCACGCTGACAAAGTGCGGCATGTACGATTCAAGATCGCGTATCGTTTGGTAGAGCGTCTCAGCCCCCTCCGGCGTTTTCGGAGGAAAAAATTCGAACGAATACGTGGGCGCATCACCCCGCATGATGTCCGCAACATGCATTGGGTTATCTTCGTCCCTCCAGCGACTTTAGGTCAAACTAGCTGAGTAGATTTTCGGCAAGAAACCTCGGAAAAAAACCCGCTCATTGTGTCTGGCCGCTTTTCGCACCATTAAATCGCACATCCCGATCTGAGAACCTCGCCGCCATCAGAAGCACGCCGACAAGCGATATGATTTCGCTGGGCATTCGGCTTTGTTAAAGCATCTGCGAGCAAGACGCCAACAACTTCGAATAACCTTGCACAAGGTGCGTCCATGTTTCCGCATTCGGTGATTGCCCGCGGTTGTTGGAACTGTTATCAACAACACTTCTGCGGCCGGTTTGGCCTGTGTGATTGGCCGGGGGAGCGAGCTTATTGGCAACCTGATGATGAAGGAAAGAATATGGGACCGGTTAAAAAGCAGAGTTCAGGTTGTAAAAAAGTCCGCCGGCAGCAGACGAGATAGGGCCTGACGAAAATGCCGCCGCAGCTAGCCATCCCGAGCGACAAGTCAATCAGCGAATCGAGCGCGGCAGATGCAAAAGCACCAGGCTTACCGGCTCCCAAGGACAGCCTGTTTGAGCACGTCGCGTGGCTCTATGCGTTTTGTCGGGAGCACCTTTTCCGCGACGATACCGAACGGATGATCACCGCACTGTGGCCGCGCGGAGTTTATTCCGGCACGCAAGTGATCGAGCTCGGTTGCGGCCCTGGCTTTTATTCGGCGCGACTAGCGAAACGATTTCCAGGCATCGTTGTTACCGGAGTGGATCGCTCGGAGAGCCAGCTCGCTTGGGCTCGAAAACGCGCGACCAGTCAAAAACTCCACAATTGTTCTTTTGCGCGAGTTAACGTATTGAATCTCCCATTTCCAGACGGCTCTTTCGACGCGTTGGTCGCTTCACGGCTTTTCACAATTCTCCCTGATGAGACCCGCGCCATTGCCGAGATGCACCGCGTGCTGAAGCCCGGTGGACGTTGTTTTATTGCCGAGCCGCGTTATGCGATTTGGGCTTCGGTTCCGTTATTTGCCATGTGGCTGCTCGCCAGCATCACCCATTCGGGTAACGGTTATCGCGAGCCGCGCACGGCCAGAGTTTTTCCTCCCGGAGCCTTTGCGAAGGTTCTCGCAGCACAGCATTGGTCGGACATTCAGATGTGGCAGGATGGCCGCTACCAATACGCTCTCTGCCAGAGGGCCTGACGCTCACGGCCTTGCCGCCGGATGAAATTCGCTCACCGGATTCTCGACCCCTCTGCGCCTGAGGCCGACTTTAGTCGCCTATGTGCGCTGTCCATCATGACGAAAGCGCCGCGCCCCGGTCATGTCAAAACACGCTTGGTTCCACCATTGACGCCGACGCAAGCGGCCGAACTCAACCGTTGTTTCTTGCGTGATACGGCTGCCGCAATCGCGCAGGCTTGCGGCGATAGCGCCACCGGCGTTGCGGTCTACACCCCGAAAGGTGCCGAGGCGGATTACGCCGATCTTCTGTTACGAGAATTTTACCTCCTGCCGCACCGAACCGGATCTTTTGGCGAACGCTTAATTGGCGCGGGCGAAGATTTGTTCCAAATCGGCTTCGCCTCAGTTTGCCTGATCGATTCTGACAGCCCGACCGTGCCACCGGAATGCTACTCGCGGGCAGCGACATTGTTGCAGAGCAAACAGGACGTCGTCGTGCCCGGACCGTCCGAGGACGGCGGCTACTATCTCATCGGATTAAATAAGCTTCACCGGCGCCTGTTTGAGGACATCGACTGGAGCACGGAGCGGGTAACGGAACAGACAATCGCCCGCGCAAAGGAACTGAACCTTCCAGTCGAAATGTTACAGACCGGCTACGATATCGATGACCCCGTGACATTACGCCGGGCTTGTGACGAGCTTCTCGCCAGCGATACAAGATCGGCAATGAACGTCGCACCTCACACGCGCGAGTTCCTTTCCAGATTAGTCGGGCAACGCGAACTGTAGCGGCCCGCTACGGGCGTCGCACTTGTTGCGGCTCCCGCAGAAGTTTGCGACGGTCACAGACCGCCGCTACAGGAAAAGCATGAGAAAACGCGCGCTTGTTACCGGCGGCGCCGGGTTGATCGGTTCACACATCGCGGATTTGCTCGTGCGCGAAGGCTGGCAGGTTCGTGTTCTCGATAATCTCGAGCCGCAGACACACCGCCGCGGCAAACCTGTCTGGATTAATGAGCGCGCCGAGTTCGTTCACGGCGACATCCGCGATCGCGACACGCTCGCCGCCATGCTCGATGATATCGATGTCGTCTTTCATCAGGCGGCTTACGGCGGCTACATGCCCGAGATCGCGAAATACGTTCACGTTAATTCGTTAGGCACCGCGCAAATGCTCGAGGTCATTCGCGAGAAAAATTTGCCGATCCAAAAAATTGTCGCGGCGAGCTCGCAGGCTGTTTACAGCGAAGGCGCCGGCAAATGCCCCGCACACGGCGTCGTTTTCCCGGCGGTGCGGCGTGTGGAACAGCTGCGCAAGGGCGATTGGCAGGTGCATTGCTCCATCTGCGGCGCGGTAACGAAAAGCGTGCCGACGCCTGAGCACGCGCCAGTGGGGGGCGAGACCGTCTATGGCCTGACCAAAGTCGATCAAGAGAAGCTCGTCCTGCTCTGGGGAAAACAGACCGGCATCCCGACGGTCGCGCTCCGCTACTCGTGCACGTACGGGCCGCGTCAATCGATGTTTAATCCCTACACCGGCGTCATCGCGATTTTCTGCACGCGTCTTCTCAACAATCGGCCGCCGGTCCTTTACGAAGACGGCGAGAAGACGCGCGACTTTTCGTTTGTCGACGACATCGCGCGCGCCAACTTGCTCGCCGCCGGAACCGACAAGCTCGATGGCCTGGCTATAAACGTCGGCAGCGGCCGCGGCACACCGATCCGCGAGATCGCCGAAACAATATGCGCCGCCCTCAAGATCGACATCAAACCAGTCACGCGCGGCGAGTTTCGCCCCGGGGAAATGCGCCACCTCACCAGCGACACAAACAAAATCGCTTCGATCGGATACAAACCTCAGGTCGAGCTCGCGGAGGGCATCGCGCGTTACATCGACTGGA
>JBHEMD010000186.1:0-5954 GCA_046262735.1 Chthoniobacterales bacterium | reverse complement strand
GCCGCAGTGATGGCTTGCTCCCCCTTGAAAGCAGCCACGCGCGGTCCTTCGCCAAACGCCATCCCGCTCGAATCGATGTCCGCCATTTCCGAGGCTTTGACGGTTTTGTTGCGGCCGGCGTAATCGAGCACGAGCAGGCTTTCGTCGGTCACGACCTTGTATTTATCGAACAGCTCTTTTGCGCGCGAAAGGTTGCGCTCCGGGTCGATCGTCTCGATGTCGATCTTGCCCTTGGCCGCGTATTGATACTCGGTCAGCAGATTTTGCACGTCCTGAGTGATCGGCGTTGTCGGCGCGAAGAAAATGGTGATGCGCATCTTGCCGCTCATGCTGTCGAGAAAGCGCTTCGTCTTATCGGAGAGCGCGTACTTCTGGTCGCGGGAAAAATCCCAGCGCTTGTAATGGCGAAAGGCGAGCGCATTGACCATCGCGGCGAGAAAGAGCACGAGCACGATCTGGACAACGACACTGAGCCCGATCTGGAGCCTGTGAATTTTCTTCGGCGCCTCGGCCGGCGCTTTCTCGGTCGTGGTCACAGTCTCCATTTGCGCGATTGGAAAGCTTGATGAGTGAGGGTGAGCATCACGATGGTCATGCTCACGTAAAGAACGATTGGCCGGCTATCGATCACCCCGCGCGAGAACGTGCCCATGTGCTCGAGGGCGGAAAAATAGCCGAGCAGATCGCGCGTCGCCGAGCTGACGTTCAGCAAAATAAATTGCACGAGGCCGAGAAAGAAGAGCAGCGTGATCGCGCAAAAGGAGATGATCGCGGCGATGATCTGATTTTTTGTCAGTACCGAAGCGAAACAGCCGATCGAGACATAAAACATCCCGAGCAGTAAAAGCATCAGGTAAGAACCCCAATACGCGCCCCAGGAAGTTGCCGCCGGCTGCTTCGTGATCTGCTGGAAAATCCAAAAGTAGAGCACGGTTGGGATCCACAGGATCAAATAGAAAACGAGCGCGCCGAAAAACTTTGCCAGCACCACCTGCAAATCCCGCACTGGCGCGGTCATGAGCGGCTCGATCGTGCCGAGCTTAAATTCCTCGGCAAACAGCCGCATGGTGATGAGTGGGAAAATGAGCACGAACGCGAACCAGAAGAAGACCGAATTGAAAAATGCCTCCTGCACGGAATAACCGACCGAGCGTTGGTTCATGAACGAGATCTGGAAATAAAAATCCACCCCGCTCACCACCAGGAAAAACACGAGCACCATGTAGGCGATCGGCGAGTAAAAGTAACTGCGCACTTCGCGCGAGAGCAGGGCGGAAAACTTACGCATGAGATTGGAGTGATATCGCTACACCTGATCCGAATGGGTGATCTCCACGAACACGTCCTCGAGGGTCGCGCGTCGCTGCGAGAGCTCTCGCAGTGTCCACCGCCGAGCGGCCGCCAGCCGAAAAATTTCTTCGCGCACGTCCAGTCCGGATTCGACACGCAATGAAAAAATCTTCCAATCGCCCTCCACATCCATAATGACGTCGCGCACGCCGGAGATTTTCTTCAGTTCTTCCGTGCCGTTATCGCCGCCAGTTTTTGCTTCCACCACCACGCCCCCAGCCTGGCGAATCTGGCCAAGCAAATTTTCCGGCGTGTCGCACGCTTCAATTCGGCCTTTGTGAATGATGATGACGCGACTGCAGGTCATCTCCACCTCGGGCAAGATATGCGTCGAAAGCAAAATGGTGTGCTGTTTGCCGAGGTTCCTGATCAGCTCGCGGACCTGCCGGATTTGGTTCGGGTCGAGCCCAATCGTCGGTTCGTCGAGGATGAGCAGGTCCGGCTCGTGCAGGAGGGCGTCGGCCAGACCGACCCGTTGGCGATAGCCTTTGGAAAGCGCGCCGATCAATTTTTTCTCCACATCCTTGAGTCCGCAAAGTTCCTTTACGTCGCCGACGCGCTCGGCGACGCGCCGGTGCGGCACGCCTTTGAGCGCGGCGCGATAATCGAGATACTCGGTCACGCGCATATCGCTGTAGAGTGGGACGTTCTCTGGCATGTAACCCAGACGCGATCGCGCTTGCAACGATTGCTCGAACACATCGAACCCCGCGATTGATGCGCGTCCCGATGTGGCCGGCATGAATCCGGCAAGGATCCGCATTGTCGTCGTTTTGCCGGCGCCATTTGGCCCGAGAAAACCCATGATCTCGCCCTGGCCAACCTCAAAACTCAGGTCACGAATGGCAGTCTGGCCAGCATAACGCTTCGTCAGATTTTCAACTTTGATCATAGCCGAGTCATTCATGAGACAATTGGGCGCTTATCGCGTTGCCTAATTTTTTTGGATTGTCAACGCGCCGTCATGGTCACGGTTTCGACCCGTTGACCCGAACCATCGGCCGGGACAACGCCGACGGTGAGATCGACATTCGTGCCGCTGCGCACCGCCTTGAGCAGGCGCTCGACCTGTTGGATTGAATTCACATCGCGGTTGGCAATACGGTAAAGAACCAGTCCACGCTCGATTCCGACGGCGTCCGCCGGGCTGTCCGGCTCCACCGCAGTAATGAGCACGCCGCGGCCGCGCGCATAACCCAGTGCCTGGGTGAGGTCGTCGGTTAACGCTTGCAACTGCAACCCGAGCGCGCGCTCCGCGTTGGATGTCGATGTTGGCTCGGTCGTCGCCGTAGTTTTCTCGCCTGGGTGTTTCTCAGCGTAAGCTTTGAACTTGTTCACACTGTCGCGAACGACGTCGGCCGGAACGGCGAAACCGAGCCCCTGCGTTGGCACACCCTGCGGGGTAAAGGCCATTTTCGCCGAGCTGACTCCGACCAGCCGTCCTGAAATGTCGATGACCGGTCCGCCGCTGTTGCCGGGGTTAATCGCCGCGTCTGTCTGCACAAGATTTTTGTAATCGATATTGTCGATCGAGATGTCGCGCTTGGTCGCGCTGAGCACGCCGCGGCTGATCGAGCTGCCGTAGCCCACGGCATTGCCCACCACGAGGACTGTTTCTCCGAGCAGGTTGGGGGAAAGATTGTCCAGACTGACGAAAGGAAACGGCCCGTTGGCGTCGATCTTGATGAACGCCAGGTCCGTCTTGTCGTCGCCGGTAATATAATGCGCGCTGAAGGTCTTGTCGTCGTTGGTCGTCACTTTGATTTTTAAATCCGCCGCCCGCTCGACCACATGCTGGTTCGTCACGATGTGACCCTCGGCATCGACAATGAATCCCGAGCCGAGGCTCTGCACGGTCTGCCGAATCTCGCGCGGACGCACCCGGTAATTACCGAAGAATTGGGCGTACAAATCCTCGAACGGATCGCGCACCGTGCGGCGCACGATACGCTCGGTATTAATATTCACGACCGCGGGCAACACCTTTGCGACCGCCAGCACCGCCGGCTCCGACGCCGGATCGGCCTGCGCGAAACAAGCTGTCGATCTTGTGAAGAGAAGCAGCGCGATAAGCAGCCCTGTTAGCAGTCGAATTTGCATGTTGATCAACCGAGGTGCGCCGCAATCTCCTCCGGAATGAGCTGACCCAACGCCGGGTGCGCTTCGCCAATGCGAATGAGATCGAGTTCATCCTTTTTGCGCTTGCTCAGTCGCGGCTGCGCGTCCTGCCACGCCCAAATTTTTCCTCGCACGATGTTTTCCAAACTGGCAACTGGCACATTGATGCCGAGCACCTCGCGCGCAGTCGCTTCTTCCAAAAACTCCTGGTAACGCCCGTCGGTTGTGAATTGGACATTGAGCTTGCTGCCTGTCCGCCCGGCGTTCATCAAATGAGCAAATCGTTCGACCTTAAAGCCCGCATCTCCCAGTTCCCTTTCGATCGGCGAAAGATTCGCTGTGATGACGACAAGATCGACATCGAGGGTATAAACCGGCTCGACATAACAGTTGACGGCCAATCCTCCGATCAGGCACCCGGGCCGATGGCGGTGCAAAATCGCCACGACATCAGCGAAATCAGTCGTGCCGCCGTTGGTTACCGATTCGTAGATTTGCGCCGCAGTCATGGGCGCAGCAAGTAACGAGGCGGCATCCGTGACTGTCAACTTGCTGCGCGTCGCGATGGGCGCAGATTAAATTGCAATGCGTACTTCAATCGCTGCTCGGGCGAATCTCGAGCTGATCGACGAAAACTATCTCCGTTGGCAGAAGGATCCGGAATCGGTCGAGCCGGATTGGTCGGCCTTTTTCGAAGGATTCGAGCTCGGCAATCTGCCAGAAAAGAATGGAGCTGCCGCCGCAACAGGGGAAGGGCCGCTGCAAACTCGCGTCGATGGCCTGATCTACGCCTATCGCACGCTCGGTCACACGATCGCGCGTATAAATCCGCTCGCCGAAGCGCGTCCGCAAAACCCGATGCTCTCATTGCGTGAGCTGGGTTTCAGCGACAAGGATCTCGATCTGCGGGTTTCGTCGAAGTTCTTTCTCGACAACGAGCCGATGACGTTGCGCGAGATGATCGCGCGGTTGGAAAAAATCTACGCCGGGTCGATCGGCGCCGAGTTCATGCACATCCAAAACACCCGCATCCGCAACTGGGTGCGGCACCGGCTCGAGTCGCGACCGAACAAACAATCCACGGCGCGCCACATCCAGGTCGCGTTGCTCCGCGCGCTCATGGAAGCCGAGTCATTCGAAGTTTTCCTGCACTCGCGCTACGTCGGGCAAAAACGCTTCTCCCTCCAGGGCGCCGAGTCGTTGATGGTGATCCTCGACACGATCCTGCACAAATGCCCCGGTGCCGGGGTTGAAGAAATTTGCATGGGCATGACGCATCGCGGCCGGCTCAATGTGCTGGCGAATTTTCTGAAGAAATCCCTGCGCATCATCTTTACTGAATTCAGCGAGAACTACATTCCCGAGCTGGTGGCCGGCGATGGCGACGTGAAATATCATCTCGGTTATCGCACCGTCCGAAAACTCGCGTCGGGCGCGCAGATCGAGATTCGTCTGGCGGCGAACCCGAGCCATCTCGAAGCGGTCGATCCGGTAGTCGAAGGCACCGCCCGCGCCCGGCAGCGCATTCGCGGCGACACCGAGCGACGCAAAAAAGTCTTGCCGCTCCTGCTTCATGGCGACGCCGCCTTCGCGGGGCAGGGGATTGTCGCCGAGACATTGAACATGTCGCAGCTCGATGGTTATGGAACGGGCGGCACCGTTCACGTGGTGGTGAACAATCAAATCGGATTCACCACGCTGCCGAAGGACGCGCGCTCATCCATGTATGCGACCGACGTGGCGAAGATGATCGAGGTGCCGATTTTTCATGTGAACGGCGACGACCCGCTCGCGATCATGTTTGTCAGCCAGCTCGCGCTTGATTTTCGTCAGGAATTTGGGCGCGACGTGGTGATCGACATGTATTGTTATCGTCGCTACGGCCATAACGAAGGCGACGAGCCGGCCTTCACCCAGCCTGATCTCTACGCGAAGATCGACAAGCACCCATCGGTCGGCCAGTTGTACAAACGCGAGCTTCTTGAAGCCGGCACCCACAGCGATGAGGACGCTGCCTCGCTCGAACCCGAGTTCGATCTTCGACTCGAGATGGCGCTCGACAATGTTAAAGCGCTGGAAAAGGAAAAGGCGGGCAAGCAGGCCAAGTTCAGGGAATCGACCGCGGTGTTTCAACCCCAATACACCGGCGAATCCGAGCCGACCGCGATCAGCGAGGAGACGCTCAAGACTATTGTCGATGGACTGACGCGCGTGCCGGAGGGATTCAATCTCCAGCCGAAGATTCAACGCATCGTGCTTGAGCATCAGCGCAAGGTGTTCGAGGCCGGCGGGCCATACGAATGGCATTACGCCGAGGCGCTCGCGTTTGGCTCGCTGCTGTTGGAAGGAACTCCGGTGCGCTTGTCCGGCCAGGACAGTTCGCGCGGCACGTTCAGCACCCGGCACGCCGTTCTTTACGACGCGAAAACAGGCGAGCCGTATGTGCCGCTCCTGCATCTCGCCGAAAAACAGGCGCGGATTTGTGT
>JBHEMD010000185.1:0-29945 GCA_046262735.1 Chthoniobacterales bacterium | reverse complement strand
GCTGAACTCGCAGCGCGAACAGCGCGTCTCGAATATATCGCCGTGAATCTGCACCATTTTTTCCTGCGGTAACCCGGCGCGCGCGTGGAGGTCGCCGACGTTTTGAGTAACAAGGAGGAAATCGCTCGCCCAGCTCGACAATTGCACGACGGCTTCGTGCGCCGCATTCGGTTTCGCAGCGCGGATGCGCTGCCGCCGCTCGCGATACCATTCCCAGACTAGCTCCGGGTTTTCCGCGAACGCTTCGGGGGTCGCCAGCCTGGCCGGGTCCATCTTCCGCCAGTAACCGTCCTTGCCGCGAAAGGTCGGTATCCCGCTCTCGGCCGAAATCCCCGCCCCCGTGATCACGAAAACGCGCATCCAAAATTCTAGGTTGAAATCGAAATTTATCGCAAAAAGGTCGCGTCATTACTCAAGAAGCGCCAGATTGCGAGCTACCAAGATGAAAAGACGACTGTTTACATTCGTATTGCTCACCAACATCTGTCTGTTGCCGCTCGCGCTCCCCGCGGCTGAGGATACAACCGACACACGCTGGCACGAAGCGGAGCGTTACCTGCAAGCCGCTCCGCCAAAACAAATGTTTGCCGATATGGCGGAGAAGATGGCGGAGAATATGCCGCCAACGGAGCGCGGGAAGTTTAAGCAGACGCTGACCTCACAGCTTAACGTGGCCGCCGTCACCAAAGCGATGATGGTCGCACTCGTAAAATATTTCACGACCGATGAGCTCAAGGCGCTGGCCGACTTTTACGGCTCCCCTGTTGGCAAATCGGCCATGCAGAAATTCCCCAGCTACATGACCGAGCTGATGCCAACGCTCGAGCGCGAGATCAGACGAGCACAGGAGCGCGCCGCCCCGGCCCAGAGAAGCACGACTCCGAGCGCGCCCACCGCAACGCCGACCGGCACACCGCGGTAGCAAGGCGCAGCGAATGCGCGTCGCCAAGGTTGATCTGAACCCATCAATTTGTGCCAAAAGCGAGGACTCACGCCACCCGTGACTTTATTACTTCGGCACTACGTCGCCTGCGTAATCGAGGGCGAACCGCTGTCTGCCGCCGGGCTCCGTCAGTTCCGCGCATACTCCGTAAATAACGATACCCTCTCCCGCCCAGGTTTTCGCAATTTCGTCGAGGGCTTGCTCTACGCTAACGTTGCTCATTGACGAAGGAAGGTGAGGAAATCCCTCACCCGGTTCCGCCCGTGTACTCGACAGACTCCCGATTGAGCTGAATCGGAATAAACGCATGGCGGCCTCCATTTCATTTGTGTTCACAATTGCGCTGAAAGCATCTTGAGGGTTGTATTGCGCCGTCGCGTCTAGGTTAAGTAAAGGTAGTTTTGTTTGCAGGATCGCGGTCGGTACTTTGCCGATCGTTATTCTAATTATTCCGTCTGTTCCTTCCGTCACGGTAACATTTTTGTCGTTCTTGAAGACCTCGCGCACTGCAGCCAAACCGGTTGTGCTGTTCGATGGCGGTTGTACTTTCGTAAATGGGAACGGAATAGGCTCGTCGACGCCGATATCCTTGGTCGGATGACACTCGGCCCGGTAGTAAAGGCGAAAAGCCTTATCTGAAGAATAAAAGATAGGTCGAAGAGCTTCTATTACCGCATCTATGTTACGTTTGCTGGCTAGGCGCGAATCCTCTCGAACGGCGGGCGGTTCCGACGAGACAATACAGGTAAGCGCGCTCATCGCTATCAACGTCATGAACAAAAGCTTCGGCTTCATTTCCTCCGGTCTCAGGGATGTACGACTGTGAGGTCTACAGCCACAACCTGCCCATTTAGTATCTGCGTGTGTTGCTGGAGGGTCGTACTGGGCTTGTAGATAAACCCCCCATAACCTAGCTCGTAGGTTTGTTTCGTGTAGACATCACCGGTGGCGCCGGGACCCAGTTTAACTTTGGGATCCAAGCCAACTTGGTCCCTGATTCGGCCGTTTCTCCCACCGACAAAAGCTTGGTTAGTAGTGCTGAGTTGAGGTTCAAAGTTTGCGTTTGTCTTTGTTGTATCTAGCTGAACGCTTTCCCTCGAGTATACCGTTCCGGTCAGGCACCGCGGTTTTTCGTCTCTGTCTGGAGATAATAAACTTTGTGATCTCCGAAGTCCTGCGTCTTGTTCGCTAAGATTTCAACCATCGCGGGCGCATCACGGTCGTTTGGGTTGCCGCGTTTGGCACGACTATAGTCAACTTGTCCTCCGACGTTTTGTCCCGTCACGGTCACTCCCGTCGTAACGCCTCCAAACCCTGGGAAATTTCCTTGTTTCAGATTTGAGCTGTCGAACCATTTGGTCATCTCCCAGAGCCGATCCGGCGAATGAGCGAGTTCGGCATGGTACTGTTCGAGTGTTCCCATCGGATCGGTCAGATCAAGTGGGTCATTGTGGCAGTAGCGGAAGAGGTTGTAATCGCCGGCGTCGAACAGCGTGGGGTCTTCGCTGGTGAAGCGGCCCAGGCGGGGGTGATAGGCTCTCGCCCGGTACTCGTAAATGCCGAAGGTGGCCTGATAGCGACGGCCGGTGAACAGGAACGGGTTGGTGTAGGCAGTGCCGGAGATGATTCCGCCACTGCCGTTGTAAAAGACTGGCGCGCCGAACGCGTCGTATTGGTATTTCTCGATCACTGTGCCGCTGCCATTGGTCAGGTGGGTGACGCTACCCTCGTGGTCCTGTTGAAAATAGTAAGTCAGAGCCAGAGTGGTATCGGTGCGCATGACAATCTCGTCGATCCCCTTGCCGTAAACGTTCTTAAAAGCTGCGCCACCGCCCGGGCCGCACCCCAACAGTTCTCTCTCGCCATCGTAGTAGCTGTACTTAAAATCCCAACCGTTTTTGACTCGTCGGACAAGCCGCCCGAGCGCGTCGTAGGCAAAATCGATCCTGGTGCTGCCGTCATAGACCGACGCTAGCCGCCGTCATTGAAATAGGTCACGGTAATGGAGTGTTTCCGCTGAGGACTCCGAAAATGATTCGCGAGCAGGCAGCGGACGCTACATTTAATCCCAACCGATCTGGCGGCCTTTGTTTTGTTGTTCGAGCCAGGTCACGAGTGGCTTGAAGTACTCGAGCATCGCGCGGGTGGAGATGTCTTCGCCGGTGGCTTCCTTCAATACCTTGCGCCAGTCTTCGGTCCCGCCTTTTTTCAGAATGTTTTCGAGCCAGCGGCCGACTTCCTTGTTATCGGCGTAGTTACACGATTGCGGCGGTTGATGCAGGATTTTGCGCGCGATGTAATCATGCAACTGAAACTTAAATACAGTGGCGAAGGCGTAATTGTAATAATACGCGGGGTTATCGTTGATGTGCGTCTTGGTAGCGGCGTCGCAGAATTGTTCGCCACGCGGTGAAGGCGGTTCCACCCCCTGAAAATCGCCGACGTATTTCCACCAGCGCGCGTTCCATTGCTCGGCGGGAAGATTGTGCGCGTAGATGTCCGCTTCCCAATGCGGCATCGTGCCGCAGGAGAAATAAATGAACGGGATAGCCTGCGCGAGCGCGTCGTTGAGGAGAAATGCGGTCGTGTCCGGTTTGAAGTCGGCCGGTAAAACGCCGCGCGATTGCAGGTACGGCACCTGACTGGAAGCGAGCGCGATCAGCTCGCCGACGCCTTCGTGAAATCCGGGCGCGGCACCGAGTCGCAGCAGGTATGGAACTTCGGGACGCGTGTAAGCTTTGAAATAATAACCGTGCCCCAGTTCGTGATGCGCGGTGTAAAACCAGCGCGCGTTCGGTTCGACGCTTTGCAGCGAGCGAATGTCGTTCTCAAGATCGACATGCCAGCACGAAGCGTGAGTGTTTTTCTTCCGCTTCGAATCCGGCGGCAACGGATAAAGGTCGGAGCGTTCCCAAAATGTTTTCGGCAACGGCGAAAAGCCGAGGCCCGTATAAAACTGCTCCGCCGTCTTGATGATCCATTCCGGCTTACGCCCCTCGAAATATTTGTCGAGATTGGCGGCCTCGACCAATCCCGGCCATTCCTGCGCCCATCGATTGTTGACCCAATGCGCCGGAATTTTTTTCGGCACCGGCTGATGATATTTCTCGGCCAGCTTGTATTTCGCCCAGGTATGCAGTTGAAGATAAAGCGGGCGCAAGGTCGTTATCCAATCCTCCAGCATCTTGAGCATCTCATCGGTCGTCATGCCGTAATTGGAGACCTGAAGCGCGAAATAATCGGCATACTTCATCTCCTTCGCGACGCCGTTGCGCAGGTCGCGCAGCACGATCAGGTTCGGTTTGAGCGCGGGTCCGGATTCCTTCGACGCTTCCCAGACCGTTTTGCGCTCGTTCAGGTCGGTGCTCTTCTCGAGCTTATTATCGATATCGTTAGCGGTGATTTTCTGGCCGTTGAGCTTGAACTCGAAGCTGTTGAGGATCGACGCCTGCTTGGTCTCAGCTTCGACGCGTTTGGTGACCAGCTCGGGATTCGTCATCGGAACTTCGGCCGCGTTCAAGAGAAGCTGATTCAGCTGCCGGACCGTTAGTTCCGTTAATTCGTTTTTCTGCGTCAACAGCTCGCGCGCTTCGGTAATGATCGCCGGGTTGCCGTTGAACGCGGCGTAAGCTTTGCCCGTTGCTTCCGAAGCCGCGTCGTGTTCCGGAGTCACGTCGGTGACAGCGAGCCATTGCGCTTCGCTGTTCGTGCGGGAAAGCGCCTGATACCCGGCGTTGGCCAGTTTCAAAAAACGGTCGGCACGCTCTTGAACGGGTGAAGCCGCGAATGTTGTGAGGGAGAGCGCGGTTATGAATAAGAACAAGAACGAAGAAGAAACTCGGCGATGCATGCCGCAAACTAATCGAGAGCCATATTGTAGGGCAAGCGCGCCGCTTGCCTAACGAGGAGCGTCTAATGGACCGGTTCAGCCGCTCCGCTCACGGTGTCGGAGACAAGATCAACACGGATCATTTGGTCTGTCGGCAGGGCGATTGGGCCTTCCCAACGGAGAACGCCGGCCGGCACCGGATTGGTCAGCCAGATGTGCGTGTCTGGCACTTTGATGAACAACTTCGCAAGAAATGGAATCTCCGGTCGGATCGCGAAATTATCGCCGCGCAAATAGCGGCCGGACATTTTCATTCTCTCAAGCCCGGCGTGCCAAATCTTAACCGGCACCACCATCGGTTTGAGAAACGGCTTCGGCGCGAAGCCAACAGCTTTGAGCTCGATCTGCTCGCCTTTGAGGAGCCGCGGGCGCAGATTGCTCAAGACAATCGTAAAGCCGAAGCCGGCAAACGTGCGGCCTGGCTCGATGTCGATCTTGCCGGACACGTCTTTATTTTCATTGTAAATCCGCGCACGAGCCGTGCGCGCCACAAAATCCGCGCTGAATTCCCGCTGTGGCTTGTCATCCTTGAGTTCTCGCCAGGACCATTGTTCCTGTATCAGCTCGCGGTCCTGATGAAAGCGCGCGTTCTCCTCGAAGTATCGGCCATCGGGAAATTTGTAGCTGATAACGACATTCAGCCGCTCGTCGCGCAGCCATTGGCGAAATTCGCCATTGGCGAGTTTCTTTCCGTTGATATCGCACAATCCCGGATAGCCGTGCTCCGCGCCGGCCGGTTCGTTCACTTCGATCGCAAACGCCGGTAACAGCAAGGAGCAAAGCAGCGCCTCCGCCCAAAGCAGCGCGTTTTGCGGGATCATGTTTTAGGTCGGGGTGTCGAGAGCCTCCAAGTCGGAGATTGCCGGGCCGTTGAGCACGCGCCCCAGAGCGTCGAAGCGCGACCCGTGACACGGGCAATCCCAGGTTTTTTCGCAGTCGTCCCAGCGGACGACACATCGCAGATGCGGGCAAACCGCCGAAAATTTGTGCAGGCTTCCGTTATCGTCGCGATAGGCCGCGATTTTCTTGGAACCTTCACGCAGAATCGCGCCGTCGCCTGGTTTGATTTCGCCCGCGGAAGCGGTATCGCCCGGCGTGACGTAGTCTCTGAACTGCGCGGCCACGTTCGCGTTCTCAGCTACGTAATCGGCGACCACAATCGGCTTCAATGTCTTCCGCGCCGGATCATAAAGTTTCGCCCACGGATTCTCGCGATCGCAGATAAGATCGACAATTAACATGCCGGCGATCGTTCCGTGGGTAATGCCATTGCCCGAGTCGCCGCTCACGACGTAGACATTTTTGTCGCCGGGATTGCGGCCGATGTAAGCAACGCCGTCCACCGGTTCCATCACCTGCCCCGACCAGCGATCGGTGATCTCGCCGACAAAAGGAAAATGGTCGCGCGTCCAACGCTCGAGTTTGGCGAAACGCTGTTCGAAATCCGAAGCCTGACCGGTCTTGTGATCTTCTCCGCCGACGATGAGCACCTCGCCAGCTTCATCGCGCGCGAAGCGGACATAGTGGTAGGGAACAGGGCCGATTTTTTGTTTTTCCTCTTCGGCGGTAAGCGCGGTATCCCAAAAGAGCGCGTGCTCGACCTCACGTGTCACGCGCATCCCAATCACATAAGTCGCGTAGGGCGCCTGTTTGGAATGAATGACCAACCGATCGTTGATCGGACAATTGGTCGCCACGACTGCGGCGCGCGCTGTGACGGTGTGACCGTCCGCCGTCTCGATCTTCACCCGATCGCCATCGGAAATTTTGATCGCGCGCGTTCCGGTAAAAATGCGCCCGCCAAGATCGACAATCGCGCGGGCTAGACCGTTGACGTAATCCAGCGGATGAAACTGCGCCTGGCGCGGGAAGCGCAGCACGCCATCGGTATTCAATTTACCGATCGGCATGGCTTCGATGCGCTCGACTCCGATCAAACCGGCGCGATGCGTTGCTTCCAGCTCGCGCTTCAGCTCCGTGACCGAGCCACCGGGCGGCAGAAAGAGATAGCCGTCGAGCCGTTCAAACTTGCAGTTGATCTTCTCCTTCGCGACGATCGCCTCGACCTGATCAATCGCGGCGGTGTGGCTCTCGGCGTAAAGACGGGCAGATTCTTCGCCGAGCATTTTCTCGACTTCGAAATAGCGATCGTCCAGCGCGTTGACCAGGTGCGCGGTCGTGCGCCCGGTCATGCCCCCGCCGACCGGCCCGTCATCAATCAGCACGACATCGCGCCCTTCGCGCGCGGCCAGATACGCCGTCGTCACACCCGCGATACCCGCACCAATGACGCACACATGTGCGGTCACATTTTCAGAAAGAGGCGCGGTGTAGAATTTCTGCGCGGTGCGTTCCCAGAACGAAATATTTTCTCCCGCGCGTTCTCCACGATTTTTTTCCGTAGGCATCATTTCATTTCAATTACGCAACCCAGAGCGATGACAGTCGCATCCCGCTCATCAATCTGCTCGCGGTCGTTCTTTGCCGCGTGAATTTTTGGCTGCGCATGCATGGCGCGCCGGGCGACAATCTTCCGATCATTCTTTCGGTGATTGGCCTCGTGTTCACCACAATCTCCGGCTGGTTGGGAGGCGAACTGGTTTACGTTCGCGGCGTCGCGTAAAACAACCGCCGGACGAACGCGTCTGAGCGCGACCTCGTTGGCTCGATCTTAGCGGATGGTGAGGAACACCGTTGCAGCGGCAATCGCAGTCGCCGCGATCGCGAGAGCGATCATTCCGCGGCGCTGGCTCATCCACCATTGCGCGCTCCAGGATTTTGCCCGCGTGTCAAAATCTCCGTGCGCGCCGTGATCGCCTGGAACCGGTTCCCAAAGATTATGCGCGCGATTGGGATCTTCCGGCCCGTCGTATTGTTGCGAATCGTAACCGGTGCGCGCCAGATAACGGTCAAGCAGTCCGGGCGCAATCTTGTTTGCGAGGATTACTGCCGGCGTCGGGCCGCCAACATAAAATTCTCGCCGCGGATTGTGCGCCGCGAAGTAAATGGCGTCGGCCGCGACTTCCGGTTGAAAAATTGGAGGAACCGGTTGCGCTTTGCGCGGCAGCCGGCTTTTCACCCAGCCAAACTGCGGCGTGTTCAGTGCGGGGAGTTGCACCATCGTGACGCGCACGTTGCTTTTGTCGTGGATCAGTTCGCAGCGGAGTGATTCGGTGAAGCCTTTCATCGCGTGTTTGGCTGCGCAGTAAGCGGACTGCAACGGAATGCTGCGGTACGCGAGCGCGGAACCGACCTGCACGATCACGCCGCGATTGCGTGGCACCATGCGTTTGAGCGCGGCGAGGGTCCCGTGGACACAGCCGAGATAAGTTACTTCCATGACGCGACGAAATTCTTCCGGCGTCATTTCGTGGACAGGCGAAAACACCGACGCCATCGCGTTGTTGACCCAGATGTCGATCTCGCCCAGCTCGGCTTCGATTTGCGCAGCGGCAGCTTCAACTTGATCGGCGCTGGCAACATCGACAATCAACGCGGCTACTCTGCTCCCAAACTCTTCGACTTCCTTTCGCGCGGCTTCCAAACTGTCGCGACCGCGCGCAAGTAACCCGATACGCGCGCCATTTTTGGCAAATTCGCGCACCGTGGCGCGGCCAACTCCGGCCGAGGCGCCTGTGATTACGACGGTTTCGATCGCGTCATTCATTGACTTGGATTTTCGCACCCTCATCTATTATGTCGGGCGGGATATCTTGAGCGGTTCCCTTCGATTCGAATCCTGTGAATAGTGTGCCGCCGAAAATTCAAGATTACGCGATCATTGGCGACGGAAGATCGGCTGCGCTGATTTCGAACCGCGGCTCGATTGATTGGCTTTGCTGGCCGCGTTTCGACAGCCCGTCGATGTTCGCCGCAATTGTCGATCCAAAAATTGGCGGACACTGGAGTATTCGTCCAGCGCAGGATTCGAACGTCTCCCGACGTTACATCGACAAGACGAACGTACTCGAGACCACGTTTGCCACCCGATCAGCAAAAATTGTTCTGACCGATTTCATGTCGGTCACCTTCGAAGACAATAAACACAAATGCCTCTGGCCTGAGCACGAACTCGTCCGGCAAATCAAGTGTGAGGGCGCCGGCGCGGATGTGATCGTCGAATTTGATCCGCGACTCAATTACGGGCGCGTCGAGCCACGGATCGACGGCGTCGGTAAGCTCGGCTGGCGGTTTGGTCTCGGCACGCACGTTTATACATTGCGCGCTGATGTCGATCTTGAGTGCTTTAAGCAGTCAAACTCGGCAAGCGCGGTCGCGCAACTCCGCCTGGCAGCAGGCGACTCGATCGCGTTCTCGCTCAATTTTTCAGAGGAAGGACCGGCGGTTTTGCCGCCATTGGGCGATTCGGCGACGCAACGATTAAAACTCACCATCGATTGGTGGCGAAATTGGATCGCGCAATCCAATTATCACGGCCCGTACGAGCGACAAGTTGTGCGCAGCGCCCTCGCGCTCAAATTGCTTTCCTACGCGCCGTCGGGCGCGATTATTGCCGCGCCGACCACATCGTTGCCGGAGCGCATCGGTGGCGCTTTGAATTGGGATTACCGCTTCGCCTGGTTGCGCGACGCGGCGTTTACCGTGCACACGCTTTTCGGTCTCGGTTACAAGGATGACGCCGAGGCGTTCGTGAATTGGCTTTTGCACGCGACCAATCTGACGCGGCCGCAGTTGTGCGTGAGTTACGATGTTTTTGGAGAACGTCCGCCGCGCGAGCGCGAGTTAGCGCATCTGTGCGGCTATGTGAATTCGCGACCAGTGCGAATTGGTAACGCGGCGAGCGAACAATCGCAGCTCGACATTTACGGCGAAGTGGTCGAAGCCGTTTCCCATTTTTTTGGAGACGAAGAGCCCGATCACGAAATGCAAAAGATGCTGCGTCAATGCGGCGAGTACATTTGTGAACATTGGAACGAACCTGACAACGGAATGTGGGAAGAACGCGACAAACTCCGGCACTACACCCACTCCCGGTTAATGTGCTGGGTGACGCTCGATCGTTTGATTGAAATGCGCGAATGCGGTCGGATTGGCGGCTTTTCCCTTGAAAGGTTCAAACAAGCGCGCGGTGCGATTCGCCGTGAAATCGAAGAGCATGCCTGGAGCAATACGCTCGGCGCTTACGCACAGGCATGCGGCAGCGATGTTGTTGATGCGAGCACATTGTTGCTCGCATATCATGGATTTGAAGATGCGTCGTCGGAGCGCATGCAACGGACTTACGCTTGTATCCGGGAACGACTCATTCCGCGAGTGGGATTAGTTCATCGCAACGAGCAAAGCAAAGATCGAAACGAAGGCGCGTTCGCCCTTTGCAGTTTTTGGGAAACGGACTTTCTCGCCCGCAGCGGGAGATTGGATGAAGCGCACGAAGTTTACGAAGCGGCGCTCAATTTCGCGAACGATGTCGATCTTTTCGCAGAAGAGATCGACCCGGAAACGGGCGACGCGCTCGGAAATTTCCCGCAGGCATTCACGCACCTCGGCGTGATCAACGCTGCCCTCACCTTGCGTGACATCGAAAAAGGCACGCACAAGCTGAAACTAACATCATGAACTGGCTCCATTGGTTGGTCTGGGGTTTTTCAGGAACAGTTGTGCTCACGTCGATCCTCGCGGCCAGTCAGGGATTTGGGATGACGCGAATGAATATTCCATATTTGCTCGGGACGATTTTTACGCCAAACCGCGATCGGGCAAAATTGATCGGGTTCTTTATCCATTTTGCCAACGGCTGGATTTTTGCGCTTGTTTATGTGGCTGCTTTTCATGCGTTTGGCGTGGCGACGTGGTGGTTCGGCGCTGTGATCGGTCTCGTCCAGGCGATCTTTGTCTTGACGACGTTGCTGCCAATCTTGCCCGCATTGCATCCGCGAATGGCGAACGAACAGTATGGGCCAACTGTCGTCCGTCAGCTCGAGCCGCCCGGATTCCTTGGATTGCACTATGGATGGCGAACGCCGATCTCAGTTCTGATCGCTCATGCCATCTTCGGCGCCATTCTCGGCGCATTTTACGTAATGAAATGAGCGCTTAAGTTGCCGCTATGCGCAAAGTTTTGAAATCGGATCAGCGACCGCTGGAAATCAAACCGCAACAGGAATCGGTCTGGATTTGCATGTGCGGTCTTTCCAAAAACCAGCCATTCTGCGACGGCTCACACAAGACCACGCGGGACGAGGAAGAAGGCAAGACTTACGAGTACGATGCGGGAGGTCACCGTCACGAGATCTAAGATCGATAACTAAGAGTATGGCGGCGGATACACTTTGCTGGACGGACATCCCGGTCACCAATTTGGATCGGGCGCTCAAGTTCTATTCGGCCGTGCTCGGCCAGGAAGTGAGAAAAATGTCGGAGGGCGGATTCGAATACGGTCTTCTCCCCCATGAGGAACAGAATGCATCGGGTTGTCTGTGCGTGCGTGGCGACAGTCTCGGTGAAAAGAATGAACCGTCACAGAATGGCCCGCTCATTTACCTTTCGGGCGAAGGTCGTCTGGATGAAGCGGTCAAAGCCGCGCGCGACAACGGTGGCAAAGTTTTGCAAGATCGACAATCGATCGGTCCGCACGGATTTCGCGCCGTGATGATCGATTCAGAAGGCAACCGGCTCGCACTCCATTCGTCTGCGGCTTAAGGTTTGCCTTATGGGAGACCCACGAAACGTCGCTCACGCAAAGAAGGTCATCCAGGAAAAGCATCACAAAGGCGAGGATGTTGCAAAAGGTGCGGCTCATGCGCCGCAACCTGGTAAAAAGGCGAAGGCGCAGCCGGCCAGGAAAAAACAAGCTGTCGCGGAAGAGAGTTCTGCCATTGCGACTGCTGAAACTGCGAAACCGGAACAAAAACCAGATGCGGCGAAACTGGAGAAGTCGCTGGCTGTTCTCGCCAGGCTCAAAGAATTGGAGTTTCACTCTCGCGGCAACATCGAGAAGCTGGCGGAACTTAGCCTGACGATCGAGGAGGAGCTTAAACAGAAAGCTTTCGCGGAACCGATCGGGGCCCTCTATTCCGCGCAGGACGCCTTTCAGTCCAAGATCGTGGCGCTGATTGAAGCGTATCAAGCGGAGTGTGAGCGCTTGAAACCGACGGGATAATCGGCAATTGAAACGCGCTTGGCGCTGACCCGACTTTCTTGAGAAGGGCCTTTGTAGCCACGCGCCTGTGGCGCGTCGTGAAGGACCAGCCGCGCCCTGATCCAAAAATCGACGGCTCATAGAGCCGTGGCTACAACCAGAAGTTTGTAAATCAGTCCGAGCAACCCGCTTCCGAGCACGACCGGAACGATATTCCATTTCCAACGCAACATTCCAATAAACGCGATCGCGCACACCACGATCGCAAACCAATCAGCGTGACCTCCCGGCGGAAAGATCACGTGAACGCCGAACCAGACCGCGAGATTTAGAATTACGCCCACGACCGCCGCGGTTACGGTCGAGAGGGCAGACGAAAGTAAAACATTCTCGCGCAGCTTTTCGATGTAGGGCGCGCCGAGAAAAATCCAGAGAAAACAGGGCACAAACGTTGTCCAGGTGGTGATCAATGCTCCGAGCGTGGCTGAAAGAAGGGGCGAAAGATTTCCGGGATGATTCCAGCCGCCGAGAAATCCGACAAATTGCAAAACCATGATGAGTGGCCCCGGTGTTGTCTCGGCGAGGCCAAGGCCATCGAGCATCTGGCCCGGCCCGAGCCAGTGATAAGTCTCGACCGCCTGCTGCGAAACGTAGGGCAACACGGCGTAGGCGCCACCAAACGTCACCAGCGCGGCTTTGCTAAAAAAGATCCCTTCACGAAAAATCGTGTGCTCTGTCCCGAGAAGAATTCCGGCGAGCAGGAGCGGCATCGTCCAAATCGCGAGCCACGTCGCGCTGAGGCTGAGCGCGCGCCGAAGCGTTGCCCGCGGCTGAATCGGCAAAGCATCGTCACGAGTAGATGTCGATCTTTCATTCGTGATTTTGCGGATAATAAATCCGAGCACGCCCGCGCTGATCACAATCAATGGAAACGGCGCGTAAAAAAAATAGATGGCGACAAAGGCCGCCGCGGCAATCAGCCACATGATTGCGGTTCGCAACCCTTTTTGCCCAATGCGAATGACGGCGGCAGCAACGATCGCGAGCACTGCCGGTTTTAATCCATAAAAAATTGCCGTGATCCACGGCACATGGCCGAAGGCGACATAAACATAACTCAAGGCCCAGAGGATGAAGATTGAGGGAATGACAAAGAGCGCACCGGCGACGATGCCGCCGCGCGTTTTGTGCAAAAGCCAGCCGATGTAGATGGCGAGCTGGGTCGCTTCCGGACCGGGAAGCAGCATGCAAAAATTCAGAGCGTGCAGAAATCGCGACTCGTCGATCCAGCGCTTTTTCTCGACCAATTCCGTGTGCATGATGGCGATCTGCCCGCTCGGTCCGCCGAAGGAGATAAAGCCGAGTTTCAACCAGAAGCGAAACGCCTCGGCGAAGGAGGGCGCCGCGCTTCCCTCGGGCGCGGCTCGAATTTGCCGATTCATTTCGAACAATTCTGCGCGGACATCAGTCAAAACTAAACAACCATGAATACACCAAAATTATTAACCATTGCCGTGATCAGCGCCGGCCTCGCCTTCGGCGTGACTGCGCAGGCAGGGGGAAAGAAACACCACGAAGAGCAAGAGATCAGCAGCTCTGATGTCCCGGCCCCAGTTCAGCAGGCTGCGGACAAAGAAACCCAGGGCAACAAAGTTGTTCGCTGGGAAAAAGAGGGCACGAACTATGAGGCTGTCATCGAAAAGGACGGTAAGCAATGGGGCTACCGCTTCGATGCCAACGGCAAATTCCTAAAGAAGCACGACGAGAGCAAGGAAAAGGGCGAAAAGGGAGAAAAATACTAATCGAAATGTCACGGTTCTGCCCCGAGCGTTTTTGGGGCAGAACCGAAGACTGCGAGGTTGAGAACACTTTTTCTGGCCGCAGCATTCTGCTGCGCCACGACACAGATCAGCCGCGGAGCGCTCGACACCGCGAAGATCGATCAAATCACCGGGCTTAAGGGCAAGCTGAACGACAAAGAAGGTGTTTATAAAATCACCTTCCCGCGCAACGACGTGAAAGTCGTCGTCGATGGATGGACCATGCCGCCGTTCATGGGACTCGGCACCTGGGCCGCGTTCACCGAGACCAAAGGCGGCGCCATGGTGATGGGCGACACGGTCCTGTTCGAAGACGAAGTCAATCCGGCGATGTCAGCGGCGCTCGACAACGGACTCAACGTCACCGCGCTGCATAATCATTTCTTCTTCGATCAGCCCAAAGTCTTTTTCATGCACATCGAAGGTGAAGGCAGTGTCGACCAGGTGGCCGGCGCCGTGCGCAAAGTTTACGACACAATTAAACAGGTCCGAGCGACGAATGCTCAGCCGAAACAATCCTTCGGCCAGAGCGTGCTACCGGATAAAAATTCAATTTCGGCCGAGCCGCTCAACATGGTCTTTGGAATAAGCGGCGATGTGAGTAACGACATGGTCAAGTTCACAATCGGCCACCCCGCGCAAATGCACGGCGTCAAGATCGACAAAGAAATGGGCGTTAACACCTGGGCGGCGTTTGCCGGCAGCGATCACACTGCCGTGGTCGACGGTGATTTCGCCGTAACCGAAGATGAACTGCAGCCGGTATTAAAATCGCTTGTCAAAGACAAGATCAACATCGTCGCCATTCATCAGCACATGACTCACGAAGAGCCGCGAATCATGTTCTTGCATTATTGGGGCCGAGGTTCGGCCGGCAATTTAGCGCAAGCGATCAAACGAGCTCTTCGCGCCGCTTCGCGACTGTCGCGCTAGGCGCTTTCTATTTGCGGAGCAAAAACAGTCCGGCGATCGCGAGAGCGATGCCGACGAGCCGTTGCCACGACGGTGCCTCGTGGAAAAATAAAACTCCCGCAATCGCCATGATCGCAGCGCCGCCGGCCAGGATTGCCGGCACTGCGGAAAGCGGCCCGCCTTTTTGGAAGAGGAGAAAAAATGCAATCGTGCCCGCGCCAACGCAGACGCCGGTCAGCACGGAATAATTCAGACCGGCGATGCTGAATTTCTGGTTCCAACGTGCGCCGAGCCAGAGAAACACTAGATAAATCAAGATCGACAACGCGGCGCTGGCTTCGACAATAAAACCGCCGAGGCCGTCGCCGATGCGGTCGGCGGCGAGACGTGTGAAAATCTGATGCGCGCCGTAAAGAATTGCGGCTGCGGCCGCATACCAGAACCAGATTGCCATGCAAGACGCTAAGCTTGGACGAATCTCAACCGCGAGCAAATAAGCCGCGCTCCTGTAGCGGCGGTCTGCGACCGTCGCATGAATTAACCTTTCGCGTGTGAAAATTCCGCAGGTGCGCGATCGGTCGAAGTGACAATTCGCCGGCGGCGCGCTTTCATCCAAATGCGACGGTCATAGACCGCCGCTACAGTAGCCGATGCCAAGATCGAGTGACCCGAATGTGACCGCATTTCAGCGGCTGGCGCATTTCTTCGGGCTGAAGCGCAATCTCGTCATTCTGCTCATCGCGATTTTCGTGATCGGCGCGGGCGAGGAACTCTGGATGCGTTTCGTGCCGAAATATCTGCAGGCGCTCGGCGCTGGCATTTTCGTGATCGGGCTCTACGACGCGCTGCGCACGCTGCTCGGCGCGCTCTACGCGTATCCCGGTGGTGTGCTTGTCGATCTTTGGGGACACCGGCGCGCGTTTCTCTATTTCAATCTCGTTTCCATCGCCGGCTACTGCATCGTTCTGGCCATGCCGCACTGGGGCGCGGTGATCGCTGGGATGTTTCTCTTTCTCTCCTGGACGTTTCTTTCCGTGCCGGCTGCCTTTTCGCTCGTCGGCGCGACGCTTGCGGCCAATCGACATTCGATGGGCATCGGCGTGCAATCCGTCATTCGCCGTGTTCCGGCGATGATCTCACCAATCATCGGCGGAGTACTAATCGATCGCTTCGGCGTCGTGCCGGGCGTGCGCGTCGCCGTTTTATTGTCGATCTTGCTCTCGGGCGCGACGCTTCTGGTGCAGCGTCACTTGCCGCACATGCAAACGGCGGCGCCGGAGAGGTGGAATTTCCGGCAAAGCTTCCGCAGTTTCGATTCGCGGCTTCGCCGGCTGCTCTTGAGCGATATTCTAGTGCGCTTTTGCGAGCGCATCCCCTACGCCTGGGCGATCATCTTCGCGATGGATTACGTCGGGGCAAGCGGCCAGCAGACCGGGGTGCTGGTACTGATCGAAGTAGCGACCGCGTCATTGTGCATTATTCCTGCGTCACATTTTGCCGACCGAACGCAACGGGAACCGTTTGTCCTGGTCACATTCGTCATGTTCACCGCGTTTCCAATCGCGCTGCTGCTCTCGCGCAACTTCACGATGCTCGCACTCGCGTTTGCCGTGCGCGGCCTGAAGGAATTTGGCGACCCCTCGCGCAAAGCGCTCATTATTAATTACAGCGACCCGCAGCGGCGCGGCCAAATGGTCGGCACTTATTATCTCATCCGCGATTTGATCGTCAGCGCAGGCGCGCTGCTCGGGGCGTGGCTCTGGAAATTTGGGCCGAACGCAAACTTTATCGGCGCAGCCGCGTTCGGGGTAATCGGCACAGTGTTCTATCTGAATACGACTCGCCGACGAAGGAGTGGCGAAGCCGCTGTCACAACGCAGATTTAAAGCAGTTCGCCATGATGCTGGTTCGTCTTGCTGCTGCGCTTTGTTTTCTCGCCGTTCTCCTCGGCGCGTTTGGCGCGCACGCGCTGAGATCGACAATCGAGAGCCACGGCCTGACCGACGTTTGGAACAAGGCGGCGCTGTATCATTTCTTTCACGCGATTGCGCTGCTCGTGCTCGCGCTTTACGGAACAACCAATCGCACCGCATGGTGGCTGCTCTTCGCCGGTATTGTTCTTTTTAGCGGCAGCTTGTACGCGATGGCGCTAACGAATCTGCGTTGGCTCGGCGCAATCACGCCCCTCGGCGGGTTGTGTTTTCTCGCCGGCTGGGCGTGGCTGACTTTTTCGCCGAGATGGTAGGGTCGGCGCGCTGCGCCGACCGGACGCCGCGGCGCGGCGTCCCTACCTAAGGTGGCGCTTCAATTTCGCCACGTGGCGTTTATAATGCGCGCACATGGACGTTGATAAGGTTCGCGCGGTTCCGCTTTTTGCCTCGCTCGACAAGCAGGCAGCGCGAAGGCTCTGCGAATTTTTGTCGATCAAGGATTATCAGGCGGAGACGACGGTGTTTCGTAATCGCGAGGTGGGCGATTCGATGTATTTGATCGACACCGGCAAAGTGCGAATCAGCATTACCGACGCCGATGGTCACGGCGTGACACTGGCCGAGCTCGGGCCGGGGGATTTTTTCGGCGAGATGTCGATGCTCGACCGGCGTGGGCGTTCAGCTGACGCCACGGTGACCGAGAACGCGCGTTTGGCGAAACTAACGCGCCAGGATTTTCTCTCCTTCATCGTGAGCGACCCGCGCATCGCGCTCGAAATGCTCACTTCGCTGACCGCGCGATTGCGGCGCACCGACGAGCTGCTGCGCCATCGCGTCTCGCGCAACATCAACGAGGAAGAAGCGGCGCGCATGACTTTTGCCGATCGCGCCGCCGACACGCTGGCCGAGTTTGGCGGCAGCTGGAAATTCATTATCGCCGCCATCTTCGGTCTCAACTGCTGGGTCATCTTCAATTCGTGGATGCTGATGAACAAAGGCTTCGATCCATATCCCTACATCCTGCTTAGCCTGGTTTTGAACATGATCACCGCCATCCAGGCGCCCATCATCATGATGTCCCAAAACCGCCAGGCGCAGAAAGACCGGCTCCGCGCCGATCTCGATTATGAGCTCAACCTCAAGAACGAGATTTTGCTTGGGGAGATCGTTCAGCGCCTCGACGATCTGGCGAAGAAGAGATCTCCAGACAGCACGCTGTAAGATCGACAATCACGGAATTTTGAGACGGTAGGGCGAGACTCCGTCGAGCCGACGATTGATTCCACGGCTTCGCAGAGCGTCACGCTACCGAGCCCAGAACTTTCCGCGCTCGCCGCGCCTGTCTTCTTTGATATAATTTTGAAAATGTTTGGCGCGTTGCTTGAGACGCACAGCGCGACTGTCACGGTCGTTGTTTTCGTCGCGACATTTTTGGTCGCGGTCTGGATCGGCCGGTTTCTGAAACGCCGCGCCGGTGTGCGGCTCGGTCTGTTTTTCCGCCTGTTCTGTCTTGTCCTCGCCTTTTACGCAGCGATCGCGGTTTACGGCGTGCACGCGCCGTGGCGGGTCCATGTCGGCGCCGCGGTCGCACTTTTGAGCACGGCGCTGGTTGTCGCGCTGGTCAACCGATACCTGTGGGATCTTTACTTTGAGCATCACAAGCAAACGCCCATCCCGCATTTTCTGCGCGAGGTCGCGGCGCTCTTTATTTTCCTGATTGGCCTCCTGGTCGTGCTCAGCGTCGGCTACCACGCCGAGCGCGAATTGAAAGGTGTGCTCGCCGGTTCCGGCGTCGTCGCAATCATCCTCGGGTTTGCCGGACAAAATCTTTTTGGCGGCATCATCGCCGGGATGTCGCTCCAGATTAATCGGCCTTATCGGGTCGGTGACTGGCTCCAGGTCGCAGACCGCTTTGCCGAGGTGATGGAGATCAACTGGCGCTCGACCCGCCTCCGCACCAACGACGGCATTTACCTCGATATTCCGAACAATGAGATCGTCCGCCAGACGATCGTCAACCTCCATTACCCGACGCAATTGCACGCCATGCGCGTCCGCGTCGGCGTAGAGTACAACGTCCCGCCAAACAAAGTGAAAGACGCCCTCTTTCGCGCCGCGAGCACGGCTGTGGGCGTGCAAAAGGACCCGCGCGTAAAAGTATTTTTGGTCGATTTCGCCGAGTTCGCCGTGATCTACGAAGTGAAATATTACATGCTCGATCACGCGGGTTACAACGAAGTGACCGACGCCGTCCGGACCAACATCTGGTACGAACTCAAACGCGAAGGCATCCGGATCCCCTTCCCCATTCGCACATTGCAACTGGAGCGCCGTCCCGCGGCGGCGGGACGCGAAGGCCAGCAGGAAGCCGGCGCCATTTTGCGTGGCGAACCAATCTTTCAATGTCTATCCGACGCGCAGATCGAAAATCTTGTCGCGCAATCCGACCTCAACCATTTCGGACGCGGCGAGCGCGTAATCGAAGAAGGAGCCGAGGGCGACTCGATGTTCGTCCTCTTGCGCGGCGCAGCGCAGGTCTCGGTCTCGAAAAACGGCGCCGTCATTCCCGTGGCAACGTTGCGCTCGGGCGATTGTTTCGGCGAGATGTCACTTTTAACCGGCGAAAAACGCAGCGCCACCGTCCGCGCCGAGGACGATTGCTACGTCATGGAGATTAGTAAAGACGTCATGGCCACCGTCATACGTGATTCCCCCGATTGCCTCCACCAGCTCAGCGAAATTCTCGCCCGTCGCAAAATGGAAACCGAAGGCGTCCTCAAAGACGCCTCATCCGCTGTCGATCAGTCCGCCAAGGAAAACGAATACCGCGCCACCTTTCTCCGCCGCCTCAAAGCCTTCTTCGACTTATGACCCGGCAAAGAGAATGATTTCCGGCATCGCTAGCCGGATTACATTTAACTTTTCCGCCTTTAAAGACGCATTAATTGGACCGAATTCTACTTAGATCTATGGCGCGTGCTCGATGAAACCATCTCCCGGAGATATATGCTGTCCTACCTTGGGCCTGCTCTGATTCTGGCTGGGGTTTTGGGCTTCCTAACTATTCCGACGCTTCAACACTGAAATGGGACGCAGCGCTCTCAGCCGCACTGGCGGCCAGAAATTGCCGTTGTGAACATGGCCAAGCTGACGATGGCGCACATCACTAATGGAATCCCCAATGGCTGAGAATAGACGGGCAAATTGACCAGGCCGGCCCACGAAAATCGCAGCCCGACAGGAGCGTTGAAGTTAAGCTTTGCCAGCGGGCGGATTCTCCATAAAGTCGTGCGCTTCATTGCGAAACGACATGACTTTATTTGCCTTAAATCTTCTGGATTCCGGGGTGCAATTGTCGATGTTGTGCGCGGTCATCGGATTGGCTTTCGCCTTTTTTTTAATCGCGGCCGTCAGGCGAAAGTCGGCGGGGAACGAGCGGATGCGGCAGATTTCGTCGGCGGTGCAGGAAGGGGCAAAGGCTTACCTGAATCGGCAGGTGGTGACGATCAGCGTTGTCGCCGTCATCATTTTCATTCTCCTTTTCATTTTTAAAGATCATCCGACGGCAGTCGGGTTTGCCATCGGCGCATTTTGCTCACTCGCGGCCGGATTTATCGGGATGCGGATCGCGGTGATTGCAAATGTGCGCACGACCCAGGCGGCGTCTGAGTCGCGCACGGCAGCGTTGCGGATCGCTTTCAATGGCGGCGCGGTGACGGGCCTGCTCGTGGTCGGGCTTGCTTTGCTGGCGGTGTCGATCTTTTACACGGTTGCGACCAAAATGGTCGGGCATGACATTGCAATACGGAGCCTGGTCGGGCTCGCGTTGGGCGCGAGTTTGATCAGCGTTTTTGCGCGACTCGGGGGCGGTATTTACACAAAGGCGGCCGATGTTGGCGCCGATCTGGTCGGCAAGATCGAGCAAGGTTTCGAAGAAGATGATCCGCGCAATCCGGCGACGATCGCCGATAACGTGGGTGATAATGTAGGCGATTGCGCAGGCATGGCGGCGGACGTGTTTGAAACTTATGCCGTCAGTTTGATCGGCGCGATCCTGGTGGGCGCGCTCACGCTTGCGACGGAGCCGGCGGCGATCGTTTATCCGTTCGTGCTCGGCGGGATTTCTGTGCTCGGCGCAATTCTCGGCGTGGTGTTCGTCAACGTCGCCAATGGCAAACCGGCCAACCTGTTGATGGGCGCGGTGGGTGCGAGCGCGCTCGTATCGGCGATTCTATTCTGGCCGGCGACTCATTACCTCTTTCCAAACGGTCTGACCATCGGCGGCGCGGTGCGTTCGCCGACGCAGCTTTATTGCGCTTCGGTCATCGGACTGATCATGACGGCAGTTGTCGTCGTGATCACCAATTACTATACGTCGATGCGCTATCGGCCGGTGCAAAAGATCGCGCACGCGTCCGAGACCGGTCACGCGACCAACATCATTGCCGGCCTGGCGGTCGGGCAACACGCGACCGCGTTGCCGGTCGGGTTCATCGGGATCGCGATCCTGCTCAGTTTCCATTTTGCCGGCCTTTATGGCATCGCCGTCGCAGTGATGTCGATGTTGTCGATGGCCGGGATCATTATCTCGCTCGATTCGTTCGGCCCGATCACCGACAACGCCGGCGGCGTCGCGGTGATGAGCAATTTGCCGAAAGAAGTCCGTGGCGTCACCGACGAGCTCGATGCGGTGGGCAACACGATGAAAGCCGTCACGAAAGGGTACGCGATCGCCTCGGCCGGTTTGGCGGCTCTGGTCTTGTTCGGATCGTACGTCGAGGAATTGCGCGGGCATGTGACGGCCCGCGGCGAAGTGTTTTCGTTCAACTTCTCGCTTACCGAGCCAAAGGTGATCATCGGCCTTTTCATTGGCGGGTTGCTGCCGTTCATTTTCACCGCATTCAGCATGGACGCGGTGGGTAAAGCCGCCGGCGCAGTCGTGCGCGAAGTGCGGCGGCAGCTAAAAGCCAAACCGGGAATATTGACCGGGCAAGACACGCCGGAATACGGCACGTGCGTGGATATCGTGACGAAAGCGGCGCTGCGCGAGATGATCGTGCCGGCGTTGCTGCCATTGATCTTTGTAGTTGGCGTCGCGGTCATCAAACCGCTCGGCCCGGTCGTGCTCGGCGGATTACTGGTCGGCACAATCGTGACAGGATTATTTGTGGCTATCGCCATGACGAGCGGCGGCGGCGCGTGGGACAACGCGAAAAAATTTATCGAGGAAGGAAATCTGGGCGGCAAAGGCTCATTCGCGCACGCGGCGGCGGTGACCGGCGACACAGTGGGCGATCCTTACAAAGACACCGCCGGGCCGGCGATCAATCCGATGATCAAGGTTGTGAACATCGTCGCGATCCTGATCATCCCGATTTTCTTTTAGAAAAGTGGCATCAGCATCCCTGCCGATGATCCAAAAAACATCGGCTGAAGCCGATGCCACGAGCGCCGTCGCGAATTATTTCTCGGCTTTTTTCGGCGCCAGTTGCTCGACGATTTTCTCGAAGCGCTGATCGCCGCGCAGCGCGTCCCAATAAGGGTGCAATTTTAGATTGCCATAGCTGAGCGTGCTCGGGATGCGCAAGGTCGCAGCGATTTGTTCGAGCGCGAGGTCCTTCTCGCCGCACCAGGCGTAGATCACGCCGAGGTATTTCATTACTTCGGCGCCGTCGATTGAATCCTTGGTCACGGGCAAGAGCTCGACCGCGTGACGACCTTCGCGAAGGGCGTCCTCCTTGTGGCCGAGGGCGGCGTCGACCAAGCCAAGCACAGTGGACGCCGGCCCGTAATCGGCTTGTTCGCGCGCGCTTTTGGCAGCTTCGGCGCGCGCGGCGAGAAAGGCATCCTGAGCTGCGTCGTGTTCGCCCCTGGCTCGAGCGGCGAGACCTTCGCACCAGGAGCGGGGAAAATTCAGGTCAGTCGATGTGCCGCTCACAGGAATCGCGGCCAGCGCCTGAGCGGTCGCCGACGGATCGCGCTGGCAAAGCGCGAGATAAAACCATTGCGCCGCAAGCTCGGGCGCCGCGTTCGGATCTTCGGCAAGGATTGCCGCGATCGCGTCATGCAGCGGCCGCGGATCGGCTTTCCATTCAAGATCGACAAGGGCGCGGGTCACACGCGTATCGCGGTCGCCCGGGACCAACATGAGTGCGCGGTCGAGAGCGGCGGTCATGGCCGCGAACTGTCGAAACTCCTGATAACTCAGGGCGATCTGCTGAAGCATGAAAAAGTTTCGCGGATCAAGCTCAAGCGCGCGTTGCAAACTGCGAGCGGATTCATTCCAGAGTCCCTGGCGGCGATCGATGTATCCGATCAACTCGAAGATCTCCGAATTATTCGGCAATGCGTGCTGCGCGAGCGCAAGCTCGGCGCGAGCGTGATCGTAGTCGAGATAGCAACGGTAGAGAAAGTTCGCCCTCGCGAGATGGGTTTCGCCGGCATCGGGACGGAGCCGAACCACCGCTGTGAGTGCCGCATCCGCGGCCGCGAGTCGCGCCGGGGTATGATCGAGGCCGAAAAAGTAAACGTAATCGTGCGCGGCGGATAATTCGCAGTAAGCCAGATAAAAATCAGGGTCGCGCGAGATCGCCTGTTCGAGAAGCTCAATCGCCTCACGCAATTTTTCGCTGATTTGCGCATTGAGCGAAACGGTGCCGATGAGCGCCTGCGCGCGCACGTAGAGGCCATAGGCGGTCAGGTCTCTGGTCGCGCGTTCCGCAATCGCGGCATGTTCTTTTGGCGAAACCGTGACTTGGAGCTGCGAAAGGATGCGCTGCACGATTTCGCCTTGAATCGCAAAGACGTCCGCCAGGTCGCGCTCGTAAGTCTGCGCCCAAACAGCGCGACCGGCACGGGCATCCATAAGCTTGGCACTGATGCGAATCTGCTGGCCTCTCTGCCAGACGCTTCCTTCCACGACGTAGGCGACACCGAGCGTATCGGCGATTTCGCGCAAGTTACGCGCTGCGCCGGCGGCATAACTATTGACCGAGGTGCGGCTGATGACTTTGAGGTCGGCGACTTTGGAGAGCGCGCTCAGGATGTCGCCCTGAATGCCGTCAGCTGAAAATGCATTGGCTCTTTCCTGGCTGAGGTTTTCAAAGGGCAGCACGGCGACACTCTTTTGCAACGCCAGGGGGCTGTTGCTTTGCTCGAGCGCCACCGGCGCGTTGACCAGCTGAGGTGCCAGTCGGCGCGAGAGATTCCAAAAGGCAAAACCCATGGCTATGGCCATGGCGAGCAACAACGCAGCGGTGTACCGGCGGGTCTTCCTGGTCGCGAACTCGAAACCCTCGCTCCGCGGCAAATGTTGCGGTGCCGGGCGAGTAAGCGGCGTGGGTTGCTCCGGGCTTTCGATTTCCGGGGTGGAGATGTTCGTGCGCAAGGCGATGTGACTTGTATTTGTCAGGAAGCAAGCCCCAGCTTGGGGAGCGGCGAAGGAGACCTGCTACGGCGCCCTTTCCAAGCAGAATACGTTCCCAACGTCTGCCTGGGCCCTCCCCCGGAGCATGCGTCTGCGTCGCACCGTTTCCGGACCTCATAGCGGAAGGAAATTTCCCGCTCGGCTCAAAAGTAGCTTCTGAGTCAGGTGGAACCGCAAATCCAGGGATCCATGCACAAACTCCGCGACTGGCCCGTCCGGCAAAAGATTACCGTCATGATCATGGCGATCGCGGGCGTGGTGCTGTTGCTTGCTTTTGCCGCTCTGTTCGCTTTCCAAGCTTACACCTTGAAGCAGCATGCGGCGCACGAGCTGGGTGTGGTCGGCGAGATCACGGCGCACAACTGTGCCGCGGCCGTCATGTTCAAAGACGAGGATGCCGCCTCACAAATTCTCGGCGGCGTCAGAATCATGCCGCAGATTGTTAGCGCGCGACTGGAGCTGCTGAATGAGCAGCGGCTGGCATTTTTCGGGGCAGCGCGAGACGAAAACCAAATCAAAGCTGCGCACCTGAGTTCCGGGTTCCAAATCGAAAGCGACCGCATTCTTTTGGCGCAGCCGGTGGTGATCAATGGAAAACCGGAAGGCACCCTTTATTTGCTGGCTGATCTGCACGCCACCACTTCGCAGTTGCTCAAACTCTATGGAGGCATCTTTGCTTTGGTGCTGGTGGCTTCACTGCTCGTCGCGTTCATCCTCTCGAGTCAATTCCTGCGCTTCGTTACCGATCCAATCCTGCGGCTGGCGGGCACGGCCCGGACGATCGCCGAACAGAACGACTATTCTGTCAGGGCCGAGAAACTCTACGCGGATGAGGTGGGCGTTCTCACCGACGCCTTCAATCAGATGCTGGCGCGGATCCAATCGCAGGACTCCGCATTGCGGCAGGCGGAAGAGAGATATCGCGGGATTTTTGAGAATGCGGTGGTGGGAATGTACCAAACGACCATCGATGGCCGGTATCTGGCTGCCAACGCCGCCGAGGCGCGCATTCTCGGTTACGGTTCAGTCGAAGAGTTGATCGCGGGCAACTTCGATCTGAATCGCAGTTGTTATGTCGATCCGGAGCGGCGCAAAGAATTCATCGACCTGATCGGCAAACAGGGGGTTGTCTCTCGATTTGAGTCCGCAATTTGGCGGAAGGACGGCGGCGTGGTGTGGATTTCCGAAGAGGCGCGGGCGCTGCGTGACGCAAAGGGAAAACTGATCGGGTTCGAAGGCATGAACATCGACATCACCGAGCGTAAGCGCGCGGAGGAAGAAAGCTCTCTGATGCACACGACGACACTGGCGATCAGCGAGTCGAAAGATTTCGAAGCCGCCTTGGCCGCCGTATTGCAGAACGTTTGCGAAGCCACTGGGTGGATGCTCGGTCAGGCATGGGTGCCCGGCGCCGACGGCACGGTGCTCGAATGCGTTGCCGCCTGGGCGAAAGACGGCGCGGACGTGGAACAGTTCCACGCCATGCAACAGGACTTCAGCTTTGCACCCGGAGTGGGCCTGCCCGGTCGCGTTTGGACGACCAAACAACTGGCATGGATTCGCGACGTCACCCTCGACGCCAACTTTCCGCGCAGCGAGGTCGCACGCCAGGCAGGTCTCAAAGCGGGCGTTGCCATTCCGGTCGTAGCCGACAATGAAGTTGTCGCCGTAGTTGAATTTTTTGTCTGTGAGTCGCGTGAAGAAGATGAGCGGTTCGCCAAGCTGATTTCCTCAGTCGTGATTCAATTGGGCCACCTCGTGCAGCGCAAGCGCCTCGAGGGTTCGCTCCGCGCCAGTGAAGATCGATTTCGCTCGCTCGTGCAATCGGCCAATGATGCAATCGTTCTGGCAGACGAACGCGGCCACATCGTCTCCTGGAACGCCGGGGCACAGCGCATTTTTGGCTACCGCGAAGAAGAAGTAGTGGGCCAGCCGCTCACGATGTTAATGCCCGAGCGCTACCGCGACGCGCATTGCAAAGGACTCGCGCGATTTCAAGCCACTGGCGAAAGCAGAGTCGTCGGTAAAACGATCGAACTGCGCGGCGTCAGAAAGGACGGTATCGAGTTTCCGTTGGACCTGTCGATCGCGACGTGGAAAACCGAAGCGTGCGCGTTTTTCAGCGCGATCATTCGCGATATCACGGAACGTAAACAGGCCGAAGACGCGCTGCGGCAAAGCGAAGGCAAACTCGCCCAGGCCCAACGCATTGCCCGGCTCGGTTATTGGGAACGTGACCTCGAAACCGGCCGAATCACCTGGTCGGACGAAACCTATCGCGTCTTTGGACTGGCCTCCGGCGATAACATTGACATGGCATATTTTCCGCAACTGCTTCACCCGGAAGATCGACAACGCGTAATGGAGGAGATCGCGCAGGCGGTGGCCGGCGGACCGCGATATGACACGGAGTATCGAGCCGTTTGGCCGAATGGTGAAGTGCACTTCGTCCACAGCCAGGGCGACGTTTTTCTGGACGAAGCCGGTCAGCCACGCCGCATGTTTGGCACGGTGCACGATATCACCGAACGCAAGCAGGCCGAAGAAGCTCTGCGCCAAGCCGAACAAAAGTATCGCGACATGTTCGAGAACGCGATCGAGGGGATGTTCCAAACTACGCCCGAGGGTAAATTCGTCAGCGTCAATCCCGCGCTCGTCCGAATACACGGGTTCGACTCGCCGGAAGAACTGATGACGACTGTGACCGACATCGGCCAAATGGTGTATGTCGATCCGGAACGGCGCAATGAATTTAAACGGCTGATCGAAGCCCAGGGTTACGTCGAGCTGTTCGAGTACCAAATCTACCGCAGGGACGGTACGAAGATTTGGATCTGCGAGAACGCTCGCGGGGTTCGCGATGCTCATGGAGCGATTTTCTATTATGAAGGCACGATCGAAGACATCACCGAGCGCAAGCGCGTGGAAGAAATCGAGCGGGCCAGTAAAGCGAAAAGCGAATTTCTCTCGCGGGTCAGCCACGAATTACGCACGCCACTCAATGCCATCCTGGGCTTTGGCCAGTTGTTGGAACGGCAAAGCGAGACCGAAAAGCAGCGCATCCGCATCGGCTACATCATGAGCGCCGGCCGTCACCTGCTCGAGCTGATTAACGAGGTGCTCGATATCAGTCGAATCGAAGCCGGCCGGATGCAATTGTCGCTCGAGCCGGTCCGCGTGACAGACGCGATCCGTGAGGCGCTGGAGTTGATGCGGCCGCTCGCGGCCGGGCGCAACACGCATATCGCAAGCCCGTGCCTGCCCGGCGACAACACTTACGTGATGGCCGATCGCCAGCGCTTCAAACAAGTCTTGCTCAATCTGTTGACTAACGCGGTCAAATACACCCCGCGCGGCGGGCACGTGAGTATTTCGTTTGAAGCGCGCGGTCAGCAAACCGTGCGGGTGGCGGTAGCCGACAACGGTCCGGGCATTCCGGAGGAGAAGGTTTCCCGCTTGTTTACCCCTTTCGATCGGTTGGGCGCCGAACAATCGATCGTGCAAGGTACCGGCCTCGGCCTGGCTCTGAGCCAGCGACTCATGCAGGCGATGGGCGGAGCGATCGGTCTCGAGAGCGTAGTTGGACAAGGCAGCATGTTTTGGGTCGAACTGCCCGTCGCCAAATCGCCCCTGGAGCGGATCGCAGGACGCGCGGTGGAACGGACGCTGGGCGTACAGCTCACAGGCGAGCGCACGATTCTTTATGTCGAAGATAATCTGTCAAACCTCACATTGATCGAACAAATCCTCGCTGACCAACCCCAACTTCGTCTTATCACCGCAATGCAGGGACGGCTCGCGCTCGACCTCGCCCGGCAGCATTCGCCCGATTTGATCCTGCTCGATTTGCATTTGCCCGACCTGCCCGGCTGGACCGTGCTGGCGCAGCTCAAAAGCGATGAGGCGACGCGCCACATCCCGGTCGTGATCATCAGTGCGGACGCGACTGCGCAACAGGTCAAGCGTTTGATGGCAGCTGGCGCACGCGCCTACCTGACCAAGCCGATCGAAGTCACGGAATTTTTCCGCGTTGTCGAACAAACGACGGTCAACGGCAACGGTAATGGCGAAGTTGCGCTCTCCGGAAACGGACACACCGAGCCCGCACGAACATGAGTTCACCGCTCGTTAACACGTGTTACTCATGGCGTGGCGATTTCGCCGCCCTTGGACGGATGAAGATTTTCATCATCGATGATGAGCCAACAAACGTGGCACTGCTCCAGGACATGCTCACCGAGGCGGGCTACACGCGCGCCAAAGCGATCACTGATTCGCGGCTCGCGCTCGAAACCTGCGCTGCATTCGCTCCAGACTTGGTCCTGCTCGACTTGATGATGCCGCATATTGACGGCTTTAGCATTCTGGAATCTCTGCGCGCCGACAACGGCGAGGTTTTCTTCCCCATAATCGTTTTGACCGCCGACGTGAATGAGCAGACCAAACGACGCGCGCTTAGCGCCGGCGCGACCGACTTTTTGGTCAAACCTTTCGACCATCTCGAGGTTCTCCTGCGTATTGCCAATTCACTCGAAACCCGGCGACTGCATCTCTTGCTCGACAACCAACGCGCCGCGTTCGAAGAAGCGGTGCGGGCGCGCAGCCTTGAGCTGCGCGAGGCGCGCTCTACCTGGGCCGGCCCGGCCGAATAAGGCGTCGCACCCACCGCTCGATTCCAGTTCAGTCTTGTTCCGCGGACGAGTTGCGTTACCGTGACTCGGAAATGAAATTCAAGGTGGTCGTCACCCCGAAAAAGGCGGTGCTCGATCCGCAGGGGAACGCGGTCCGCGACGCGATGCAACACCTCGGCATGCCGGAAGTGCAAAACGTGCGCATCGGCAAATACATGGAGATCGAGGTTCGCGGAGAAGATGTCGATCTTGAAAAGCGATTGCACGCGCTCTGCCGCGATTTGCTTTCTAACCCGGTGATCGAAGACTACGACGTGAAGAAAAACGGAGCGGCCAAAAAGCCGGCCCGGAAAGCAATCCGCGCCAAGACGCGTGGTTCGAGAAAATAATGAAGGCGCTGCGCTATTTCTTTTGCGTCGTGTTTCCGCCATTGGCGGTTTTGATGACCGGCCGGATCGCCAGTTTTCTCCTCAGCATTATCCTGACGCTGCTGGGGTGGATTCCGGGGATCATCCACGCCTGTCTCGTCGTGAACGATTACCATGAGGAGCAGCGAGCGGCGCGCCAGGCAGTCCCGCGCCCGATATGAAATTCGCCGTCATCCAGTTTCCCGGCTCCAATTGCGACCAGGATTGCTTTGCCTCGATCAATGGAATCGATGGGTTGCGCGCCGAGTACGTGTGGCATAAGCAAACATCGCTGCGCGATTACGACGCCATCGTGTTGCCGGGCGGTTTCGCCTATGGCGATTATCTTCGCTGCGGCGCCATCGCGCGCTTCTCGCCCATTATGCGGGCAGTCGTGAGCGACGCGCGCGCGGGCAAACTGGTGCTCGGCACCTGCAACGGCTTCCAGATTTTGTGCGAAGCCGGTTTGCTTCCAGGGGCGCTCATCCGCAACCAATCGCTGCGCTTTGTCTGCGACATGGTCACCACCCGAGTCGAAGTCGTCGATTCCGCTTTCACCCATGGTTGCCCGGAAGGCACGCTGTTGGATTTGCCGGTTGCGCATGGCGAGGGTCGTTTCTTTGCCGATCCCGGGACGTTGCGCGAACTCAACGTTCAGCGCCGGGTTATCCTGCGTTATGCAGATCGCCTGGGGCGCGTTGTTCCCGAAGCGAATCCAAATGGCTCGCTCGAAAACATCGCCGGCATTTGCAATCGCGAAGGCAACGTGTTCGGACTGATGCCGCATCCGGATCGCGCGGCGGACGAACGCCTCGGCAGCGCCGATGGCGCAAGAATTTTCCGCTCGATGATGGAGACAATCGCCGCGCAGCGCGCCCGCGCCGCGT
>JBHEMD010000184.1:0-8024 GCA_046262735.1 Chthoniobacterales bacterium | reverse complement strand
AGCGCGATGAAGATTTGCAGAAAGACGAGCAGCGCGCCGGCGAGCAAGCGCATCCGCCGGGGCGCCCAGATGAAAATCGGGACGATAATTTCGACCACGAGGCAAAACGCCACCGAGAAATGTTTAAACCACTCGGGATGTTGGTCGGCCCACCAGCCGATCACCGTCGGCAGCGGTTGCGACCAGTAATGATAATCGAGCGCGCTCAAATCCCACCAGCTGTCGTCCCCGCTCGTCAACTTCACCACGCCAGACATGACCATCAGTTTGAAGAGCAAAAGCTTGAGCAGAAACAGCGCGACCCGATTGGTAGCCGGGATCGCCGTTCCCGGCCGCAACCATAGCCGCCACGGCGCAAGAAAGATCGACAAGAATCCCGCCTCGAGCAGCAGGATGTCCCATTGAAAACTGAGAAACGTCTGGCCGGCAATGGTCAGCGACAGATAAAAAATAAAAAGCGCACCAAGACAAATCGCCGGCGCAATCCCGACGATCAGAAGCAGCGAAAGGACAACGCCGCTTGCGCAAAGGAGATGGAGAAAGCCGTTGCTTGAATTAAGCCAGCAAAGCGTCGGAAAAAACAAAAACGCGCGACCGCCGAGTTGCTGGCGGATGAAGGGAAGAAATTGGTTGAGTGGTGAGATACCATCCGTGCCGACCAGCCCGTCGACCTGCACCCAAAGCGAGACGAACGCGATCAGGTAAATCAGGCCGAGCACGCGGAGAAACCACCGGCGCGCCCAAAGGTAACTCGGCGGCCGTACGTCTTTGCCCCACAGCAATCGGGTTAAACCCGATGCCAAGCCGCGGTTCCGCGCGATCAATTTGTAAATCAGCTCGGAAGTTCCGGCGAAGCCCGGGACATGATCGTAACTCCAGGCCAGCCATTTTCTCGAAGATCGACATGCCAGGGAGCGATAGACGGCCTCGGCTGCAAAAAAGACCTGGCCTTCGCTGTCGATGTAAACAACCGAACGTTGAAATTGCTCGCGCGGGACTTCCGCGAACCGGTCGCCGACTTGCTGAAAAGTCGCGTCATCCGCCGCGCCGCCGCTAATCACACGCCAGCGTTCAACCCAAAGTCGGCAAAATTGGCATTCGCCATCCCAGATCAGCAGCGGGCGAGTGGGCGGCTTCGAAACGTGCAACTCAATGTCCGCGGCCACGACTTTCTCTGTAGCGGCGGTCTATGACCGTCGCACTCTTATTTTGGAGTTAATGCGAGGCTCATAGAGCGCGCTACAGATTGAACTCCGCCCAGATCGGCGCGTGATCGGATGGGTCCGTGCCTTTACGTAGTGCGCGATCAATGCCGGAAGCGATGCATTTTTGGGCGAGTGAATCACTTGCCAGCACCGCGTCGATGCGCAAACCGCGGTTTTTTTGGAACGACAACATCCGATAATCCCACCACGTGAACAGGCCGCCCTCTTTGTGATGTAGTCGCAGCGTGTCAAGCAGCCCCAGCTCGCACAGTTGCCGGAACGCCGCGCGCTCGCCATCGGAGCACATGATCGCGCCCCGCCACAGCTGCGGATCGAACACATCGGCGTCCTCGGGCGCGACATTGAAATCGCCGCATATGATCAGGTCGCCGGTTTTTTCACTGACCAGGCAATCGCGCAGGCGCCGATACCATTGGAGTTTGTATTGGTACGCCGGGGAGCCGACAGCTTGTCCATTCGGCGCGTAAACGGAATAAATGCGATAATTGTCGATCCTGGCGGCGATCACTCGCGCCTGCGGATCGACCACTTCATCGCACAGCGACGCGCGCACCTCGCGCGGCTCGGCTTTCGAAATGATTGCGACGCCGTTGTAAGATTTTTCACCGTGATAAGCCGAGTGATAACCGATCGTCTCCAGTGCGAGCACTGGGAACTGGTCATCGGGGCATTTGGTTTCCTGCAAACAAACGACATCCGGCCGCGCGCTCTCGAGCCAGGCGAAGAAACGGTCTTGGCGTTTGCGCAGCGAGTTGATGTTCCAGGAGGCGATTCTCATTTCTCTGTAGCGGCGGTCTATGACCGTCGCACTAATTTACTCTGCCATTGTCGATTCGGCGCTCACAGAGCGCCGCTACAGCTCCAGCTCCACTCCCGGCGTGGGCACAATCACCTCCGTGTGCGGAAGATCGACACTCAGCTTCGCGCGCATCCACTCGACGGCCGAGGGGTCGCCGTGCACGAGCACGATCTTTTTTGGTGAAAGTTTTGTCGCGTATGCGACCAGGTCTTCCCGGGCCGCGTGCGCGCTGAACTGAAACTGCTCGATATGGCAACGCACCGGCTGGGCTGGTTCGTCCGGGTCGAGCGTGACCGGCTGACCGCGCTGCGCGTCGCGCAAAATGCCGGCCGGTGATATCGGATCGGCGTAGCCCACGAAAAAAATTGAGTGTCGTGGATTTTCCACAACCCGCCGCGCAAAAATGTTCGAGAGCGTCTTCGGCGTCATCATCCCGCTGGAAAGCGCAAAGACGCGACCCGCACGCGCCGGCGCGTTGTAAATCGATTGCCCGTTTAAGACAAAGGGATCGATCTGCTGCATTAGCTGCAGCCGCGGAAGCTGCCGGCGGCTCATCCCCGCCCGGCGATCGTAAATCTCGGTCATCTTTGCGCTCAAGCCGCCGATGTAAACGGGGAAATCGCGGAGCAACTGTTCGCGTCGGAATTTGCAGAGCATGGCCAAAATCTCCTGCGTCTTGCCGAGCGCAAACACCGGAATGAGCACGCAGCCGCCGCGCTCGAACGCCTGCTCAATTGCTTCCGCAAGGCGGCGTTCTTCTCCCGCGCGCGTCCAGTTTTCCGGCCGGGCGTGATCGCCGCGGGTGCATTCGACAAGTAGGATGTCGATCTTTTCCTCCGGGAAAATCGCGCGCGACATGATCGTTTGATCATCAAAGTTCACGTCGCCCGTGTAAAAAATCGCGCGGCCTTCGGCGCGGAGAAGGATTCCACCCGAACCGAGGACATGACCGGCATCGAAAAACTCGAAGCTAAGCTCGCCGGTCTCGCGCGCCCCGACGCGTTCGCCGGCGAGGTTGATGCGTTGACGCAACGGACACCACCGCCACGCGTCGACGCGCGACTCGGTCTCGCGATGGGTGAAAAGCGGATACAGTCCGGCAGCTGCCGGACCCAGTTCTTCGCGCTGGCGGGTCATTACGTTGACCGAATTGTGCAGCAGCGCGCTCCCAATCTCGGCCGTCGCCTCGGTCATGAAAACGCGCGCCCGTGGCTGGTAGCGCATCAGCACCGGCACCGTGCCGATGTGGTCCTGGTGCGCATGCGAAATAAGGATCGCGTCCAGTTGCCGATCTTTGATGGCGTTGAAGTTCGGCAATGCATCGTCCCCGATGTTTTTCGGATGCATCCCGCAATCGAGCACGAGCCGCCGTCCACCGATTTCCAGATAATATGAATTCGCCCCGATCTCAGTGTGCCGCGTAAGATTGATGAATTTCACCGGCTCTACGCCTCCCTCGCATGCTTGACCTTTCCGACGGGCGGCAATTTTATCCCAACGAAGCGTTTCCTGCGCGGTCTAATTTCAACGCGCATGAAGGGCCTACAGGGAAACAGCAATAATCACGATACACGCCTCGAACGGGACATCTGCATCCACATTTTCACCGTCTCCTCGGCCATGGTGGGCGTTTGCCTGACGGTCATCGGCCTGATCCGCGTTGTCATCACTCTGGGCAAAGCCGACAGTCTGGCCGACGATTTCCTCGCGGTGGATGCGTTACTCTTTCTCGTCTCCTGTCTGCTTTCCTACTGGGCACTGCGGCTGCGCAGTTCCCAACGAATGCATCGCGTCGAGCGATTCGCCGACGCGATATTCATCGTCGCGATGGTCGGCATGGTCGGAATTTGCGCGCTAATTACCTACAGTGTCAGCGTCGTGCCCAGTCGTTGACGCCGTGCCCTGCAGGATTTCCCGGAAAATTCGCATCCAGTTTCCGCGCAGGATTTTTTCGATGGCATCGTCGCCAAATCCGCGCTCGATCAATTTACGTGTGAGATTGCGCGCCTGAGCGTGGTTGCGCAAATCGGGGATGAAGTGCGGCGTCGCCAATTTGTCCGTCAGTTCTTTTTTCTTCGATTCCGGCCACTGCTTCCAGATGAACTCGAAGAAATCGAACCCGATGCCGACCCCGTCGATGCCGATCAAATCGACAATATGCGCGATGTGATCGACGTAACGATCGAGTGTGCTCTCTCTCTCCGTGGGGCTGACCAGAATTGAATTGATGCCGATGACGCCGCGGCGTTCGCCGATCCGCTTGATCTGCTCATCACTGATGTTGCGCTCGACGTCGTAAAATCTTCGCGCGTTCGTGTGGGAGACGATCAGCGGCTTGCTTGTGAGGGCGAGAATTTCCTCGAACCCGGCGGGATTGATGTGGGCAAGATCGACAATGATGCCCAACGATTCGCATTCGCGAACCAGATCGCGCCCGAAAGAGGTCAGCCCGTCGCACGGTGAGCCGCTCGAGGCAAAGATACCACCGCTGCCGGCCGCATTGCGCCGGGCGTGCGTCAAGCCGATGGAGCGGACTCCAAGCTCGTAACAGACGCGGAGCAAATCCAGATCGGACCAGAGGGGCTCGACCCCTTCCATCGTGATGAGAAGCGCGATCTGCTTGCGCGCGCGGGCACGAGCGATTTCGTCGTGCGTTCGGCAAATCGCGAAGTCTGTGATTCGCTCCACTTCGCGATAGAGCCGCGCGATTTGATCGAGGCCGACGCGCAACGCCATCTCCGGCAGATAACGATCCTCGATGTAAATCGCGGCGCCGAGCACGCCGACCCCGCCGGTGCGCAGCTCGCCCAGAAAATCCGCCGCGAGCACGCCGGTGCAGCCGCGCTTTTCATAAAGATCCATCAACAGATCGAAATGAAGATCGACAATGCCCGGTGCGTGCAGACGCTCGATTCGCTGCTCGATTGATTCCTGCGACATCGTTAAGCGGTGCTTGGAGCTTGGATCTTGGAATTCGGAGCTTTCTTTACGGCGTTGGCGGCGATGCGGCCACCGCGACCGTGCGCGTGGACAACTTTGGCTTGGGTAAAACGAAACACGCCACTACAGCCAACCAGACGGCACCCAACGGCAGGACACCGGGCAACCAGATCGACCAGCGGGTGAGAACGCCGAGCGCGATGAGGCAATAACCGGCGGAGAAGGCGATTGCGCCGAGCAGCAGGTCGATGCGGGAAAATTTTCGCAGTGTGCCGCTAAGCGCCGCAACCATGAGAAGCACGACGCAGTCGAAGATCCAGCTCACGCGCCGAATGAACGAATTGGTTTGGATCGTGGCGATCGTCGCCGCGAACGCGTCCGGACGTTCCGGGGAATCCGCCGCCGCGCGGGCCAGAACGATTTCGTCGCGCATCTCCTCGAGGGTGCGGACCCGATTGCCCTGTTCGCGTTGCTGCGCCGCGAGCAGCAGCTCGTTCAAATTCAGGCGCCGCGCCGCTTTCGCCGCGTTCGCATTGATCACGACTGTGCCGTCGGATTCGATTGGGATTTTTCTACCCTGGGGCAACTCGATCGCTTTTCCGATGTCGATCTTCACTTCCGCGGGCGTAACGCGCAGCCAAAACAACACGGCCTGAAACGCAAACGAAGGGATAACTTCACCGCGATATTGAAAGAGCAGCGGAACGTGAATGTCGTCGGCAATATCGTTCGGCAGATTAATGAAACCGAGGCCGGAGATCACTCGCACATCCTCGCTTGGCTGGCGCGCAATCCCGGAAAATTCCGCGAGGTTGCCGCGGCGGCCGGTGACTTGAGTGAAGCCCGGAATATCGGCGACCGGTGCGTCCGGATCGGGCGTGGCCGTCAATTCCGCGCCGAGCAGGAGTTTGGGGGCGCGCATCGCCTGATCGATGAAGACCTGTTCTTCATCCTGCGCCGTTTCCGGCCATTCCAGCACCGGCTCAACCGCGATCACCGCGGGTTTGAACACGAGCGCCGCCTGGACAAAGAGCGCCGCCTCGAGTGGCGAATTCGCCGGGGCGGTGCCGCGCAGGAATTCTGCCGCCGAACCGGCCGGTGCATTTTGTTTTGACCCGGCCTGAGGATGCCCGATCTCGACGATGGTGAGCGGTGGCCGCACATTTTCCACCACCGAATTTTTGAGCAGCCAGCGCAAGAAAAATTCGTCATACCGGCGCAAGCGCGGTTCGCGCAGAAACACGACGCCCACCAAGACCACGACCAGCATCAGCCACGCAGAAGGGCGTTCCATCGTGCGGCAATCAAGAGTGACGAGGGACGAGTGACAAGTGACAAGTTGTGAGAACGACTCAGCGCTGGGCGAGCACTGAGCGCATCGCTTCCATCGGCGCAGTGCGTTCGAACCAGATCTGAAACGAAAGCGCAGCCTGGTGCAGCAACATCGACAATCCACCGGCCGCGCGCGCGCCGGCTTCAATCGCTGCTGTCACAAACGGCGTTTGCCCGGGCGCGTAGACAGTATCGTAAACGAGCAGGTGCGGCGCGAGTAAACGCGCGGGCAACGGCGGCGGATCGCTGCGCTTGAGGCCGACCGGCGTCGCGTTGACGATCAAATCGATGTTGCCAGTCTGAAATCGAAACGCGCTTTCCTCCCAGGGGATGGCCTGCAAGCGCGGCACCGGGCCGAAGACTTTCGGGCCGGCAAAAAATTCGCTGAGCCGGTCGGCCAGCTGTTTCGCTTTGTCAAAAGTGCGACTCGCGATCACCATCCGCTCGCAATTTTCCAGCGCGCACTGCATCGCGACCGCGCGCCCGGCGCCGCCCGCGCCGAGCAGCAGCACGCGCAGATCGCGAAGATCGACGGCGAACTCTTCGCGAATGGCGCGGCTAAACCCGAGCGCATCCGTGTTGAAGCCAACGAATTTTCGGTTTCGAACTGCTATCACGTTGATCGCGCCGATTTTCTGCGCGGCCGGATCGACATCGTCCACGTGCGCGAGCGCGGCGACCTTATGCGGCACGGTCAGATTTAGTCCGACGAAGTCTAGCTCGCGCGCGAGGCTCAGCGCGTCGCCCAATTCGTCGGACGCGATTTGAAAAGCGGCATATTGCATGTCGATCTTGCAATCCTTGAGCGCGGCGTCGTGAATTTGCGGCGAAAGCGAATGCGCAACCGGGTCGCCGAACACGCCGAGGCGAATGGGTGGGTCAAGATCGCGCGCCACCTCTCGCCACTTCTGCAGATCGCCGAGCGCATAAACCTCGCTGATACGCTTCTTCTTTTTTTTCATTCGGGCCGAGACAAAAGAATGGCAAGCGAAGCGCGCCCTACAATCGCAAAAACGTGCCGCTTTTGTAGGGCAGGCGCATCGCCTGCCGAAGCCTCACATCTTGAAGCGCTCGCCGAGGTAGAGCTGCCGGCTGATCGGGTCGTTGATGAGAAAATCTTTTGTCCCTTCGCTCTCGACGCGGCCTTCGTAAATGAGGTAGGCGCGATCGACGATCGAGAGCGTCTCGCGCACGTTGTGGTCGGTGATGAGAATGGCGAGACCGAGGTTGCGCAGGTTGATGATGATTTGCTGGACATCGTAAACGGCGATGGGATCAACGCCGCTGAACGGCTCGTCGAGCATGAGCAACTTCGGTTTGGTCACGAGCGAGCGGGCGATGGTGAGCCGGCGTTTCTCGCCGCCGCTCAGGGTCAGTGCCTGGTTTTTAGCGATCCGCTCGATCCCGAACTGGTGGAGCAATTGGTCGCAGCGCTGGCGGCGTTCGTGTTTGGCGATCGGCAGCGTCTCGAGAATGGCGAGGATATTTTGTTCCACGGTCATCTTGCGGAAGATTGACTCTTCCTGCGGCAGATAACCCATCCCGAGCCGCGCGCGTTTGTACATCGGATAATTGGTCACGTCGGCGCCGCAGAACAGGACGCGACCGCTGTTTGGCCTCACCAGTCCCACGATCATGTAAAAGCTGGTCGTTTTGCCCGCGCCATTCGGTCCGAGCAGGCCGACAATCTCGCCGGCGCCCGCGTTAATGTTCACGCCGTTAACGAC
>JBHEMD010000183.1:0-16772 GCA_046262735.1 Chthoniobacterales bacterium | reverse complement strand
TCGAACGCGAGCAGGAAGAGGCCGCCCGCAAGATCGACGACCTTAAATCCGACAAAGCGACCCTGGAGCAGCAGGCCAGGCAAGCCGATGAGGACGTCGCCGAACTGGAAAAAGAAATGGCTGCGTTGCGCGAGAGGCTGGCGGAGCAGGCGACCGCGCAAACTGCCGCGGAAACGGACGAGAAAAAAGCGCGCGCGCAGGAAGAAAAAACCATCGAGCAACTAAACGAGCTGCGCCTCGGCATCGCCACCGAGCGGCAACGTCACGAAAACCTGATTGCGCAGCGCCAGCCGATGGCCGCGCGCGACACCGAATTGCTCGAGCTCATTGCGTTGCGGCAGGCAGATATCGCGACCTACGAGCAAAAGCTCGCCACTCAGGCCGACGAATCGCGCGCAGCTGAGCTTGCGATCAAAGAACAAACCACGCGCTGCGCCGAAGCCGAGTTGGCCGCCAAGGAGATTGCGAATCAGCGCGCGGCCCGAAGCACCGCAGTGCACGAGCGCGAATCCGAGCTGCGCGACCGCCGTAACTCGCTCAGTCAGCTCCAGGAAAATCGCGCGCAACAACAAGTCCGCGAATCGCAGTTGCGCATGCAAATCGACAATCTCGCCGAGCGGATTGAGCGCCGGTATCAAATCGATCTGCGCGCGTTCGCGCCGGATGAAGCCGGTTTTGCAATGACGTTGCGGGCGCAAATCAAAAGGCGCGCTGCCGCCATTGCCGGGCCGGGAGATCGGGAGAGTCTCGGTTTCACGGATGACGAGCTCCAGAATCTCATTGTCGATCTTACCCGCCAGCTCGACAACATGGGCCCGGTCAATCTCGAGGCGGTTCAGGAGTACGACGAGCTGGAGGAGCGCCACAAGTTTCTCGAAAATCAAAACACGGACCTGACGAACTCGCGCCGGGAACTGCTGGACGTGATCGCGCGCATCAATTCGACGACGCGCAAATTGTTCGCCGAAACCTTCGCGCAGGTGCGAGTAAACTTCCGTGAAGTGTTTGCCGAGCTCTTCGGCGGCGGCCGGGCCGATCTCGCGCTGTTGGATGAAAACGATCCGCTCAACTGCGGGATCGAGATCAGCGCCAAACCGCCGGGCAAACAACTCCAAAGCATTTCGCTGCTTAGTGGCGGCGAACGCGCGATGGTCGCGGTGGCCCTGCTCTTTGCGATTTACATGGTGCGGCCGAGCCCCTTTTGCGTTCTCGACGAAATAGATGCGCCGCTCGACGAAGGGAACATCAACCGCTTCATCCGAATGCTCGATCGCTTCGTCAGCCAAAGCCAGTTCGTCATCATCACTCACAACAAACGCACCATCGCGCGGGCCGACGTCCTTTACGGCATCACGATGGAGGAACGCGGCATCAGCAAGCTGGTCGGCATGAAATTGACGCCGCCGCCGGCCGCCGAACAGACCGTAGCCGGTCCCGAAACAATTTCTTCGCAGCGCCAATTCGCGCTCGCCGAAAACGGCAACGGCGAAGAACACGCCGCCCGCGTCGCGCGGCAGTAGCACAGGCACCCTGCCTGTGGGGCAGGCGGGCGTCGCGCCTGCCGATTTGTTCTCCTTCTAGCTACTTAGCAGCCTCGAAGGCCGCCGGCCACACAGGCAAGATACCTGTGCCACCAAAAATTTTTTGCGCGTGAATGTCGATCTCGGGTAAAATTGCCGGATGCTTCAGACCGCCGCGCGCAGCAAAAGATCGACAGCGAAAAAAGCGTCGCCGGTACATGAGCGATTCCTCGAAGCGTTCCGATGGATGCTGCTCTCGCGCACGCTCGAGGAAAAACTGGTCAGCCTTTATCGCGGCGGACAGATCACCGGCGGCGTTTATATCGGCAAAGGCCAGGAAGCGGTCAGCGTCGCGTGCGGTTTGTTCCTCGAGAAGAATGACATTTTTGCGCCGTTGATTCGCGATCAGGCCGGACGTTCGGCGTTTGGCGAACCGCTGGTCGATGTCGCGCGCACTTATCTCGGCTCGCGGCTCGGTCCGATGCGCGGACGCGACGGCAACATTCACCGCGGCCGTCCACGCGATAATCAGCTCGCCATGATCAGTCACCTCGGCGCGATGGTATCGGTCACGGTCGGTGCGTTGATGGCGAAACGTGGCAAAGGCGAAAAGGATTTTGTTGGCCTCACTGCAATTGGCGAAGGCGGAATGCAAACCGGGGCGTTCCACGAGGGAATGAACCTCGCCGCAGTCGAGCAGGTGCCGCTCGTCGTTGTTGCCACGAACAATCATTTCGCTTATTCGACGCCGAACGACCGGGAGTTCGCCTGCGCCGATTTGGTCGATCGAGCCAAAGGCTACGGGTTCGAAGGCTACAGCCTCGACGGTACCGACCTGAATGCATGTCTAGAGGTGATCGGCAGTGCCGTGAAACGCGCGCGCGCGGGGCGTCCGCCGCAGTTGGTCGTCGCTTCAATTTTGCGCCTCTCCGGCCACGGCGAGCACGATGACGCGAGCTACGTGACGGACGAGATGAAGCGCCAGCCTTTTGCCCAGGATTGCCTGAAGCTGGCAGAGAACAAAATTCTCGATCTTGAGCTGGTCGACGCCGAGACACTCCAATCCTGGCGCGAGCAAGCGGCCGGGAAAGTGGAGGAAGCGATTACCACCGCGCAAAGGGAGGCCGTGCCCGAGGGCGAAAAAGAAGATTGGTGCGCAATCTCCACGCGCGAACTGGCCGATCAGGCTGAGTGACCAGGAAAACTCGGAATCCGAATATCGAAATCCGAAACAAATCCGAATGACCGAAACTCAAAATTCAAAACGAAAAGGCTGCGCCTCGAACATTCGGAATTGGGAGTTCGTGGTTGTCTCGGAATTCGGAACCGGATTTCGGATTTGTTTTTGTGAGCATCACCTATCTTGAAGCGATCCGCGAAGCGCAGGCGAAATTGTTGCGCGAGGACGAGCGGGTTTTCATTTACGGCCAGGACGTGGGCGGCAACTTCGGCGGCGCGTTCAAGGCGACCAAAGGTTTGGCAAAAGAATTTCCCGGTCGCGTTTTGAACGCGCCGATCAGTGAAGACGCGATCGTTGGCACCGCCATTGGCGCCGCGCTGCAAGGAATGCGGCCGATCGTCGAGATGCAGTTCGCGGATTTTTCAAGTACCGCGCTCAACCAAATACTCAATAACGCCGGGACGCATTACTGGCGGACAAACGTGCCGGTGCCGATCACGGTGCGGCTTCCATCCGGCGGCACGAAGGGGAGTGGCCCGTTCCATAGCCAATCGATGGAGTCGCTCTACGCGCATTATCCCGGCCTGATCGTGATGACGCCAGCCACAGTCGAAGACGCTTACACGATGTTGATCGAGGCCGTCGCCATCGACGACCCGGTCATCTACTGCGAGCACAAATATCTTTATTACCATCTCAAGGCTGACAAACTGCCCGAGAAAGGCTTGCCCACCGGCCGGGCGCGGATTGCGCGCGAAGGCCGCGATCTGACGATCGTCACCTACAGCGCGATGGTGCAAGAGTCGCTCGCCGCAGCCGAAGAACTCGCCGGCGAAGGATTCGAAATTGAAGTTGTCGATCTTCGCACGGTCAAACCGCTCGACGCCGATACCGTGCTCGCATCGGTCGCGCGCACCGGCCGCCTACTTTGCGTGGGTGAATCGTTTCCCTGGGGCGGCGCGACCGCCGAAGTGATCTCGCGCGTGACAAGCGCGGGCTTCCACCTGCTCGATGCCGCGCCGGCACGGGTCAACGCCAGAGACACGCCGATCCCATACCATCCAAATTTGTGGAGCACGCATCGGCCGAGCGCGAAAAGCATCGCCGCGAAAGCTCGGGCGTTACTCCGAGAATAAGTCGCACTAAGCGGCCGACTCGGCCCGTGTAGTTTCTAACTGGCAGCAGCGCCGGACGACCACGCTCGCCTTTTGCAGCGCGGACAACTTTCAGCGAAAATTCGCCGTGGAGAAATCTTCAGAGCTTGTTGAAGTCGCGGCGCGCGCAGAACCGATCTCGCGCAAGGTGGCGCAGATTCAGCGCGCGGACTGGCCCGTTAAATTTTCCCACGTGACCGAGCCGGCACAGGCTTTCCTGGCCGCGGTGATTGCGCGCAAGATCGATAAGACGATTTGGGTCCTTTGTCCCAGTGTCCATTCACAGGAGTTCCTCTATCAGGCGCTCCTCAACTGGCACCCGGGCGCGCTCTTTTTGCCCGAAGCAGAGTTTGCCGCGGTGGAGAACGTGTTGCCCGACGCGGAGATCGCGGCTGAGCGCCTCGCGTTGTTTTCCCTGCTCGCGCGCAAGCCGGGCCCGCATCTCATTGTCGCCACGCGCGCCAGTCTCGAGCAACGCGCGCCAAGGCCAGGTGCTCTCGATGCACAGTCGCTTTCCCTCCGCCGCGGCGAGACGCACCAGATGCATGCGCTGCTGGAAAAGCTTGCCGACGCCGGTTACGAGCGTGTCGCACAAGTCACCACCCGCGGCCATTTCGCCGTCCGCGGCGGCATTGTCGATCTTTACTCCTGGCAGGCGACTTTGCCGGCACGCCTTGAATTTTTTGGCGACCAAATCGAATCGCTCCGCGAATTCGATATCGATACGCAGACTGCAGTGCGCGAGCTCAACTCGCTCGACGTTCTGCTCGGCAGCGCCGAGGAACAATCCGGCAGCGTGCGCGATTACATCGCGGCCGAGCATTTGCTGATCGGTCTCGAGCCCGGCCTCGCCGAATCTGCCGGCGCGCAGATTCAAATCAGCGAGGGCTGGATCGAAGATGGGCCGGAAGATTTCAGCGGCACGTTCACCGCAGCGGCGAGCGAAGTGGGCGAATTTGCCGCCGGCGATTTCGCACTCGCCGAAGCGAAACGGGCGGAATTCCTCAAGCATCTCAACGACTGGCGTACGAATAAATCGCGCGTCGCCATTTATTTTCAGACGGAGGGCGAAATCGAGCGGTTTCGCGAGATCGTCGCCGATCCGGCCGCGCTGGAGGATGTCGATCTTCTCGAGGGCACGCTGCCCCGCGGGTTTTGTTTTCCGGCCGCTGATTTGGTCGTGCTGTCCGGCGCCGAGCTTTTCGGGCGCTACGCCGTGCACGCGCGGCGTCATTTGCGTCGCGCCGAACGCCAGCGCGCGCAAATCGATTTCAGCGACCTTAACGAAGGCGATCTGGTCGTCCACCTCGAGCACGGCATCGCGCGGTTCTTAGGCCTGCAAAACGTTGGGAGGCCGCGACCGATGCGAACCGCACTGGCGTCAGGCGCGCCGGATGGAGCTGAATCTCAAGAAGTCCTTGTCCTCGAGTTCGCGGAGGAGGCGAAACTCTACGTCCCACTCGAGCAAGCTTATCTCGTTTCGCGTTATATCGGAGTCGGCAAAAAGTCGCCGCCGCTCAGCTCCCTCGGCGACGCCAGATGGGCGCGCGCAAAACGAAACGCCGCCGCTTCCGTGTTCGATTACGCCGGCAAGATGCTCGAGGTGCAAGCCGAGCGTGAAACTTCACCCGGCCACGCCTTCGGCCCGGACACCAAATGGCAGAGCGAGTTCGAACATTCCTTCCCGTTTCGCGAAACCCCGGACCAGATGAAAGCGATCATCGAGACCAAGATCGACATGGAGAAGCCGCGACCGATGGATCGACTCATTTGCGGCGATGTCGGCTTCGGCAAAACCGAAGTGGCGATCCGTGCGGCCTTCAAGGCGGTGATGGCCGGCAGGCAAGTGGCCGTGCTCGCTCCGACGACCGTGCTCGCTCAGCAGCACTTCGAGGTCTTCCGCCAGCGCATGCTCGAGTATCCGGTGCGGATCGAAATGCTCAGCCGGTTCCGCTCGCAATCGGAACAGAAAAAAGTTTTGCAGCTGCTGCGCGAAGGCGGCGTGGACATCGTCATCGGCACTCACCGGCTTATTTCCGGCGATGTCGCATTCAAAAATCTTGGCCTCGTCGTGATCGATGAAGAGCAACGGTTCGGCGTTTTGCACAAGGAGAAGTTCAAGGAACTGTTCAAGCTCGTCGATGTTCTGACGCTTTCAGCCACCCCGATTCCGCGCACGCTCTATCTTTCGCTCGTCGGCGTGAAAGACATGTCCACGATTGAGACTCCGCCGCTCAATCGGCTGCCGGTTGAAACCGTGGTTGCCGCCTACGACGAACGAATCATTCGCGACGCAATCAAGCGCGAGCTCGAAAGGCAGGGCCAGGTTTTCTTTTTACATAACCGCGTCCAGACAATCGATCGAGCGCGCGATCGCATTGTCGATCTTGTCCCGGAAGCGCGGGTCGAGGTCGGCCATGGCCAGATGGATTCAGACGAGCTCGAGGAAGTAATGGCGCGCTTTGTTGCCGGAAAAATCGATGTGCTCGTTTGCACCACCATTATTGAGAGCGGCCTCGATATCCCGAACGCGAACACGATCATCATCGATCGGGCCGATCGCTTCGGGTTGGCCGACCTTTACCAGTTGCGCGGACGGGTGGGCCGCGCCGAGCACAAGGCCTACGCCTACCTGCTCCTGCCGCGCGAATTGATGACGGTGGGCGCGGCGCGCAAACGCATCAATGCCATCAAGCAATACAGCTCGTTAGGCGCGGGGTTCCGCATCGCCATGCGCGACCTCGAAATCCGCGGCGCAGGCAGCATTCTTGGCACGGCGCAGAGCGGCCACATCATGGCGGTCGGGTTCGATCTTTACTGTCAGTTGCTTAAACAAGCCGTCGCCCAGCGCAAAGGTGGAAAATTGCAGCTCCGGCTCGATGTCGATCTTCGGCTCGATTTTGTCGCAACCAACGAAGCCGAGTTCGTCGCGTCTGTAGGGGAACATGACAGGTTGCCGAAACAACCACGGGAAGCTGTCAGCTTCCCCTACAGACATCTGCCTGCGTTCGCGCCAGCGACTTACATCTCCGAGACCGCCCTGCGTATCAAAGCTTATCGCGAGATTGCTGAGATCACGACGCCCGAGCAGCTCGACCGCGTCCGACGCGATTGGCGAGATCGCTTCGGGCCGTTCCCGCCAGCGGTTGACAATTTGTTTCTTCTCAGCGAAATCAAGCTCGCCGCGGCCGCAGCCGGCATCGATCGCGTCGAAATTCGCGAGGGAAAATTGATGCTGACCCGGCGCGCGGATTTTATACTTGTCGGTGGCAGATTCCCCCGTTTAGTTGCGAGTAGAATCGAGCAGCAGCTCGGGGAGATTCTGGAGCTGATCAAAAAGTTATGAGGGGCATCATTTCCGGATCAGTTGTCGCGGTGTTAGCGCTGATGGTTATCACTCCATCGCCGCTTTCTCAGGCGGCCTACGCCCAGGACGCGCAGGTGGTCGATGGCATCGCCGCAATCGTGAACGCGGAGGTCATCACCTATTCGCAGGTCCGCGGTCTTTCCGCACCCCGCGAAAAGGTCTTGCGCGCCCAGTTTCACGGCGACGAGCTCATCAACAAGATCAAGGAAATCCGTACGGCAGCGCTCCAGGATCTGATCGACCGGCAGCTCATCATCCAGGCGTTCAAGAAAGAGGCGTATCAAATCCCCGATCATTATGTCGATGACCGGGTGCGCGAAATCATCCGCGAAGCCTTCGGCGGCGACCGCAACACCTTCATCAAAACCCTCGAGGCGCAAAATTATACGCTCGGCGAGTTCAAAAAACAGGAGACTGAGCGCATAATGGTGCAGGCGATGCGGAGCAAAAACATCAAGCTGCAAACGATCGCTTCACCCACCAAGATCGAGGAGTATTACAAAACGCACCGCGACGAATTCACGACCAAGGAACAGATCAAGCTCCGCATGATCGTGATTCCCAAGCACGAGGACAGCGGCAACTCCGGTGTGCAAAAATCGATGGCCGAAGAAATTCTCGGCAAACTTTCCAAGGGCGCTGATTTCGCCGGCATGGCGCAGATTTATTCCGAGGACGGTTCGCGTGATCGCGGTGGCGATTGGGGCTGGATCGAGCGCAAAACCCTGGCCGCGCCACTGGAGAAAATTGCCTTCAAACTCCCGGTCGGCCGGATCAGCAGCATCGTCGAATACAGCAACAACTACTACATCCTCAGGGTGGAGGACAAACATGGCGGTACGACCAAATCCCTCGCCGAAGCGCGCTCCGCGATCGAAAAGAAACTCATCCAGCTCGAAGCCCAGCACTTGCAAGAACGCTGGCTCGCCAGCCTGCGATCGAAGGCCTACATCCGCACGTTCTAGTTTCACCTTCGGCGTTCAGCGTTGACCCCGGGTCCGCCTCCGGCTGCTGCCCATGCTCATGCTCGATTGAGCAAAACATTCGATTACGATGACGGGCATGAGCACGAGCAAGCGCCCCCGCATCGGCATCACTTTGGGCGACTGCGCCGGGATCGGGCCGGAGATTGTCGATCTTGCCCTGAAATCGCGGCGCGTTCCTGAAACCGCCGAATACGTCGTCATCGGCCGCCAGCCTAATTGCAAAGCCGGCGAATCGACGATTGAAACCGCGCGCGCGGCAGCGGCGGCGCTGGAGGAAGCGGTCACACTCGCCCGACGCGGCGACCTGGGTGCAATCGTGAGCGGCCCCGTGCACAAGGCGCGCATGTACGAAGCCGGCTTCAAGTTCCCCGGGCAAACGGAATTTTTCGCGGCGCGCTGCGGCGTAAAAAATTTCGCGATGTGTCTGACCGGCGGCAAAATCACGGTCGGCCTCGTCACCACGCACATTCCGCTGGGCGAAGTTCCGCGCACGCTCAAACAAAGCGAGATCGTTCGCGTCGGCCTGTTGCTTCTCGATTTTCTGCAACGCCGCGGAGTGCAGGCGCCGCACATCGCCGTCGCCGGTTTGAACCCTCATGCGGGCGAGTCTGGAAAAATCGGCCGCGAAGAAATCGAAATCATCAGCCCCGCGATCGCGGAGCTAAAATCGGAAATTCGAAATCCGAAATCCGAAATAAGCGGCCCGTATTCCCCCGACACGTTGTTCCACCGCCTCGTCGAAGGCGAGTTCGACGGCGCGCTTTGCATGTATCACGATCAGGGATTGATCCCGCTCAAGCTGCACGCCTTTCACAGCGGCGTGAACGTCACGCTTGGTTTGCCTTTTCCGCGCACGAGCCCGGACCACGGCACTGCGTTCGACATTGCCGGCAAAGGAATCGCCCGCCCGGACAGCATGATCGCGGCGATTAACCTCGGGGTGGAACTGGCGACCGCTCAGGAACGGAGACCCTCAACTCAATCCTCTCCCTGAGGGAAGGAGGACGCCAAGCGCCGGCTGAGGGTTTCGTGCTTCCGTTCGTAATCATGTTCGGGTTCGGTATTTTTGATTAGGAGCATGAGCAGGAGCACAAGTGTGAGGGGGAAGATCGACAAGTACATCTCGGTTTTTAATATCGGGCTGCAGAATACGTTCGTTTACCGCTGGAATTATTTCCTGCGCGCCGTGTTCGGTCTGATTCCGCTCGCGGGCACGGTGTTTCTTTGGAACGCGGTCTTCAAAGAGCGCGGCGGCGGGCTGCACGGCTACGACTACGGCTCGATGATCTATTATTATTTGCTCGCATTGCTCGTGAGCAATCTCGTCACCCCGACCGAGGACGAATGGCAGATCGCGGCCGATATCCGCGAAGGCCAGATCAATTCGCTCCTCACCAAGCCGATGAGTTATCTCGCCTATCGGTTCAGCATCTTTTGGAGCGGCCGGCTCGTTTACACCGCGGTCACGCTGCCGCCGATCGTGCTCATCTTTATTTACTTCCGGCATTACATCACTCCGCCGGCGCACGCGACGACTTACCTTCTCGCGACGATCTCGATGTTGATGTCGGCGCTGATCCAGTTTTTCATCACCTATTCGCTGGCCATGATGGCGTTCTGGATCCTCGAAATCTCGACCATCGTGTTCATCGTTTACTCGTTCGAATATTTCCTCGGGGGCCAGATGTTTCCGATCGATATCATGCCAGCCGCCGTGCAGGCCGTGATGAAATGGCTGCCCTTTTATTACGAACTCTTTTGTCCAATCGCGATTTTCCTCGAACGTCTCAAGGGCGCTGAGCTCGTGCAAGCGCTTGCCATCCAAAGCGGCTGGCTCTGTCTCACCTGGGCCGCTGCCCATACCATGTGGCGCCGCGGCCTCAGCCATTATCAGGCCGTGGGGGGATGAGGTTGCCTCTACAACGTTTTCGTCGTCGGTAACCCGGCGGCTTTCCAGGCTTTGAAACCGCCGGCCATGGAGCGAACATTTTTGTAGCCCATTTTTTGCAAGCTCTCGGCGGCGAGCGCGGAGCGGCCGCCGCCGCCGCAATGGCAAATGATCGTTTTATTTAAATCGGGAATCTTTTCTGCGATATCGAGCTCGATCATGCCGCGGCTAATGTGAATGGCGTGCGGGATATGTTCCTCGTCCCATTCGTCCTTTTCGCGAACATCGACAATCACCGCCTCGTGTTCCTGCAGTTTTGTTGCCGCGTTCTCGGGCGAAATCTCAATGATGTTTTTTTTGGCGTCGGCGACCAGTTTCTCGAAATGAGTATGCTCGGGCATGGTCCAAATATGCGACGGTCACAGATCGCCGCTACAGTTTATTCGTAGCGAAGCGCTTCGATGGGATCGAGCACGGCGGCTTTGCGGGCGGGATAAAACCCAAAAAAAATCCCGACCGCCGCGCTGAAGAGGAACGCGATGAGGATTGAGCTGAGCGAGATTAGTGTGGGCCAGTGGGCGTAGGTGGAGAGCGCTTTTGAGGTTGCGATTCCGAAAATGATTCCAACCAGTCCGCCAACGGAGCTGAGCGTCACGGCTTCGATTAGAAATTGCATGAGAATGTCGCGCCCGTGTGCGCCCACGGCCAGACGCGTGCCGATCTCGCGGGTGCGCTCGGTCACGCTCACGAGCATGATGTTCATGATGCCGATGCCGCCGACGACGAGCGACACGCCCGCGATCGCGCCGAGCAACACGGTCATGACCCGGGAAGTCGCGGTGGCCGCGTCGGCGATCTCCTGCTGGTTGCGCACGGTGAAGTCGTCATCCCGGCCGGCGCGGATATTGTGGCGTTGTCGCAGCAGCGAAATGATTTGTTGTTGGGCGGCGGCGATCTGACCGGCATCGCCGACCTGGACATTGATGTTGCGCAAGTTCGTCCCGCCGACGACGCGTTTCATCGCGCTCGTGTATGGCATCACGACCACGTCATCCTGGTCGACGCCCTGCGGGCTCAATCCTTTCGCACTCAAAACGCCGGTCACGGTGAAGGGGACATTTTTAATTCGCAGGATTTGGCCGACGGCGTTGTCATTGCCATAAATTTGCGTCGCGGTCGTCCGCCCGATCACGCAGATCTTGTTTGCGCTGCGCACATCCTGGGGCGTGAATGGGGTGCCATCCGCCAGCGGCCATTGTCGAATATCGAAGTAATCGGCCGATTCGCCGTAAATCCGCGTAAACCAGTTTTGATTTCCGGCCGCGACTTGCGTGGTCGACATGACTTCTTCGCTCACCGCGATAACGCCCGGCACTTCACGGCGAATCGATTCCGCATCTTCGACTTTCAATGTGCCCGCCCCACCCCAGCCGGTGCGGATTCCGCTCGACGTGGTGCTGCCGGAAAAAATCAGGATCACATTCTGGCCCAGACTCGCGATTTGCGCCTCGACCTGCGCCTTGGCGCCGTTGCCAATTCCAACCATCGCAATCACGGCGGCGACGCCGATGATGATGCCGAGCGCGGTCAGGACCGAGCGCATCTTGTTTCGGCGCAGGGCGCGAAACGCGATGTTAAATGTCGATGCTATTCTCACTTCGCCTGTTTGGGCTTAGGCCGGCTCGTCGATTGTCGATCTTAGTCTGGCTGATTCGGCGGCGGCATTGGCGCGCTGTGTGACCGGCTGATCGGCGACAATCAGGCCATCCCGCATCATGACGTTGCGCCGCGCATAAGTGGCGATGTCGGTCTCATGTGTGACCATGATAATCGTGATGCCGTCGTTGTTCAGTTGCTGAAAAATCGCCATGATCTCGACGCTGGTGCGGCTGTCGAGATTGCCGGTCGGCTCGTCGGCAAGAATGACTTCCGGGTTGTTGATGAGGGCGCGGCCGATCGCGACGCGCTGTTGTTGCCCGCCGGAAAGTTGGCTCGGATGATGATCTTCGCGGCCGGCTAACCCGACGGATGCCAGCACACGATCGGCTTTTTCGCGTAACTGCACGTTGGTCAGGTGGTGCGCGCCGTAGAGGAGCGGGAGCTCGACGTTTTCACGCGCGGAGGTGCGCGGCAGCAGATTAAAGTTTTGAAAAACGAACCCGATCCTGCGGTTGCGCATGTCGGCCAACTGATCGCGAGCGAGTGCGGAGACATCGGCGTCGCCAAGAAGGTAACGCCCTGAAGTCGGGCGGTCGAGGCAGCCGAGGATGTTCATGAGCGTCGATTTACCCGAGCCGCTCGCACCCATGAGGGCGACGAATTCGCCGCGCTCAATGTCCAGCGACACGCCACGGACGGCGGGAACTTCGACGTCGCCGGTATGATATGCCTTGCGAACGTCGATCAGCCTAACGAGCGCGCCGTTGTTCACTGCGGAATTATCTTTTCACCGCGCTGAAGTCGAGTCGCGGTGAGACGCGCGGCGGGCGCGCGACAAACACACTCAGCTCCGCGCTTCGCACAGCAAAGGGGCTACAGCAGCGTGCGATCACGGAAACCTCCGTGAACCGCCAAATGGATTCGCCGCGGGCGACGCTGCCGTGCGTGTTGATGTGAGTTCGCCCGTGACAACGCGATCGCCTTGTTTCAAGCCTTCAATCACTTCGGTGATTATGCCGTCGCTGATTCCAGTTTTGATTTGCACCGGTGTCGGTCTCGTGCCGGCTAAAATGTAAACCGTGCGATCGCTGCGCGCTTCACGGCGTGCGCCGCGGCGCTCGCCCCTTCCAGGCGGGGTCGCCCCAGCCGCCGACCGCCTGGAAGAGGCTTTTGTCTCGCTGGCAGCTTCAGGGGGCCGGTAACGCAGCGCCGCATTCTTGATTTGCAGTACGTCGTCTTTGTGCGCGATAAGGATCGACACATTCGCCGTCATTCCGGGTTTCAATTTTAACTCGGCATTGTTCACCTCGATGACGGTGTCGTAGGTGACAACGTTCTGGACGTTGATGGGCGCGTTGCGCACCTGCACCACCTTCCCGTGAAATGTGCGCATCGGAAATGCGTCGACGGTAAAATCGACATCCTGGCCGGCGGCAACCGCGCCGATGTCCGCTTCGGCCACGTTCGTATCGATCTGCATTTGGGTCAGGTCTTTGGCGATCGTAAAAATGACCGGTGCCTGCAAGCTGGCGGCGACGGTCTGACCGACATCGACATTCCGCGAAATCACGATGCCGTCGATCGGGGAGAGGATCGTGCAATGCTCGAGGTCGGCCCTGGCTTTATCGAGCGCGCCTTGTTTGATTTTCACGCTGGCTTCCGACTGATGCAGGCTCGCCACCGCTTGATCGACATCGGCCTGAGACGAGTTCTTTTTCGCGAACAACTCCTGCGTCCGTTGCGCGTTGACCCGCGCGAGCTCGAGCACGGCTTGTGCGCTGGCCAGATCGCCCTCGGCTTGCGTCACCGTTGCCTGAAAAATCGCCGGATCGATTTGCGCCACGGTCTGGCCGGCTTTGACCTGCGAATTAAAATCGACAAACAACCGCGCGATATTGCCCGAAACCTGGCTTCCGACCTGCACCGTCACAACCGGGTTCAACGTCCCTGTGGCAGTAACGGCCTGGGTAATTGGCCCGCGTGTCACCTCGGCCGCTTGGAAGCGAGTCGATGTCGATCTTGCGCAACGGGAGAGGGCAAACACGACCGCGAGCAGCGCGACAGCGGCGACGATGATGAGAGGGCGGCGATTCATAAAAAGTTGCCGCCCAATGCGCACGGCAATAATTATGTGACAATTGAGAGGGCTGCAGCGTTACAGCGAATTTGAAGAAACTCAAAAGCCGAACATGCGCCGTTACTTCGAGATTTATTCGATCATGCTACGGAACTCACTCATCCGGGAGATGAGTTTCAAGGCCAATTTCCTTCTCTGGATGGTGGTCGAGCTATTGTGGTTTTGCGGGCAGATCGTTTTTTTCAGCATCATTTTCGGCAGTGTCGATCGGATCGGCGACTGGACGAAATGGGAAGTAGTGCTCCTCGTCGGCACGCACCAGATCATCGCGCAATTGTTCCAGGCGTTCTTTTTCGTCAACGTGGCCAACATTCCCGAGCTGGTGCGCACCGGTAAACTCGATTCGTTGCTCGTGTTGCCGATCGACAGCCAGTTCGCGGCTTCCACCAAAGTCTTCGGTCTCGACAGTATCGTGAACGCCATGCTCGGCGGGCTGGTGGTGTGCGTTTCCCTCGCGCATCTCCACTATGTGCCGACGATTGGCGCGGTGTTGCTTTATCTGGTGGCGATTGGGTTTGGCGTGACCGTGCACTACTCGATCATGCTCGCCCTGGCGGCGGTCAGCTTCTGGATCGTGCGCGCGCAGGGGCTGGTTTACGGCTATTTCAATTTTCTCAACATCGCCCGCTATCCCGACGTGATTTTCCCGCAGCTCTTCCGCATCATTTTTGGCTGGATCATCCCAGTTGTGATCGTCGCCAATATTCCTGCGCGCTTACTCATCAAATCCTTCGGCCAATCCGGCTGGCTCATTTTCCACCTCGTCGCCGCCGCCTCGATCATCTTCTGGCTCTCGCGCGCCTTTTGGCATTTTGCTCTGCGCCATTATTCCAGCGCCAGCTCGTGAAAACTGCCTGCGACGGCCCGCAGCGTCTCGGAAGACAGCGCGTTGGGGACGAGAAATCTCCGCTTGCGCCTGCAGGGAAATGTTCTTAATTAAGCGCTCCTTTTCCGGCACCCTCACTATCCCGGCGCCTCTCAACACCATGGCTAAACCAAAAAAGAAGAAGAGTTCCCCGAAAAAGCCGGCCGCACGCAAAGCGGCTCCGGCGAAGAAGATTTCCGTGAAAAAATCGACCGCCCGTGTTTCGAAGGCGCGCACCCGCGTTATGGCCCGGCCGCGCGAGGCGCTTTTTGGCCGCAATCATCGCAGCCGCAAAATGGACGGGTTCACCCGCAAACAGAAAGACAAGCTGCTGCAACTGCGCGACGCCATGGTCGATTCAATGGCCGGCGTAGCGCAGGACACGTTGCGCGCCCGCGCTGAAGGCAGTGAAGCCTCCGCTTTCGGTATGCACCAGGCCGACGCCGGCTCTGACGCTTACGACCGTGATTTCGCGCTCAGCCTTCTTTCGCAGGAACAGGACGCGCTTTACGAGATCGATGAAGCGCTCAAGCGGATCGATCTTGGCACCTACGGCGTTTGCGAGATGTCGGGCAAAGCAATCCCGCGGGCGCGACTGGAAGCGATCCCGTTCGCCCGGTTCACCGTGGAGTGCCAGTCGCAGCTCGAGAAACAGAGCAAAGCTTCGCGTGTGCGCCAGTCGGTCACGTCACTCTTCGGTTTGACTGAAGATGAAGCGACCGAAACGGAGACAGAAGAGGAAGCCGCGGCGCCGGTGGAAAACACCAAGGAGTAGCTACCCACGCTTGCTCGATTGTCGATCTTATGGCCCAGGAAATCGTTACCCTCGAGTGCACTGAAGCGAAGGCGCTGGGCAAACCGGTCTCGCGTTACATGACCACGCGAAACAAGAAAAGCCCGCGCACACCGAACCGGCTCGAGAAGAAGAAATACAATCCGTTTCTGCGCCGGCATACGCTCCACCGCGAGACCAGGTAATTATCGATGCAACCCAAGACCGCCAAGCGCCGTTCCGCTTTTCGCCGCGCCAACCGCGCCATGCCCCGGCGGAGGATCGACATCGCGCTCGAGGCGATCGATTACAAAAATCCGGATCTTCTCAAAAAATTCGTGACCGAGAGCGGCAAGATCCTCCCGCGCCGCGTCACCGGAATGCCGGCGTATCTGCACCGCAAAATCACGCGCGAAATCAAGCGTAGCCGCTCCGTGCTCTTGATGAAGTGACAGAATTGGCGTCAGCCAATTCTGTTATCCCGAGCGAAGTCGAGGGATCTCGCTACGCTTTGCGCGTGCGTTTGCCCTCGTCGATCAGTTTCCAGAACTCGCGCGTTTTGCTCAGCTGCGCGTCTTCGCTCGTAGGAAGTTTGCTCCGGAAGAGAAAATCGCGCAGCGTGTTTTTGTGCAGGACGCGATGGACGGTGATGCCTTCGTCCGTCTTTTCGAAATAAATCCGGTAATCTTTCGCCCGGTAGCGATATAACTTTTTGCCCTCGCGCTCGATCACACCGAAGCGCTTGACGTCGAGGTGATCGAGGTCCTCCGGCAGGATCTGAAATTCCGCCAGCAGATCGAGCTGTAACGATTTCGGCAATGCCGAAATCTCGGCCGCGCTCAATTCGTTGAAGACGATTTGGAACATGGTCTTAAAATTGTCATTCTGAGCGAAGCGAAGAATCTCTGATCATTTCTGTAGCTGAATCTTTCAAAGGAAGAGCCAGAGATGTTTCGCTCCGCTCAACATGACACTACACAAACACCCGCCGCACCCGCCGGCCAATTCGCGTCGTGATGTCCCACGTGATGGTGTCGGCATTTTCCGCGATCTCGTGCGCGGAAATTTCCTGCGTATCCTGACGCCCCATTAACACCGCCTCTTCGCCAGGTTCAACCGCTTCGATTTCGGAGACGTCGATCACCATGAGATCCATCGTGACCCGGCCTAACAAATCGCATCGTTTGCCACGGACGAGCATCGCGGCGCCGCGATTGGACACCTGTCGCGGGTAACCGTCGGCG
>JBHEMD010000182.1:0-50987 GCA_046262735.1 Chthoniobacterales bacterium | reverse complement strand
TGCTCTTCTGGCGCGCGTAGTCGCGACAGGCAGATGTTACGAATAGAAGCTTTAGTCGCTACCGCGGCGGATTCGGCACTACCCGAACCACGGGCAAAGGAAAACGCAATCGCAATTCATCCTGCAAGAAGATCTCAACGTGATGTAAACCGAACTGCTGAAATTGCACACCGCCGAAGTAATGCACATTGGTCGCGTGGCCTTCCATTTCCTTGAGCACGAACTCCACTTCGGCCTGTGCGATGACTTGTTGCTCGTCCACGCCAACAATCCGTGAGCGCTGCCGAAATCTTCCCGCGCCACCGCACCAGCGCGCCCAGATGCAAAGCCGCATGCAAGTGACCGGCAGCGTGGCAGCCGGAATCACGTTGACCACGCCGACGAGGGTTTGCATGCCGTTGAACTCGCAGCGCACGTCTTCGCAAAGCAGACAGCTTTGCAGGTCGGGCAGAATGACTTCGTCGGTTTCCATTTCACACGCTACGCCCAGCCGGCGATCAGCGCCGCCAGAATGACAAGGCCGAGCACGATTCGATAAACCGCGAAGGGGGCAAACCCGCGCGTGCGCACCCATTGCATGAACCAGGCAACCACCGCCAGCGCGATGAAAAATGAAAAAACAAAGCCGATCGCGAGCACGATCCACTGGTGCGCCGTGATCGCGAGCGGCGCGAGGTTGCCTTCCACTGCGCTGTGCCGATTCGGCGCCAGCGCTTTGAACAAATCATAGCCGGTCGCCACCACCATCGTCGGCATGGAAAGAAAAAACGAGAACTCCAGTGCGGCCGGACGCGACATGCCGGCGACCTGACCCGCTGCAATCGTGGCCATCGAGCGCGACGTGCCGGGAAACACTGCGGAAAGAATTTGCGCCGCGCCGATCCAGATCGCTTGCGGCAAACTCATCTCCTCCATGTGCGCCACGCGCGCGCGCGTAAAGCTTGCATCGACGATCCACATCACGATCCCGCCGATCAACAGCGCGAGCGACATCACTTTCAAGCTCTCCAGGTTCTCCCCGATCTGTTTCTTCAATGCCCAGCTCGGGACCGCCGTCACCACGAACGCGATCAGCGTTAGACTCAGCGGATGCGTGAAAAAGTTGCGCTTGCCGCGCTCGCCTTTGGGAAACGTGCTCGCGAATTGCAGAATCCGGCGCCAAAAATAAACCGGCAACGCCAGGATGGCGCCGAGCTGGATCACGATCGTGTACATTTTCCAGAAGCTATCGTGGAGATCCAGACGCAGCACGGCCTCCACGATCCGCAGGTGCGCGGTCGAGCTCACCGGCAAAAACTCGGTCAGCCCTTCGATGATGCCGAGCAAGATCGACAACAAAAAATCGTTCATGAGACGGCTTCCGCACCGCGTTCATCAGTGCGGATGCGAACCGCCTGCTCGACCTCACTCAGGAAAACTTTGCCGTCGCCGATCTTGCCCGTTTTAGCCGCGCGCAGGATGGCTTCGATCGCGCGCTGCGCGCGATCATCTGCCACCACGATCTCGAATTTCACCTTCGGCAGAAAATCCACCGTGTATTCGGTGCCGCGATAAATCTCACTGTGCCCTTTCTGCCGGCCGAAGCCTTTCACCTCGCTCAACGTCATCCCCTCGATCCCCACTTCCGCGAGCGCGTCTTTCACGGCCTCGGTCTTAAACGGTTTGATGATCGCTTCGATCTTTTTCATCGCGCCCAAACTATGAACCGCCTGTGCAAATGGCAAGCATCGGCTGCTCGCCACCGCGCTTCAGCTCTCATTTCGAGCGAACTCGAGATATTCTCGCCGCCCCAGCGCAACCGATACGCCAGGTACAAGAATGTGTTATGCTCAATCACGTGCAGCCATGAGCCGGATGACGCGCCGCGAATTTTTGAAGCTCGGGGCGTTCGCCGTGCCCGCAGCGCTCGGAGTGGATGCGCAGTTTATCGAGCCCACGGCGCTTCGGGTCAGGCGTTGGGAATTAAATCCCGCAGGCAAATGTCGCCTCGTGCACTTCAGCGATTTTCATTTCAAAGGGAACGAGCAGTATGCGGGCGAAGTGGTGCGCACGATCAACGAGCTCGGGCCGGACTTTGTTTGCTTCACCGGCGACCTGGTGGAGCGGCGGCGTTTTGCCGCGCCAGCGCTGAGCTTCATTCGTCAGATCAAGGCGCCGGTCTACGGTTGCCCCGGTAACCACGAGTATTCGAGCGGTGTTAATTTTCATGACTACGAAAAAGCATTCGGCGCGGCCGGCGGCGCGTGGCTGGCCGATCGCAATATCGTGTCCAAGCGTCACGATCTCGAGATTGTGGGAATGGGTATTGTCGGTCTCAACATTGTGCCGCCGTTGCCGGCGACGCGCCGGCTTTTACTGATGCACTATCCTCTAATGGCGGATCGTCTTGGCGACCGGCGGTTCAATCTGATTCTCGCCGGTCATTCACATGGCGGTCAGGTCCGGCTGCCGTTGTGGGGCTCGATCATTGTGCCGCGAGGCGTCGGCCGCTATGACCTCGGCTCCTACCAGACAGCTGGCGGACCATTGTATGTGAATCCCGGCATCGGCACTTATCGGCTGCCGGTGCGATTCAATTGCCGGCCCGAGCTTACCGTCATTACTCTGTAGCCGCTTCGCTGTGCGAAGCGCGGGGCTTGATTGCGCAGGCGACGAGCGCCTCACAGAGACGCGGCTACAACTCAACACGAAGTCGGCAAGCGCTGAGCGAGCGCGACGCCATGGAGGATCGCACCTTGAACAAAGCCAAGGCATTCGACCGCGCCGCTTGGTTTGCCGGGAAGCGCGATCACGAGGGAAAGATCGACAATTGCTGCGAGACTGCGCGACAAAATCGCGTTCGGCGTGATCTTCATCGATTGCGCGCGCATAACTTCGCCAAACCCGGGCAACTCCGCGCGCATGATGGCGCGAATCGCTTCCGGCGTGACATCGCGCGGCCCGACGCCGGTTCCCCCGGTCGTCAAAATCAATCCGCAACCTTGCTGCGAAAACGAGCGCACCGTCTCCTGGATACGCGCGGAATCGTCGGGCACGATCGCTTCACTCAGAATCTGCCAACCAATTTTTTGTGCCGCCTCTTTTAACGCCGGCCCGCCAAGATCTTTGTAATCCCCCGCGCTCGCGCGATCCGAAATGGTGATGATGCCGACGGTAATTTGCATTTTCCTCTGTAGCGACGCTCTGTGAGCGTCGCACTATTTTTCTTCTTCTCAATTCGAGCGACTCGCGAAAGCTTTCGGGGCCACCAGGGAAGCTTTTATTTTCTTAATCAGCCGCACATCACAAATCTGCATCTGTTTATCGACCGCTTTGCACATGTCGTAGATCGTGAGCAGCGCGATGCAGACACCGGCGAGCGCTTCCATTTCCACGCCGGTCTGAGCGATGGTGCGCGCCGTGCAGGTTACGTCCGCGCCGTCGCGCGAGGTGACAATGTCGATCTTGACGTCGCTCAGTGGAACAATGTGACAGAGCGGAATCAACCGCGCGGTTTCTTTCGCGCCCTGAATACCAGCGATACGCGCTGTCGCGAAGACGTTACCCTTTGCGATCTGATCCTTGGCGATCAAATCAAGTGTTTCGGCCGCAAGCTTGATTTTACCGGCGGCGATTGCCGTCCGGGCGCGTGCTGGTTTGGCCGACACATCCACCATCTGCGCGCGCCCATCCGAGCTGATGTGAGTCAAACGTTTCACGCTTGGGTTCGGCGGTCATAGACCGCCGCTACAAAAGCTACCCGCCAATCGCAATCATTTTGCGATTTGGCTGATAATTGTTGCGGAAATCGTGCTGCTCGGGCTTGCGTTCGACGACATCGAGGATGAACTGCCTCAGCTCGTCATCGCTCGCGCCGGCCCGGAGCGGTTTCATAATGTCGAATTCGAGATAGCTGCCGAGGCAGGGCCGCAATTTCCCGTCACAGGTGAGCCGCAGTTTGTTGCAGCTCTCGCAGAAGCGGAGGTTGGTCATCGCGCCGATGAATCCGATCCGCTGCTCGCGATTTGCCAGCTGATAGTAAGTGGCGGGACCATTGGTTCGAAACGACGGCTCGGGAATCAGCGGGCCGAAGTGCGATTCGATCAGCCTTTGCGCGTGCAAGATCGACATAAAGGTGTTGTCGTCGAGCACCTCGGTCGTGCTTACCGGCATCAGCTCGATGAAACGCAGGATCAGGTTGCGTTCCGCGGCGAAGTCGATCAGCCGGACCAGATCATCTTCATTGCGCCCGCGCATCAGCACGCAGTTGAGCTTGATTTGTTCAATTCCCGCGGCGATTGCCGCCTCGATACCAGCGAGCACCTGGTCGTGAAAATCCCGTCCCGTGATTTGGGCATAGAGATGTCGATCCAGGGTATCGAGCGAAATGTTGATCGAGCGCACACCGCCATTTCGCAACGCGCGGGCAATGGTTTGTCCCGGGCTGATTTCGCGCGCAAGGAGCGTTCCATTGGTCGAGACGCCAAGATTCTCGATGCCGGGGATTTGTGCGACTTGTTGGATAAACTCTACAACTTCCCGGCGCGTGAGCGGTTCGCCGCCGGTGATTCGGACTTTAGTGACGCCGAGTTCGGCCGCGATCCGGATGAGGCGCAGGTTTTCTTCGTAAGTCAAAATGTCCGCGCGCGGGAGCCATTCCTGGAGCTCCACCGGCATGCAATAGGTGCAGCGCTCATTACAGCGATCGGTGATCGACACCCGCAAGTACGAGATCCGGTGCCCATGTCGATCTTGCATTCGGCGCAACGTTAGAAGTAAGCCGGGGTTGAATCAAGCGAAGTGCAACCCGTTGACTCGTTAATCTGCAATCGTATCATTTCTCTTATGAAGAAGCGTCGAATGTTTGCTCAAGCGCTGACGTTGGCGGTGGCAGTTGGCGCATTATCTCTGGCCGGTTGTTCCACGGTCGAATCGCGAATTTCGGATCATCCGGAAATTTATCAGGGACTCTCACCGACCGACCAGCAGTTGGTCAGCCAGGGCCAGGTCCGCGTTGGTATGCCGATGCAGGCCGCGTGGCTCGCGTGGGGTTCACCCGAGCAAAAGGCGGTCGGTAACATGCGCGGCCGCGACACTGAGACCTGGATTTACATTACCTACCGCTCCGCGCCCTATGCCTACCCCTATGGACCCTACGGCCGTTTTTACGGCGGCGTCGGCTTCGGGTTCGTGAGCGCGCATCGCATCCATCATCACCATAACCGCGCGTTTGTGTTCTTCGGCGATCCCTTCTTCGATCCATTTTTCTACTCCTACATTCCACCGAGCGTTCCGGTGCCATATAAGACGGTGACATTCGCCAACGGCCGCGTCGTTTCGTTTCAATACCTGCGCGGTTATCCCTGATCGGGCATTTTCTGGTCGCTTTCGCGAAACGAGCGAACCAGAGTAGCGGTTAAGGCAAATGGCCTACCGCTCATTTGGGACATTCCTTGAGGCGCTCGACCGAGCCGGCGAACTCAAGCGCATCGCGCTGCCGGTCGATACCGATCTGGTCGTTGCCGAATGGGCCGACCGCGAGATGAAATCGCCCGGCGGCGGAAAGGCGCTGCTCTTCGAGCAACCGGTTGTCGATGGAAAATCCTCTGCCTTCCCAGTCGCGATCAACACGATGGGCTCGCGCAAGCGCATCGCCATGGCGCTCGGCCGCGACACCGTTGACGACATCGCCCAGGAAATTCAGCTCATCCTCAAAGCGAAACCGCCCACCGACCTGCGCGAGGGCTGGAGTTTGTTGAAACAGGGGATTCATCTCCTCCATGCGCGCCCGAAGACAGTTCGCGAGGCGCCATGCCAGGAAATCGTGCACGAAATGGGAAACTCCCCGACGTCCAATGAATTCAATCTGCGCGACCTTCCGATTCTAAAATGCTGGCCCAAGGATGGCGGGCGCTTCATCACGCTGCCACACGTGCACACGCGCGATCCTGAAACCGGCGCGCGCAATGTCGGTTGCTATCGCCTGCAGTTGTTCGATGAGCGCACCACCGCGATGCATTGGCAGGTGCACAAGGTCGGGGCGCGCCACGGCAAAGTTTATTATGAGCGCGGCGAACGCATGCCGGTCGCAGTGACATTAGGCGGCGACCCTGTCTACTCGTTTGCCGCAACCGCGCCGTTGCCCGATGGGCTCGACGAGATCTTGTTCGCCGGTTTTTTGCGCCGCAAATCAGTCGAGCTGGTGAAATGCAAAACGATCGATGTCGAGGTGCCGGCCGATGTCGATTTTGTTCTGGAAGGTTACGTTCAACCTGGCGAGCTTCGCCCGGAAGGACCGTTCGGCGATCACACCGGTTTTTATACCGCGGTCGAGGATTACCCGGTCTTTCATCTCACTGCCATCACTCATCGACGCGACGCGATTTATCCGACCACGATTGTGGGCAAGCCGCCGATGGAAGATTTTTATATGGGCGACGCGAGCGTGCGGATTTTTCTGCCTGTGTTCAAAATGAATTTCCCCGAACTGGTGGACATGACGTTGCCGGCCGAAGGCGTGTTTCACAACCTGGTCTTCGTCAGCATTCGGAAACAATATCCCTATCAGGCGTTCAAGGTGATGCACGGCTTGTGGGGCATGGGCCAGATGATGTTCAGCAAATACATTGTGGTCGTGGACGAAGACTGCGATGTCCACAACACCAGTGAGGTCCTGTTCCGCCTCTGCGCGAATACCGATCCGGCCCGCGACACCACCGTGATCAAAAACCCAAGCGACTCACTCGATCACGCGCCCAGCGAACAAAACATCGGCTCGCACATGGGTTTCGACGCCACCCGCAAATTAGCCGGCGAAAATTATCATCGCCCCTGGCCCGAGTTGTTGAAGATGACGGAGGAAGTGCAACCCCTGGTCGATGAGCTCCAGAAAAAGAGCAGCCAAACGTACTCAGCCAGTCGCCAATGAGTTGAAGCGCGTCTAGCGTTTCCGAACTCGATCGCGTTTCTCACTCGTTTCGCAAGCTGTTCCGCGTCGAGGGAACTGCCCGGGTTTTACGAGCACAACGCCGGATGTGAGTGGCCCACTCTTGCAACTTCAGATTCTTGATCCCGTTCATCGCGTGGCACTACAGTACGTTCAAGGCGCGCAAATCCTCGCCCGGCTCGTCGAAGCTACAACTGCCGAAGGAAGTCACCAGTTTGCGCCGCGCGTGGATCCGATCGGTCGCGATCTCCCAGTCGCGCCACGCGAAAATCGTTTCATCGAAAGAAAACGAACCGGCTCCTTCGTCTTCGAGAACCTGGGCGATTTGGCCTTCGTCCCAATGATGTTCGGCCGCGAGCACCGCCGCGCCGAGGACGTTGAGAAATCCATGCATCTGGGTGCCAACCTCATCGCGAAATTGCCGCAGCGGATGATGAAGACCGGCCGTAAATTTGATCGGTACGTGGCGCTGCATCGCCGCGCTTAGCGCAGCGCCGATCTGCGCAATACTCGGAAACGCATCCGCGGTCACACCGCCGGTGCGCAATTTGTAGCCGACCCCGGGATCCTTCAGTTGCGCGATCAAACCCAGCGTGCGCTCGGCCGAATCGGCTGGCGCTTCAACGAACAGTTGCAGCTTCAGCTCGGAAAGCTGCGCGCGGCCTTCTCGCAGCCGCGCAAGATCGACATCCTCGGGCATCGCAATTTCCAGCTGCGGCACGGCGATAAGATCGACATGTTCCCTCTTGAACGCCGCAATGGTTTGCGCCGCAGCCTTGAGCGCAGCGATGAATTCGGCCGCGTTCTGAGTCCGCGGTCCAAGGGCCGAAACCCGCAGCGGATGTTTCTTATCGAAGCGTGAAACCTGCTCCGCCGCGGCCTCAAACTTCTCGAGTGGCAGCACAAAAGAGTTGAGCATCCATGCATCGGGCGAGCGGACATAGTGGGCATGATTTTCCACGGCCCGGTCGAGAGGCAGACTACACGGCGGAAACATTCCCGCGTAATCGATCGAATGCGCAAGCAGCGCATGGAGCGAAACGGCCGGCATTCTCTAATTGAACGGCGCGAACCGGTCTTTAGTCAACCGCCGCGCGCAACAACGCGCGTGCGTAGAACGCCAAGCTTTTCAATTTCCAACTCGAGGAGGTCGCCCGGCTTCAACCAGCCGCCCGTGTTCTCCGGGCCCAGCTCCAAAATACAACCGGTGCCGACGGTCCCGCTGCCGATCAAATCACCGGGGAACAGGTCGGCGTCCCGCGAGGCGTGCGCGATCATTTTCGGAAAAGAATGATGCAAGGCGGCGCTGTTGCCGCGCGAAAATTCGCGGCCGTTGACACGGGCGCGCATTTCCAGGGAAATCTTCTCACCATTGATCCGATCGGACACTTCATCGCGCGTCACCAGCATCGGCCCGACCGCGGTGGCGAAGTCTTAGCCCTTCGCCGGCCCCAGGCCCACTTCCAACTCGGCGCGCTGCAGGTCACGCGCGGTGAAATCATTGAGAACGACGAAGCCGGCGACGTGCTCCCACGCCCGCGCGATCGGAATATCGCGACCGTGTTTTCCGATCACCACGCCAAGCTCAAGCTCGTAATCGAGTTCGTTCGAGCCGCCCGGCGCCGCGACGGATGCGTTGTCGGGGACAAGCGAGTTCGGGTTGGAGAAATAAAAGACCGGCAGCTCATACCAGGCGCCAATCATGTCGAGGCCGCGCCGCGATCGGGCGGTTTTGACATGTTGCTCAAAGGCATAAAAGTCGCGAAAGGTCGATGGCCGTAGCACCGGGGGAAGAAGGCTTTTCATCCGGCAGCCTTTACCGCCGCGCTGCTGAAACACGATTTGGTGCTCCGGCCAATCGCTCAGCTTGCGCGTGAACTCGGAGAGGCGCGGCATCAATACCGGCAGAAACTGCTCGAGCGGCGCGTTCGGATTGTCCGGCAGCTCCTTCACTCCGAAAAAACTCAGGAAAGCATGCAGCCCGACGAAACGATCGGCGTGCACCGCAACCGCCGCGAAAGGCGCGGTTGCGTTTTCGGGAATGATGGTCGCCAGTCGCATAGCTCAGGACACGCGCCGCAGTTTAATCACAGGAAGCGAGTTGCGCCGCCATCGAAAATGAGGCCCGCAGAGTCTCGCCCGGTCGGATTGTCTGAATGCCTGCTTTTTTCTCAAAGGGCCGTTGCTCGTGATGATCGGTGAGCCCCCAACACGGCTCAATGCAGAGGAACCGTCCGCCATCCGACCACAATGTCAGGTAGGGCACTTTGCCAAGATCAAGAACGACCCAGCGGCCACTTGGCGGATCAACATAAGAGAATTCGCGCCGCGGCACATCGACAAGTTCCAGAATGATCGACCCGGGCAGCTCATCGCGCCGAAAGGGCATCTCGCCCCCGGCGAAATTAATCTCGCGCGTTTCGCCGGAAAGATAATTGCCTGGCGAAAAATACCGCCGATAAACGCCGCGCGGCATCTGCACGCGAAAGCTATCGAACGAGATCGCGGCAAAGCCGGGATGCAAGCCGAAGGAAACATGCGCGCTGAGTTCCGGCTCGGCATTTTCAAACTGAAACGTGACGCTCACGTCGTTGTTGTCGATCTTGTAAACCAGATCGAGGCTGACTCTCAGCGGATATTCGCTCTCGCTGAAATCATTCGGCGTGATTCGGTAGTGAAGCGCGCCGGCCTCATCGGTCCGCGCTTGCACGAGCTGCCAGGTTTTAGCGCGAAGAAAGCCGTGCGTGCCGCCTTTGATCTCGCGACCTCGATATGAGCTCCGACCATCCTTCAGACGGTGGAGGTAGTAACCCATGACCGTCGCATGGTTGGCCCAGCCCTTCTCAGGGGGCGAAATTTCGCCGTCGCGATAAAGAAAGCCGACCCATTTCCCAGCCTCATTCACCCGGGCCAGACTGATCAACTCCGCGCCAAGGCGGGAGGCCGCGATGCGCAACCCGTTTTCTTCATCGGTGAGGACATCGAATTGTCGATCTTCGCGTGTTTCCTCGCGATAGGAAAACTTCATCGCGGCTTATGGGAACAAGCCGCGCATTTTTTTCGCCCTGAGCACGCGCTCGACGCCGATCGCCATGGCGGCGGTGCGATGCGCGATTTTGTGGTTCTTCGCGCGCCGGATCACCTGGGCGAAGGAGTGCTCGAGGATGCGGAAAAGTTTGTCGGTCACTTCCGTTTCGCTCCAGAGAAAACTCTGCAGGCCCTGGACCCATTCGAAATAGGAGACGATCACTCCGCCGGCGTTGCACAAGATGTCGGGAATAACGAACACTTCGTCCCAACGTTTTTCCAAAATCAGATCGGCCTCGGGCGTAGTCGGGCCGTTGGCGGCTTCGGCCAGGATGCGGCATTTCAATTCCCCGGCATTTTTCGCGGTGATAACGCGATCGACCGCCGCCGGCACAAGAATGTCGCACGGCAGCGTCAGAAGTTCGTTTGGATCGACATGGTCGGCTTCGCAAAACGCGCGCAGGTTGCCTTTTTTCAACACGTGCTGCTCGGCCGCCTGCACGTCGATTCCTTTGGGATTGTAAACGGCGGCGTAAGCGTCGCTGATCCCGATGACTTTGACGCCGCTTTTGTAGGCAAGCGACAGCGCCGCGACCGATCCGACGTTGCCGAATCCCTGCACGATCGCGGTGCATTTCTCGGGATCCATTTTCAAAATGTTCAGCGCCCGGTCGATGAGATAGACGACGCCGCGGCCGGTGGCTTCGCGCCGGCCTTCGGTGCCGCCGATGGCGACCGGTTTGCCGGTCACGATCTCGCTCACCGCGTAACCTTGATAGACCGAGTAGGTGTCCATGAACCAGGCCATGACCTGCTCGTTCGTGCCCATATCCGGGCCCATGATGTCGGTATGCGGCCCGACGAACGAGATCATCTCCTGCATGTAACGGCGCGAGACCGCTTCGAGCTCGTTGCGCGAGAGTTTGCTCGGGTCGCAAGCCACGCCGCCTTTGGCGCCGCCGTAAGGCAGGTTTGCCAGCGCGCATTTCCAACTCATCCACATCGCGAGCGCGGCCGTTTCACCCATCGAAAGGCTCGGCGCAAAACGCGTTCCGCCTTTGGTCGGGCCGAGCGTAAGATGATGTTGCACACGGTAGCCCTGGAAAGTTTTCGTACTCCCATCATCCATGTGGACCGGCAGAGTGACGGCGATCGCGCGCTTCGGATACATCAGCCGGTCCCGATCGTTCTTGTCGATGCTCAGGTAATCGGCGATGACCAGAAACTGGTCGCACGCCATCTTGAAAACTTCGTCGTCGTAAATCGTCATCGAGCGAGAGAGCGGAACTTAGAACATCCGCCGGAAAATCCAGTTGCTATTTGGGCGGGAAACCCGCGCCGTCAACTTGTTTTGGAGTGCGGCGACAGGTCGCCCGCTTGGAAAGCGCGGACATGTCGGCGCACTCCAAAATCGGCACACAAGATCGACAATCATTGCCATAAATTGATCTTTCCTTGCTGCCTTTGTTTATTTTTGCTTACACGTCCATGCCATGCGCAAACATACGGTAACGAGAACACTGGTTTGCTTTACCGGCCTGGTGGTTGCCGCCGCAGTGGCGCAAGCAGATCTGCCGGTCAAAATCACCGCGAGCAAAACTCGCAACAACTGGGCTGCAATTAAACTTTTGACCAAAGCAGAAGACCAACTCAAGAACGACGACATTGCCGGTGCAAAAGAAAGCGTGGAAGCAGCGCTCCGCATTGACCCGACACTTTGGCCTGCGCTCTACACGCGCGCGAGAGTGCGGATGCACGAGGGTAAATACGAATTGGCCGTCCGAGACGCGGGCGAGGCGTTGCGGCAATATCCGCCCTTCGTCGAAGCGGCGTTGTTGCGCGCCGCCGCCAACGAGCAACTCGGCAGATACGCCGAAGCCTTAAAGGAAATCAATCACTGCATTTCAATTCACCCGCGCAGGGACGCGATGGGGCGAGCCTTGCGTGAACGCGCCTGGCTCGAAGCCGGCTGTCCGGATCCAACGTTTCGTAACGGCCAGCAGGCAATCAAAGACGCAACCAACGCGTGCAAACTCCTGCTTTGGCAGGACGAGCAGTCGATTGCCGCGCTGGCAGCAGCCTACGCCGAGGTTGGTGATTTTGATTCGGCCGTGCGTTATGCGGAACAGGCGCTTGCCACCAAAGGAACTTCGCCGGCGGCGGCCAAGGGCATCCAGCACGACCTCGCTTTGTTCAAACAACATCGGCCAATTCGGTTGCGATAATAATCCCGCGCCCGTGCCGCAGGGTGCGCTCTCCTCAGCGGAGCCGAAATCGGCGCGGCAACAAAAGATCCGCGAAGCACAGCGGACGCCACAGCTCTATCGACAATCGGGCGCACGTTTGTAATCTCGGAGCGAATGAGAATTGAAACGCTGGCAGTCCATGCGGGGCACGCGATCGATCCGGCGACCGGCGCGGTATCGGCGCCGATTCATTTATCGACGACGTTCGAGCGCGATGTCGAAGGCACCTACCCGCGCGGATTCATGTACACGCGCAACGATAATCCGAATCGGCAGGCGCTCGAGCATGGCGTCGCTGCGCTCGAAGGTGGCGCCGCCGCCGCCGCTTTTGCTTCGGGAACGGGCGCGACCATGGCGATTTTCCAGACGCTCTCACCAGGCGACCACGTCCTCGCCCATGTCGATGCCTATTACGGTACCTCGCGATTGCTCCGCGAAATTTTTTCGCGCTGGGGACTCAATGTCGATTTCGTCGATATGAGCGATCTGGCGGCAATCAAAAAAACGTTGGGCGCAAAAACCAAGCTCGCCTGGGCCGAGACGCCTTCGAACCCGCTGTTGAAGATTGTCGATCTTGCGGCGGTCGCGGAGATCGTGCACGAGGCCGGCGCGCTTTTCGTTTGCGACAACACCTGAGCGCCGGTCTTGCAGCGCCCGTTCGATCTCGGTGCCGATCTGATTTTGCATTCGACCACCAAATATTTCGGCGGCCACTGCGATGTGGCCGGCGGAATTGTCGTCAGCAAAATGGAGAATGACTTTTTCGAGCAAATTCGCAGTATTCAATACACCGGCGGCGCTGTTCCCTCGCCTTTCGATTGCTGGCTGATCTTGCGCGGGATGCGCACACTGCCGTGGCGGATGCGCGCGCATTCGGAGAACGCGTTGAAGGTTGCGCAGTTTCTCGGGCAACATCGCCAAGTCGAGCGCGTCCATTATCCCGGGTTACGCTCTCATCCCGGTCACAAGATCGCGGAAAAACAAATGTCGCAGTTTGGCGGGATGCTATCGGTTGAAGTTAAACACGGACGCGACGGAGCGATTGGCGTCACGGCGAAAACGAAACTCTTCATTCGCGCAACGAGCCTGGGCGGCGTCGGGAGTCTGATCGATCATCGCGCATCAATCGAAGGTCCCGGCACCACTTCGCCCGAAGGTCTGTTGCGCTTATCGGTCGGTCTGGAGAACTCCGATGATTTGATCGAGGACCTCGATCAAGCGCTCGGTTGATTCATCCGACCTAATCGCCGCCGGACAAGATCGACCACATCTCTTACTTCGGCTACACCGAGCGAATAAGCGGCGCCGAAAAAGACAGCCACGCCAACACCAATTGTGATGAGAAGCTCAATCGTTTCCTGCCAGAGTGGCAACGGGGTTCGCGCAAAGAAAAACTGCAGGGCCAGCCAGCAGATGAGCGCGAGCACGAGACCGGCGAGAAAAACTTTGCCCAAAGTTTTTAGCAGCTGCGCCGTCTCGAGTCGCCCGGCGTGACGGTGCATGAAAAAGTAGAGGAGCAAAAAATTCGTGACTGCGACCAGACTGGTTGAAAGGGCCAGCCCGCGATGGCCGAACTGGAGGCGGAGCATGAAAAACCAGTTCAGCGCGAAATTGGTCAAGATCGACAAAATACTCACGGTCATTGGCAGGTATGGCTTGTCGATGGCGTAGAAGGCCGGCGCGAGCACTTTGACAGCGGAATAAGCCGCCAAACCAATCGCATAAAATTGCAATGCGCCGGCCGTTTGCAGTGTCGCCTCAGGGGTGAACCGGCCGTGCTCGTAGATCACGCTGATGATTGGCCGCGCCAAAACAATTAACCCGATTGCAGCGGGAACCGTTAGCAAAGTTACCAGCCGCAACGCATGCGCGAGTGCGGAGCGAAATGCCGGCGTGTCGCCGAGTGCCGCGGTCCGCGAAACGAGCGGCAACGTGACCGTCCCCACGGCGACACCGAAAATGCCGAGCGGCAGTTGCATAAGACGAAAAGCAATGTTCAACCAGCTGACCGGACCGTCGCCGAGCCGCGCGGCAAAACCGCTGTTGACGAGCACATTCACCTGCACCGCGCTGGCCGCGATCACCGCCGGGCCCATCAACGTCAGCACCGTACCCACGCCCCGGTCGCGCCACTGGAAATCGGCGCGGTAGCTGTAGCCCACGCGCCGGAGCGACGGCAATTGGGCCAGCAATTGCCAGAGGCCGCCGATGAGCGTGCCGATGGCGAGGCCGATCAAAGAGCGGGCGCCGAAATGCGGATCGAGCCACCAACCGAATCCGACACCGCCAAGAATCGAGCCAAGGTTGAAATAAGTCGACGCCATTGCCGGCGGACCAAAAACGTGCCGGGCGTTGAGCACGCCCATGACGAGCGCGGCGAGCGAGACCAGTAGAATGAACGGCCACATGATTCGCGTAAGCAAAATGGTCATGGCCGTTTTCTCCGGCGACCAGCTCCACCACGTCATGAGGTGAACGATTTGCGGCGCGAACAGGATCCCAAGGAGCGTGATCGCGCTCATGAAAACGGCCGTGAGCGTCGCCACTTTGTTGGCTAGCCGCCAAGCGGAGGCATCGCCTTCGCTCGCGATCTTTTTCGCGAACGTGGTGATGAACGCGGTCGAGAGCGCGCCTTCCGCGAACAAGTCGCGCAGAAGATTTGGGACGCGAAATGCCATCAGGAAGGCGTCCAGGTTTTTCCCGGCTCCGAATAATCCGGCAAAGACCTGCTCGCGCACGAGGCCAAGCACGCGTGAGCACATGACCGCCAGACCCACCACACCGGTGGCGCGCGTGCTGATGCGCCCGGACGGCTCGGTGTTTCGATCTTGCGCCGGAGGCATCGGCGAACAAACAACAACGTCTGCGGGTGAACGAAAGCGAAAAGTTCCGTCCGGCGGTCTGGATGGGTTCAGAGTTGCTCGATACGATAACCGCGCGCGCGCAAGATCGACAACAGACCTTCGGCGCCACCCACATGGCCGGCACCAACAACCACGAAGCAGGTCTCACGACCGTGCAGAAAAGATTCGAGCTTGGGCAGCCAGTTTCGATTGCGAGCCGTTACGATTCGTTCGCGCAGGGACGGAAAATCGCGGTATGCGTCTTGTCCAGCCTGCGCAAGCGCGTCAACATCGCCACGGCGCCACGCCTCGAGCATCCCCGACGACTGATTGGCACCGGATTGAGCTGGGATGAAAGTGAGCAATAGAAGTGCTTCACTCTGCCGGTCGCTTAATTTCGAGTAACGCTCGACAGTTTCGCGCAACGATTCCAACCCAGACACTGGCTTTAAATTGGCCGCGGCGCGTCTTTCGAGAAAACTTTCGACGCCGAGCTGCCGCGAAAATTCGTGCAGGGCCATGCTTTCGAGCAACATCGCCAGAAACCACGGCCGATACCTCGAGAATTTGTCTTCTGCCACGGGCAGCAGAGCGAAAAAACGACGCAGGTAATCGTAGGTACGCCGATCGACATGATTTTTGAGACTGTCTTGTTTTGGATATTCGCCGGCCTTGACCATGCCTTTGGCAGCACGTCGCAAGTCTTTCGGATCCATTTCAAATACGAGACGAGTCGAGGCATCAAACGCGTAATTGTATGCGGCAGGCAGTGGGTAATCGGTCGGGCGCAGGACGTGAACTGAGCCGCCGAGGTAGAGTGTGCCACCGTTTGGTCCTGTCACCTTCCAAACGCATGAGGCTGCGACAGCCTTTTGCAGCGGGGAAAACGTGCCCGTCAACGACGTCAGCAACAGCAAGCGCCAGAGCAAAGGCTTCCAGAGCATGTTTTTTTCTAATTCCGGCAACGCAGCGCGGCAAGTCTTGAGACATTCTCCTTGGAACGCTGAATAATCAGCGGTACAACACGACATGATCATGCCGGTGCGAAGCTCGCTCGCAGTCCTGACGATTGCGTTGGGATACTCTTCCGCGCTTGCACAGGATGCCTCGATCGACCAGTTGCTGAAAAAACTGCCGCCCCCGGAGAAATTGGTGAAGCCGCCGGTGCAACAGGCGCTGCAACAAAATGATCCAGCGCTGAAGGATCCGCTTGGCAAACAAATCGTCGCTTCCGAACAGCGCGGAAATTTTTCGGAGGCGCTTAATTTGTCCCGCAAATTGACTGAGCGATATCCCCGAAGCATCGGCGCACAAGCGCTGCGCGGCGCGCTCGCCTGGCGGCTCCGCCAATTCGTTGAGGCCAGCTCGGCATTTCGCACGGCGGTGGCGATTCAACCAAAACTCGGCCTACCCCATTATGGTCTTGCCTTGGTGGAAGGAGCGCAGGGCCATTTTGCCGCGGCCATGCCTCATCTGCAGCGACTAGCCGAACTGGAACCGAAAAGTCCTCTGCCGTATTACGCGTTGGCCGATTGTGCGCTGCGCATCGGCCACAAACAGGAGGGGCGCGACTTTGCGGAAAAAGCCACCGCGGTGGCGCCGTCGAACGCGAACGTGTGGCTACAACTGGCGCGCGCGGAGAAAGAACTTGGCCACACCGATGCGACCTTTCATGCGCTGAAAAAAGGCGCCGAAGTCGCACCAGACAGTGCCGCCCTGCTCGCCCTCGTCGGCTACAGCTACATCAATCTCAATCGCATTCCCGACGCGATCCCGACGCTCGCCCGCTCCGTTCAATTGCAGCCAAAGAATTATCTCGCTCAATCGCAATTGGGTTATTGCTTAATGACGACCGGCCAGCTCGATGTGGCGATCGATCATTTGCGCAAGGGAGCAAGCCTGAACTCGAGCTACGGCCCAGTTTGGGACCATCTCGGACTGGCGCAGGAAAAAAAGGGCAACCATCGCGAAGCGGTCAAGGCATTCGAACGTGCGACGCGCCTGATGCCAGATTCACCGTTTCCCTGGCGACACTTGGCGACCGAATATCGTCTGCTCGGTCGGGCCAACGACGCGCAGCGCGCCGCCGCACATGCCGGAGCGGGGACAACAACGTCACGCCGGCAGCAGAAGAAGAGCTAGCGCGGTTGCCCTAGTCACTTCAGGAACAAACTCATGCTGCCGAAATCGATGATGGCGTTGTAATCGTAAAGCAGATCCATGCCGAGGATACCGCCGATCTGCATCGCGGCTTGGTTTTTCATATAACTGGGCAGCGCTGCGGCCCCGAATTTTGCCGGGCGCACTTTGAAATCGCCGATGGCCAAATTGTTCACCTGACCCATGTCGTACTGGCGAGAAATGCCGTCGCCGAAACGTCCTGAGACATGGGCCGGCTGTAGGGCGATGCCGGCTGATTTGAGCAGAGCTTCATTGAACGTCGTCACGAATGCTCCGGTATCGACGAACAGGCGGCCGGTTTGCCCGCCGAGCGAGAACGGCACGGTGAAGCGGCCGTTTTGCTCCCGCCGCAGAGGAATGCGCCTAAACTCTGCCGAGGACGCGACCGGCGCGATGCCTGTCCCGGCGAAGCGGTCAGTCTTAAAGAAGATGAATTTAGTCCGGCAATTAATCACCGCGTTATGCCGCACGAGAATGTCGGCACCCAAAATGCCATCGGCCTGAACCGCGCCGTGCGTGCCGAAGCTGCGGCGCGCGTCGCCCGGCAAAAGCGTGACCGGCGCGCTCCCGAAGTTCATGCCGCCGGCACTCAGGTTCCGGAGGAACGCGATCGGACATGACCGGCCGTTGATCCGCTCGTAACCGATGTAGCGCAAACCATGTTGCGAGGGCGTGATGCCGAAGAGCGTCGCCGAATCGGCTGCGACTTCAATGTGATTGGCGCCGGTATCGACGAGCAAATTCGCGGGGTGACTGTTGATCTGCACCGTGACGATCATTTTGTTTAACGGAACATAACGGACCGGCACGGCCACGTGACCGGCAAGTTGTGGCGCACCGGCAGCGAGCGCCGCGCAAATCGCAACCGCGACTATTGCGACAAACCCAAAGATCTTCACAACCCGGTCGGACAATCGATAAACAACAACGGCAAATGAAAACGCTTCGACAAATGCGCGGCGAGCGCTTTGACGCCGAAGGTTTCGGTGGCGTAGTGGCCGCCGAGAATAAGATTCATGCCGAGCTCCTCCGCGGCGACTGCCGCCCAGTGCGGCGCTTCGCCCGTGATGAAAGTGTCTATCTTTTCCTGCGCGACGCGATGAATCTCGCCGCCGGCGGCGCCGGTGACGATCCCGATCACTTTCGTTTTTGGCGGACCAAAGTTGAACGTTTTGACCGGCCCGCCTAACGACGTCTCCAGTTTGCGCAAAAGTCTCGACCGCGAAATCGAAGCGCGCGCTTTCACGCCAACAAATTGGCCTTTTTCCTCGAAAAACGGCGTTGTCGATCTTAGGCCAAGCGCGCGGGCGAGCTGGACGTTGTTGCCGACCTGCCGATGCAGATCGAGCGGCAGATGCGCGCTGTAGAGCGCAATGTCGTTCTCAAACGCGATCTTCAGCTGTCGCCGCAACGCGCCGCTTACCGGTTTCAATCCCGTCCAAAACAGCCCGTGATGAACAAGCAGAAGATCGACATCTTCCTTCTCGGCTTCGCTCAAGGTGCGCGTCGAAGCGTCGACCGCCGCGCCAATCTTTGTCACACGGCCGGAGTTTTCGATCTGCAGACCATTGAGCGCATTCTCCCAGTCGCCAATTTCGGCGATGCGCAAAAATTTGTCCGCGTACGCGACAATTTGTGAGAGACCAGCCATGGGCAACAATTGTAGCGGCGTTTGTGTCAAACGCCGAATTTAAACAGGCGCTTGGCACAAGCGCCTCCACAACAGTCTTGACGAATTGAACGCATCTGCTGAGGCTCACATTGTCGATCTTGCAACTCATGGAATATACGGATGCGCCAGTCGCTGAACCTGCGGCGGGGGACGCCGACAAGATGCCCTGCCCGTATTGCGGGCACCTCCTGCCAAAGGATGCGCAGGCCTGCGATCGGTGCGACTGGAGACGCAGCGCGACCGAAAGCACAGCGGAAGGCAAGGCGAGCGACGCGATGGCGGTGCTGCTCAGTATAATTCCCGGGCTTGGCCATATTTACAAAGGACATAAGTTTGTCGGGCTCCTGATTCTTTTCGTCGGAACCCCGATGGCGATCGCCATGGCCGCGCTCACCTTCACCTTCACCGCCGGTTTCGGCGGATTGCTTCTACCGCTGTGGTGGTTTGGCGTGATGTTTCACGTTTACGGCATCGAAGATCGCGTCGTGCCGAGCGAGGACGAAGGGGAACAGTACTAAGTACCAAATCCCAAGCTCCAATATTCAAAACGGCGCGGCACGGAGTTTGGAGCTTGATGATTGAAGTTTCCCTGGTGCTTGGGGTCTGGTGCTTGGGGCTTAAAGCTACGCGATAAGCGTCGTGTGAATCTCTTCCAGGATTTCGCGCAACCCGTAGCGAAATTTCCACGCCGGATAATGCTGCTGGAATTTGCGCACATCGCTGATCCACCAGATGTGATCGCCGATGCGGTTCGTCTCCTCGTAGCTCCAATTTAACTTTCGACCACTGATCTCTTCGCAGAGATCGATTGCCTCGAGGATCGAGCAGTTGGAATAACGACTGCCTCCGATGTTGTAAACCTCGCCGACGCCGGGCGCCTGAATGAAGTGAGTGAACGCCTCGACCAGATCGTAACTGTGGATGTTGTCACGCACCTGTTTGCCTTTGTAGCCGAAGACGCGATAGGGCCGGCCGCTCACCGTGCAGATCATCAAATAAGAGAGAAATCCGTGAAGCTCGGTGCCGGCGTGCGCCGGGCCGGTGAGACAGCCGCCGCGAAAACTCACCGTCGGCATTCCGAAATAACGGCCGTATTCCTGCACGAGCAGGTCGGCGGCCGCTTTCGATGCGCCAAAGAGCGAATGCTTGCTGTAATCGATGCTCATCGTCTCCGAAATACCGGGCTCGTACTCGTGCCCCGGTTCGATCTCCCAGCGTTTCTCCAGTTCGCGAAGCGGGAGGCGATTGGGCGTGTCCCCGTAAACTTTGTTCGTCGAGGTGAAGATGAACGGCGCTTCCGGGCAAAATTTGCGGGCCGCCTCCAGCAGATTCAGCGTGCCGTTGGCGTTGACAGCGAAATCGACTTGTGGATCGCGCGCCGCCCAATCGTGCGATGGCTGTGAAGCGGTATGAACAATCGCCGCGATCTCGGTGCCGTGTTTGCTGAACAATTCATCGACAGTTTTCACGTCCCGGATGTCGATGTTGTGATGCTCGTAACCGCGGACGTTCGCGATCAAATCATCGCGGGTTTTTCTGGTTGAAGCTTCAGCGCCAAAAAACTCCGCCCGCATATCGTTGTCGATTCCGACGAGGCGCATGCCATCTTTCGCGAAGCGTTTGACGGTTTCCGAGCCAATCAATCCGGCCGAGCCGGTGACGATCGCGGTGCGCATGGTCACGGGGGCACGGCTATTATTGCCCGATAATCCATGTCACATCGCCCGCAGTCGGATTGACGCGCGAAGCTGGGTATCGCATATCGCCTTCGAGCACGCGCTCAATCAATTCCCCGCCTTTGCTCTCGCTTACCAGAAAACAAATCTGCCGCGCGTGATTAATCAGCGGAAACGTGAAGGTCAATCGCCACGCGCTCAGTTTTGGAACGAAATTCGCAACCACTCGGCTCCTCGTTTCTTCGAGCGCCGCCGTTTGCGGGAACAACGATGCGGTATGCCCGTCTTCACCCAAGCCGAGCAGAATCAAGTCGTGGCGATAAATGTGTTCACCGCACTGACTGCCGAGCCGGTCGAGCTCATCCTGATATTCCTCCGCCGCAATTTGCGGATCGATCTCGCCGCGCATCCGCATGATCGATTTTTCAGGAACCGCTGCCGGCAAAAACAAACTTTCGCGCGCCATCCGGTAATTGCTCTGATCGTGATCGGGCGGGACGCAGCGTTCGTCGCCGAACGTGAACAAAAGATGTTCCCACGGCAAATCGCGCGCGATCGCGGCGAGCCGGGCGTAAACCGGCCGCGGCGTATTGCCGCCGGAAAGTGCGACTCGGAATTCTCCGCGCTCCGCCAGGGCACTGTGCGCTTGATCGACAATGAAGTTCGCCGCGTCTGTCACAAAGTTTTTGGTCCGGAGAACTCCGCGGGTCATGGTGTCGGGGCACTTAGGCCCTCCTACATTTATCAGATCGCGCAATGCGACTGGCCGCGTTTTTCCAGGTAACGCTGGTGATACTCCTCTGCGCGCCAGAATTTCGGCGCCGACTCGATCCGGGTCACGATCGGACGGTTGAAGCGCCCACTTTTCCCGAGTTTGTTTTTCGACGCTTCGGCGGCCGTTTGTTGCGACGGTGAATGATAAAAAATGACCGAGCGATATTGCGTGCCCGTATCCGGTCCCTGGCGGTTCAAAGTTGTCGGATTATGGCTCGACCAAAAAACATCGAGCAGCTTGTCATAACTGATCTGCGCCGGATCGAACTCAACTTCCACCACTTCAGCGTGTCCGGTCTCGTCGCTGCAAACGTCTTCGTAACTCGGGTTCTCCTTTGTCCCGCCGGCATAGCCCACCGCTGTCGAAGTCACGCCCTCGAGGCTGCGAAAAGTTTCTTCGACTCCCCAAAAGCAGCCCGCGCCGAAAGTGGCTTTCTCTGTTGTCATAAATAAATAATGGAATCGCAATGTGCGAAGCGCAACCAGCGCAATCTGGATTGTAGGGCAAGCGCTCCGCTTCCCAATTCCGCGATTCGGCAGGCGATGCGCCTGCCCTACCATAGCGCAGGATTCATGAACGCGACGGTCACCCGCCTGCAGAATTGATTTTCTGCGCCGGATTTGCTGCGATCAGTGAGACCTCGCCAAGATGAATTTTGAAGTGTGCCGGACGATTCCCGCCGATCATCCCAGTCTGCCAGGCCATTTCCCCGGCGCTCCGATCGTACCGGCGGTGGTGATCCTGGATGAAGTGCTTGCGGCGCTAAACGAGTCGCGCGCAGATGCCCGCCTCGTCGGCATACCGGCGGTGAAATTTCTGGCGCCGCTTCGACCGGAGCAGCCGTTTACAATCCGTTTATCGTCACCGGACGAGGCGGAGAACGAAATCACTTTTCGTTGTCGGCTCGCAGAGCGGGTCATTGTTGAAGGCCGGCTCCAGGTCTGCTAATCGGCACGGTTAATTGTGAACACGGACGCAGCTTCGTCACCGGCTTTTGCGATTCGGCCGCGCGATCCGCATTTGGGCGATTGGCTCAAGGGTTATCCGTCCTGGGTGTTTAGCGATCAGTTGTATCAGAGCATCGAGCTGATGGAGCGCTACAGCATCGAACTGGCGGTCGATCTTATGCGCCGCCTCAATTTGACGAACGCGCTCGCCGACTGGCGATCGGCTGAGGAACTCTGTTCGCTGCTCTCGTTTCAATCGCGTTTCCGTTTCGCGCTGGCGTGGATTTTGGAGCGCCTGATTGAAATTGGCTGCGTCGAAGCGCGAACTGATGGTCAAACGCGGCGTTACCATTTGCGGCGCGAATTGTGGCAACCCGATCTCGCGCCCCTGCGCGAACTCGGACTAAGCATCGATCCGGGCAACGCAGCCACACTCAATTTGCTCGATTGTGTCGCCCGCCTCTATCCGAGCGTTGCGCAGGGCGAGCAGACCGGCGAGCAAAGCCTCTTCGGCACGGAAGGAATACCGCTGTGGCTGAATTATTTTCACAACGACAACTTAACCTACTCCGTAAACAACTGGGTCGCTGCGATCCTCGCCGCGGAATGCCTGGAAGGCCGATCGGAGATCCGCATTTTGGAGCTCGGCGCCGGCGCCGGCAGCGCAAGTCAAATCCTGTTGCGCTGGTTTAACGATCGCGGTCTTCTCTCGCGCGTTAAGCGCTACCTCGTCACGGAACCGAACGCTTTCTTCCGGCGCCGCGCCCGACGCGAGATCGCCAGCCGATATGTCGATGTTGCGTTGGAATGGGGCGCGCTCGATCTCAATTTGTCGTGGGCAGATCAGGGGATCGGGCCCGGTGAGTTCGATCTCGTGTTTGGAGTAAATGTGCTGCATATCGCGAAGGACCTCTGGTTTAGTTTGGATCAGGCGCGCTCAACTCTGGCCGACCGTGGCTGGCTGGTGATCGGCGAATGTCTGCGACCCTATCCGAACCAGCCGATCTATCCCGAACTGATGTTCCAGATTTTGGAAAGCTTTACCAATGTCGATCTTGATCCGGAGATGCGCCCCAATCCAGGGTTTCTCACCTCTGCCCAATGGCGCGGCGCCTACGGGCGTGCCGGTTTTGCAAACGTCAGAGTTGCGCCCGAAATCGAAGAGATTCGCGCGGTGTATCCCCATTTTTTTACCGGCGCGGTTTGTGGGCAGAGCCTCGGTCTGAAATGACGACGAAAGTCTCCACTGCTGAAACCTATCGCTGGTTGGAGCTGCCCGAGCGCGGCACACCTTTGGCGTTGTGGCTCAGCGGCTGGGTTGCTCTGCACATCGGACGCTGGGCGGCGCGATTTCTCCTCGTTCCGATCACCGCCTATTTTTTAATCAGCGCACGCGCCGCTCGTCGCGCATCGTACGAGTATCTGCGGCGTGTGCGCGGAGGGAGCGCGCATTGGTGGCACGTTTTTCGCCATTTTTATTGTTTCGCCGCCACGATTCTGGATCGGGTGTATCTGCTCAAAAGCGACTTCGATCATTTTGCGCTAACGCTTCATGGCCGGGAAATTTTGCACCGCCAGGTCGAGAGCGGCCAAGGCTGCATCCTGCTAGGCGCGCATCTCGGCAGCTTCGAAATTTTGCGCACAATGGGAGTTACACAGCAGCATTTCCGGCTCAAGGTCCTGATGGACACCGCGCACAACGAAAACATCACCCGCTTCCTCGACGCGCTAAACCCGAACATCGCCGACACGGTCATCACCCCCGATCGACCGGATACCCTGCTGCGCGTCAAAGAGAGCCTCGAGGCCGGATACCTCATCGGCGTGTTAGGCGACCGGGTGCCGGGCGGCGACAAGACCACGCAATGTCAATTCCTCGGCGCGCCCGCGACGTTCCCGGCCGGCCCGATGCTGCTCGCCGGCATCATGCATTGTCCGATCATTCTGTTCTTCGGTCTATACCGCGGCGGGAAGCGCTACGAAATTTTCTTCGAGCAGTTTGCCACCGAGATCGTTCTTGATCGCAGCCGCCGCGCCGAAGCGATCCAGCAATGGACCCAACTCTACGTCGATCGCCTCGAGCACTACACGCGGCATGCGCCCTACAACTGGTTCAACTTTTACCCGTTCTGGGACGAACCGGCCGGGGTTGAAAGATCGACAATTGCTAAAACGCCGGGGATCGATCAGGCCGATATCCGCACGCTCATCCCCCACTCCGGTCGGATGTGTCTGCTCGGGAACGTGCTCGAGTGGGACGACCGCTCAATTGTGTGCAGCAGCGACACCCATCGCGATCCGCTCAATCCTTTGCGCCGCGCCGGACAATTATCGGCCGTGCACGCCTTCGAGTACGGCGCGCAAGCCGCGGCTGTGCATGGCGGATTGCGCGCCCGCGCCGCCGGCGCAACTGCGGCGCCTGGTTACGTCGCGGCATTGCGCGACGCCCGCCTACACGTCAGCCGGCTCGATGACATCGAGTTGCCGCTCGAAGTACGTGCGACTCGTTTGTTCGGCGATCAAGCCAACACGGTCTATGAATGCCGCATCTCAGCCGGCGACCGCCTTCTCGCCGAAGGGCGCGTCACAATCATGCCGCGCGCGTGATCGTTGAATTTACATCACGAGGCCGCCATCCACGCACAGCGTGTGGCCGGTGATGTAACTTGCCCCCGGTGAGGCGAGAAATGCGACTGCGTTGGCTACGTCCTCAGTTGTACCGGTTCTGCCGAGCGGAATGTTTACCTGAATGTTCTGCTTCACTTCATCCGACAAACCGGCGGTCATATCGGTCGTGATGAAGCCCGGGGCGACGGCGTTGACGGTGATGTTGCGACTCGCCAGCTCGCGCGCGAGCGCTTTGGTGAAACCAATCAAGCCGGCCTTGCTCGCCGCGTAATTGGTCTGCCCGGCATTGCCCATCAAACCAATCACCGAAGCGATATTGATGATTCGTCCGCTGCGCTGTTTGATCATCGCGCGCTGCACCGCCTGCACGAAATTAAACGCGCCGCGCAGGTTCGTGTTGATTACCGCATCCCAATCCTCGACCGACATCCGCATACTAAGCGCGTCGCGCGTGACGCCAGCGTTGTTTACGAGGATGTCGATCTTGCCGAAGCCCTCCAGAATCTGCGCGCCGATCTTTTGCACCGCGGCGTGGTCGGCAACGTCGACGGCGTAGGCTTTTGCCGAATCTGTGCGCGCTCTGTTCAGCTCGTCCGCTGTGCGCTTTGCATTTTCCTCGCTGCGACTGACACACGCCACCTGCGCGCCTTCGCTCGCCAGGCGCAGTGCAACCGCATGACCGATCCCCCGGCCTGCTCCTGTGACAAGCGCAGCTTGATTCTCGAATCTCATCGCTGGGCTGCAATCGTGCGCTCTTGCGCAAAACTGTCAACGAAGGAGAACCCGCGATCCTGTTAAAACGTAGTGCCAGACCTAGCATTCAGAAGGCGCATCCGGTTTTCCTTCCAAAGCGTGGCCCAATGTCTTGAGCAACCTGTCAGTGTCGTACGGCTTGATTAGAAAATTGGTGACGCCCAGGCTTTGCAGCTCGGCAACGCGCGTCTCTTCGCCTTGTCCGGTGGAAGCGATGAACTTTGTATCGGGGTTCATTTTTTTGATCGTGCGAACCAGTGCGACGCCATCCATGTATGGCATGGAAATGTCGGTGAGCACTAGTTTGATGGCATCCTTTTGTTGCGCAATGAGCGCCAGCGCCTCAGTCCCGTCATTCGCATCGAGAATATCGTAGTTGTGTTTCTCGAGGATCATTTTGGTCACGCTTAAAATGTTGGGTTCATCGTCGACCACCAAAACCAATTCGCCATGTCCATTCATTAATTCTGGCAGTGCTTCAAACTTTCGGGAAATCTGTTCGCTCACTTGTGCCGGCAATAAAATCTTAAACGTCGTGCCGGTTCCGATTTCGCTGTAAACTGAGAGGACGCCACCGTGGCTCTTGACGATTCCAAGCGCGGTGGAGAGTCCCAGACCGGTGCCTTTGCCAACTTTTTTGGTTGTGAAAAACGGATCGAAAATCTTATCGATCGTTGCCCGCGGCATTCCCACACCGGTATCTCTCACAGTCAACAGGACATGCGGCCCCACTTGCGCACTCGACATCATCGCAGCGTATTCTTCATCGACGTTGATATTTTCAGCTGCAAGAAGGAGCGAGCCACCATTAGGCATGGCGTCGCGTGCATTCACTGAAAGGTTCAGGAGCACCTGGTGTAGTTGTGTGGGATCACCTTGAACTGACCAGACCTCTTCGGCATAACGACTGTTAATTTCAATCGATTTTGGAAATGTCTTCCGCGCGATATCGACCATTTCCTCAATGAGATGGCGCGGATTAATTGTGACACGCTCGCCTTCGATGCCTCGCGCGAAGGTAAGCACCTGTTTCACAACTGACGCTCCGCGGCGCGCGCTTTCTTCGATCAAGGAAAGCGCAGTTTGAGCATCATCGGGATCGGAATTCGTGCGCAGTGTCTCCGCGCACATCAAAATTGGGGTAAGGATGTTGTTCAGATCATGCGCCACGCCGCTGGCGAGGGTGCCAATGCTTTCGAGACGCTGCGCGCGAAGCAACTGCATCTCGAGGCTCTTCTGCTCGGTGATGTCGGTGTTGATTCCGAGCACGGCCCGTGGCGTGCCGTCATCGTTTCGAATCAGCGTGGCGCGTGAATTGACAATCACATCCCGTCCATCTTTTGCGCGGTGCTTAATCTCCCCACGAAATTCGCCGGTTGAGACCAGGCGTTCTAGCAGCGCCTCACGCTCATTTGACTCGGTGAAAATCAGTTCGCCCATTGGCCGGCCAATCGCTTCGCTCGCGCTCCAACCATAGACACGTTCCGCTCCACGGTTCCAAAATGTAATTCGATCAGTCTCAAAGTTTCGAATAATGACCGCGTCCTGGGCACGATTGATAATGTCGCTTTGTTCGCGCAAACGCTCTTCCGCTTGCTTGCGTTCATCACGAAGTTGTTTTTGCTCGAGCGCACCTTCAACGGCCTGACCCAAGCGCGCTAACCGGTCTTTCAGCAAATAGTCTGAGGCCCCCGAACGCATCGCGGCAACTGCTGTATCCTCGCCGATACTACCGGACACGATAATGAACGGAACCGCCAGCCGCCGCTCATTTACCAACTCCAGCGCACGAAGTCCGCTAAACTGGGGCATCGAATAATCCGACAAGATGATGTCGATCTTCGGATCGAGATTGGTGGAGAAGTCTGCTTCGGTGTCGACGCGGCGCCAATCGGGTGCGAAACCGGCGCGGCGCAACTCACGCAACATCAACTCCGCGTCGGATGGATTGTCCTCAACGATGAGGACGTTGAGCGGCCGGCTATCCATCGACTTTTGGCGGCTGATTGAACAAGAGCCAGTAGAGTCCGAGCTCTCCAACGGCGGTAGCAAATCCCTCGAACTCCACCGGCTTTACAATGTAGCTGTTCACTCCGAGTCGATAACTCTCCACAATGTCCTTCTGTTCTTTGGAGGACGTGAGAACTACCACCGGTACCGCCTTGGTTCGCGGATCGCTCTTCATTTTTTCGAGCACTTCGAGGCCGTCCACCTTTGGCAGCTTCAAATCGAGCAGGACAACCTTGGGACTATTCTCGATCTTTCGCCCCGCGTGCGGCCCTTCACAGAAAATGAACTCGAGCGCCTCTGCCCCATCGCGCGCGACTTGGATATGATTAGAAACGTTGGCTTTGCGCAGGGCGCGCAGCGTCAACTCAAGGTCCTGAGGATTGTCCTCCACTACCAATATTTCTGTTGCATTAGGTTCATTCATAAATTTGCTCCCTTCCCAACTGTGAAATAAAATGACGCGCCGCGGTCCGGCGCCGCCTCCGCCCAGACCCGCCCGCCATGGCGATGAATCACTCGCTGCACAATCGCCAGGCCGACTCCGGTGCCTTCGTATTCGTCGGCGCGATGCAGTCTCTGAAACACGCCAAAGAGCTTGTGCGCGTATTGCATATCGAAGCCGGTGCCGTTGTCGGAAACAAAATAGACGCGATCGCCGTTTTGCTGGGCCGAACCAATTTCAATCACCGCCTCGTCGCGCTTGCCTGTGTATTTGAGTGCATTGGAAAGCAGATTAATCCAAACCTGTTTCAACAACGCCGGGTCGCCATGTCATCGAGGAAGCTCTCCGATGCGCATGTCGATCTTGCGCCCCTGTCGCTGCCCATTTAGCTCCGCAAGTGCGTCACGCACGACACTCGCAGTGTCGATCGGTTGCTTGTGCAGCGGCAGCCGGCTTAACCGCGAGAATGTGAGCAGATCGTCAATCAACATGCCCATGCGCTGCGCGCCTTCGCGCACCGTTTGCAGATAATGGCGACCCTGTTCCGGCAATTGCTCGCCGTAATCTTCGAAAACAGCCTGGGAAAAACCGTCCACTGCGCGTAGCGGCGCGCGCAGATCGTGCGAGACCGAATAAGAAAACGCTTCCAGTTCCTTGTTCGCTGCTTCCAAGTCCGCGGTGCGCTGTCTGACGCGTTCCTCCAATTCAAGATTCAACTGGCGAATCTCCTCCTCCGCCTTTTTGCGCTCGGTGATGTCGCGCGCCACTTTGGAAGCTCCTGTGACTTTGCCCGCGGCATTGAGAATCGGTGAGACCGTGATCGAAAGATCAAGCATCCGGCCGTCCTTCCCGACCCGCACGGTATCAAAATGCACGACGCGCTCGCCGCGTCTGATTCGAGCCAAAATCTCGGCTTCCTCGTGTTTCCGATCCGGTGGAATCAGCCGCATGATCGGCTGGCCCACGATCTCCCCTGACAAATATCCGAAGATTCTCTCGGCCCCGAGGTTCCAGCTCGTGATAACGCCGTTCAAATCTTTTCCGATAATGGCGTCGTCTGACGATTGCACGATCGCGGCCAACTCCGCGCGAGCGGTCTCGGCGCGTTTACGCTCGGTAATGTCGTCGATCAGCACCAACTTTGCCCGTCGCCCGAGCCACATCACCTCATGTGAGGTGATCTCCACGTCAATCAGCGCGCCGTCTTTCTTGCGGTGCCGCCATTGGCTCGAGTTGTCCAAACCGTCCGGTGTTTCAGATAGATCGTCCAGCAACGCAGGAATATCTTCAGCCGGCCGAATGTCCTTAACAGTCATGGCCAGAAATTCCGCTTGCGAATATCCATAGTGTCTGACCGCGGCAGCGTTGACGGCCAGGAAGGAGAGCGTTTCGAGATCAAAAACCCACATCGAGTTGGGATTGTTCTCGAACAACCTTCGATATCGTTCTTCGCTTGCTCGCAACATCTCGTCCGCGCGCTTGCGATCGGTGATGTCACCACTCGTAACAATGGCCATCAGCGGGCGGCCGCTCGCGTCGTGCACAAGCGTGCCGCCGTAATTCAAAATACGGCGCCAATCGGCGCCAATCCGCCGGACGCTGAGCTCCAGATTGTGCAGATCCTCGCCGCGGAGGATGCGCGCCAACGGCCACTGCTCAACCGGCAGGCGTCCCCCATCCAAAGTCGAAAGTTCAAAAGTATCCGCCAATTCAGCGAAGCGCCGGCGATCTTGCTCCAGATCGGAATAGCCATGCAACTTCAACGCAGCGCGATTCCAATGCAGCAATTGACCGCTTAAATCAGATACGACCACGCCCTCATCAAGGTTCTCGACAACGGTCTGAAGCTGGGCCTCGCTTTCGCGCAATGCTTTTTCACTCTGAGCGCGCGCTTCCACGCCGGTGTTGAGGAAAGATACGCCTAACGACAACACTGTCAGACTGAGAAACATGCCCAGCGGCAGGAGCAAGAAAGTGGCGGTGGAAGCTGTTTCTGCTCGCTTCTGGTCAGCGCCCAGCAAGGCGTATTCTTCATTCTGGATCTTGGTCAGCAGTTGAAGGATGTCGTTCGATAGTTTGAATCCGGGGCCTGTGGCGACGAGTTGCGCCGTTGGGGCAAAACCTTGTTCGCGACGAAGCGTGATCAGTTGCTCCTCCCAGTCAATTCGTTGAGCGATCAACGGTTCCAGCTGGTCGAGATTCCGTTGTTCCTTCGGATCGTCCGAGGTCAATTTACGGACACTGAAAAAATCCTCTCTCGTCTCAGTTTTTGTTTGTTCTCGATCTTTCAGCAGCTGTTCATCGCCCGTAATAATGTAAACGCGTTCACGGCTCGCGAGATCGACCATGTCGGTCATGACTTCCTGACTCTTTTCCAAGACGTCTTGTCGATGATTGATCCACTTGTTCGTCTCCAGCATCTGCTTGGCAAAAGTAAAGGCGGCGGCGGCCGTCATTACCGTCAGTAGAGTGCCGATTGTGAATCCGGCGGTGGTAAAAGCATCGAGCGACCATGTCAGCTCCCTTCTGCTTTGGAGAAGCGCCAGGAATCCGCTCCCAAGGATCATGAATCCCACGCCGGCGCTCACGCCGGAAACCGTCATCCCGAGCAAATTCCATGGAGGCCCGAACAACATTTCCAGGAAGAATCCGCCCAATGCTAATACTCCAATCACCACGAGAGCTGCGCTCAGCCCGGCCACCAGAGGAAACCGGAATCGCGGCGCGACGAATTTGGCTTCGGCGAAAAGAGCCGTTCCCATCAGAACAAAGCAGAACGCCGTCGTCGGCATCATTCGGCCCGGATGATGTGCAGTTCCCATTGCCGCCGGGAAGTCGCGGACCAGCCACTGATCGATCCCAAGGTCCCAATTAAAAAAATATTCGCCCAACGTCAGTGCGCCCAGAGCGATCACGAGCACCGATATGCCGCGCGGGAAAAAACGAAGTGTGCTGTAGGAGAAGCCGCCTCTCTCGCGAAAGCTTTCGGAGTTGGCTTCCCGTGGGACAACAGCGGATGTCTTGCGGGCCAAAAGCGCCAGTGCCGCGCCGCAAAGTAACATTCCCGCCGCGATGTTTGGTTTTAGCGGCGTCGATCCTGGAACAATGGATGTAAGTGTCTCAGAATTCAGCCCCCAACCCGCGAGAACGCACCCGCCCAAAGCGCACACGAGGACACCAGCAACCTGCGCGACAACTCGACTGCGCCGATCGCGGCTGATGGTTGGCTCGACAATCATCAATCCCCCATTGCTCAAGGCGTGCCCAAAGCGGTGCGCGCGTTGAAGTTGAGATAAGAGTTCACGGGTTTTTCCGGAGAAGTTCCTCGAAAAACTTCAAAACCTTCGGAGCAAGGAGCGTTCCATTCGAGCGCACCAGGGATATCCGGTAATAATTCCAACGGACGCGCCGTTTCCTGCGTGGTCGGGCCGGCGGCACATTCCTGGCTCTTTTCGCTCCAGCCCCGCGCGTTACAACCTCCATGAGCGAACAAACGATGGCAGGCGCATCGGTTCGCGATCGTCGCAAATCGAATGCGCGAGTTAGGACGCGAAAATTTCCAGGAACGCGACCTCGATGGCGAGCGCTTCCTGGATATTGCGGCCGAGATGGTCGCGCAGATTTTCGAGCCGGCGGATCCGGCGCAGGATTTGCGCGGCGCTGAAGCGCGTCGCCATGTCGGCCGTTTCCTTTTTCGCCTGCGGCAAATCCCGCATCGGCAAGTCGCGGTTGGCGCGCAGAACATCCGACCACCATTGGGCCAGCGTCTCGAGAAGCGTTGAGCGGCGCTGAATGTAGAGGCTTACGCTTAAGCCTTTGTAATACTCTTCGCGCGCGTCGAGCCATGTGCCATCGGTCGAATTTTGGTAGCGGGCCTGTTCGCGCTTCAACGCGTCGGCATGTTCGGTTTTGATCTGCTCGCGAATGCCGCCGAGCAGGCGCTGATAACCCTGGGCCAGACTAAAGGCGTCACGCACCGTGGGCGACTGGGCGCGCGCTGCTTCGCGCAAGAAGCGGATCAACTCAGTTTGCTCGGCGCTCACTTTTGATTCGCCAGCCGGGGAAAGCGGAATCGTGATGCAGCGGGAGATGATCGTGTCCGGCAGCGCTTCCGGCAGCGCGCTAAGCAAGAGCAAGAGTGAGTCCCGCGGCGGTTCTTCCAACGTCTTTAGAAACGCGTTAGCTGCCTGGGGCTGGAGACGATCGGCGTCCGCCAGGATCGCCACTTTGCGCCGAGCGTCGGTCGCACGCATTTGCAACGCGTGCTCGAGCGCGCGCACGTGTGCGATTACGATCCGCCGCGATTTCGATTCCGGCTCGGCGACGAAAGTTTCACGCGCCGCCCCGGTAAAAACGTCATCCGGCCTGCTCCCGTTCACCAGATGCGCGAGCTCCGCGGCCAGCAAACGTTTCCCGCTGCCCGGCGCACCGCAGATCAGATAGGCGTGCGCCAGGCGGTGCTGTTTATGAGCCCGACGCAGGTACTCGAGCGCTGCCTTATGTGAAAAAGCCATTTAGGATTGCGGCTTTGCGAGCAGTTGTGGACAGCGAGCTAACATTGTCGTCCAGATTTCTTTCTCGACCTTGTCCGCATCGCGCGCGCCGTCGATTAATACGACTCGCTTCGGCTCCCGCGCCGCCAGCTCGCGATAAGCGCGGCGCACGTTTTCGTAGAATTGGGGAGGCTGTTGTTCCATCCGATCCGGCCGGCGTGGCGCATCCATGCGCGCACGCGCGATGGTTAGATCGACATCGAGCACGAAGCTGAGATCGGGGACGCAATCGTCGATTGCAAACCTATTTAACTTTTCGACGAATTGCGCATCCAGTTTTCGTCCGGTGCCCTGGTAAACCGTTGTCGAATCGAAAAACCGATCGGCAATCACACAAACGCCCCGTTCCAGGGCCGGCTTGATCACTTCGCGTACCAGCTGACTGCGACTCGCGGCGAACAAGAGCAGCTCCGTCTCGGCCGTCATCGCGGCATTGTGTGGCGCAAACTGCAAAAGCTCTCGGATCGATTCGCCGATGGGCGTGCCGCCAGGTTCGCGCGTCACCAAATACGGGACGCCGAGGTTTTCCAGACGCGCCGCCAATCGCTTTGCCTGGGTCGATTTGCCGCAGCCCTCCGATCCTTCGAATGTGATAAATGGCGCGCGCGACATCCGCCTCGACTGTGAAATAAACCAGCGCGATTGTCGAACCCGCGCGCAGTTGCAGATGAAAAATTACTGGCTCGTCAAACAGGAACCCTCCGCCTATTCGTGGTCCGATTTTCTAAGGGACAAGGGCACGAGCTGGACGGGAGTGCGCAATTACAGTGCGCGCAATAATGTGCGCCGGATGAAAAAAGGCGACGAAGTGCTCTTCTATCACAGCGGCGAAGAGAAAGCGGTTGTCGGCATCGCAAAGGTTGCAAAGATCGCTTATCCCGATGTAACAGCGGCAGAAGGCGATTGGAGTACTGTCGATCTTGTGCCGATCAGACCATTGCCGCGACCAGTCACCTTGCAACAGGTGAAAGCCAAGTCGCGCCTGAAGAATGTCGCGCTCGTGCGCCAGTCGCGGTTATCAGTCATGCCACTGAACGCGGCGGAGTTTCGTCTGATCGTTGCGATGGCAGATAAATAGATCGCGTTCGCCAACCGCACGGGTAGCGTCGGCGCGCGACGCCGACCGGACGCCGCGGCGCGGCGTCCCTGCCCTTTACCTTTGCTCTTGTTCAAAGGCTCCGGCGCGCCGAAAATTTGCCTGCGAATGAGTTCCGTGGCGGCAACGCAATTTCTGCCGGTGATCGCGACGGCCGGCGCGACTCAGGATTTTCTGGTCGTCTCACTGCACGATATCGCGCCGTCCACTCGCTCCGTGGCCGAGGGAATCATCTCGGAATTGGCGCCGCACGGTGTTCGGGTCTGTTCGCTCCTCGTCGTGCCCGATTACCATCACGAGGGCGCGTCGATGCAGGATCGACAATTCGTTGCCTGGCTGCGCGAGCTCGAGGCAACCGGTCATGAAATTGTCATCCACGGTTATTTTCATGAACGCTCGCCCGGCAGAGGCGAAACCATGCTCGACAAGTTCGTCACCCAAATCTACACGCAAAGCGAGGGCGAATTTTACGATCTCGATTACGACGAAGCGCTGCGACGGATTCGCCGTGCACGCGAAGAATTTCGGGCTAGCGGTTTGCAACCGCGCGGTTTCGTCGCGCCGGCCTGGTTGCTCAGCGCCGAAGCGGAACGAGCAGCGTGCGACGCGGAGATGGAATACACGACGCGGTTGCGCAGTGTGGTTGATCTGCGATTGGGAGAAAGGTTTGGCGCGCGCTCGATCGTTTACAGCGTTCGGAATCAATGGCGCCGGACAACGAGCCTGCTCTGGAATGCCGCGCTCAGCCGCGCCCTCGAGCACAAGCCGCTCCTGCGCATCAGTATTCACCCGGCCGATTATTCTTATCCATCCGTTTGGCGGCAGATTGTCGATCTAATCAAGGCGACAAACGACACCCGCACGGTGACGACTTACCAGGATTGGATCGGGGAACAGCGACTGCGCCGCACGGCCTGAGTTCATGAGCAAATGCGATCTTCACGTCCACTCGCGTTACAGCGCGCGCTCGGAGGAATGGCTCTTTCGGCGGCTGGATTTTCCCGATAGCTACTCCGACCCGCGGTGGCTCTACGAACAATTGCGCGAGCGCGGAATGGATTACGTCACGATCACCGATCACGACACGATCGAGGGTTGTCTCCAGATTCGGGATCTGCCGCAAACATTCATGAGCGAGCAGGTCACGACCTATTTCCCCGCCGATCCATGCAAGATTCACATCCTGGTCTGGGGCATTAGCGAAAAGCAGCACGAGGATATTGCCATCGTCCGCGACAACATTTTCGCGCTCCAGCGTTATCTTCAAGCCGGCCAAATCGCGCACGCCGTCGCGCATCCGCTCTACAGCATCAGTGGCGAACTGAGCGCGTCGCATCTCGAACGGCTCATCCTGCTCTTCAAACATTTCGAGGGGATCAACGGTTTACGCGACGCTCTGCTGAGCGAGCTGGGGCGCGACCTCTTGGCTTCGTTGACGCCGGCGAAGATCGACAAGCTGGCCAAGCGCCACAACCTCGCGCCAACTCACCCCGAGCCATGGAACAAAATCTTCGTCGGCGGCTCGGACGATCATGGCGGCAAGTTCTTCGCCTCGGCCTATACCGAAACGCCGCCGGCTGATTCGGTGCAAAAGTTTTTCGCGTTGGTGCGCGAAGGCCGTTGCGAAGCGAAAGGCCAGGGCGTCACTCCCCTCGCCCTGTCGCATGGTTTCTACAACACGGTCGCTTGTTTTATTCAGGACCGGTTTAACGAAAAACTTGGGCCAAGCGCGCCGTTGGTGGAGCAGATGTTTTCGCGCTTCATGGAAGGCCGTGATCCGACCGAACTAACATTGAAGGATAAAGCGACTGTCTTCGCCCAGGGCGTGGTATCGGGAAAAATTTTCGACCTGATCAAACCGGCGAACGTGTCGCTCTGGAAGGAATTGTCAGCTCAATTCCACGAAGCCGAGGCCAAGGCGAACAGCGCCGCCGAACATGAAGGCGCCGCGGAACCGGAGCGGCGGACCTTCGTGATGGCGAATGCCGTCGCGGAACAACTGGCCTATCGCCTGTTCAAGAAGTTCGTCCACCAAATCAGCAGTGGAAACATGGTCGAGGCGATGCAGGCGCTCAGCGCGATCGTGCCAATTCTCGTCGTGCTCACGCCTTATATCTACGGCTTTCACAGCCAGGCGCCCTCGCGCAAATGGCTACGCGATGTGTTCAACGAGCTGACCGGCGAAATCCCGCCGGCGTTGCAAAATAACAAGCGCGCCTGGTTCACCGACACGCTCGAAGACGTGAACGGCGTCTCCACCACCATCCGTAAGATGACCGCCGCCGGCGCCGCCGCTGGAAAGGATTTGATCGTCGTCACTTCGCGCAATGACCTCACGGTCGATGACATCCCGATCAAAAATTTCACGCCGATCGGCGAGTTCGAGCTGCCGGAATACGAACTGCAAAAGCTCAGTTTCCCGCCCATTTTGCAAATGCTCGATTACATCCAGCGGGAACGCTTCAGCGAAATCATTATCAGCACGCCGGGCCCGATCGGCCTCACCGGCCTGCTCGCGGCCAAAATGCTCAACCTGCAAACCAGCGGGATTTATCACACCGATTTCCCGCAATACGTCCGGATCCTGACCGAGGACAGTTTCCTCGAAAGCGTGACCTGGGGCTACATGCAATGGTTCTACGGGCAACTCGACACCGTGTTCGTCAATTCCGAGGAGTACCGTCAGAGTTGGATCAAACGCGGGTTCGAACCGGCCAAACTGCAAATTTTCCCGCGCGGCCTCGATACCGAGCTGTTTCATCCCAAACGACGCGACCCGGCGTTTTTCGAAAAATTTTGCGGCGCCCGCAACGGCGAAGTCCGTCTCCTTTACGTCGGTCGAGTTTCGAAGGAAAAGAACCTCGATCTTTTGGCGGAAGCGTATCGGCGACTTCGAGACGAGGGCTTGCCGATTCAACTGATCGTCGTGGGCCACGGCCCATATTCGGAGGCATTCGCGCAATCTTTGCCCGAAGCTTGTTTCACCGGCTACCTCACGGGCAAGGATTTGGCCGCGGCGTATGCCTCGGCCGATATTTTCGTTTTCCCGAGCACCACCGACACGTTCGGCAACGTGATTATTGAAGCGCAGGCCTCCGGCATGCCCGTGGTGGTGTCCGATTGCGGCGGCCCCAAGGAACTGGTGCGCCACAACGAGAACGGGCTCATCACCAAATCGCACGACGTCGATGATCTAACCGAGGCCGTGCGGCGGCTGATTGTGGATCCAGTCTTGCGGGAGCGAATGCGCGCAAATGCGCGCGACAGCGTGACCGACCGCAGCTGGCCCGCAGCGTTCGCAAAGTTTTGGCGCGCAACAGAAGTTGACTAAGGCGGCAGCGGCAATTCCGGCGGAAGCGGCGGCGGCTGGCCGATGCCGCTCCAAACGTCGTACTCCGGCCCGAATTGCCTGATGAAACACAGGCCGTAACCGCGGAGACAGGCAAATATCGGCAACATGATGACGGTGCCGATGTAGGGAACCAGCGCCACGCAACAGGTGAAAAGGATCGTCATGCACGCGACGACGGCTGCGCCGATACCAAGCGCGATCCAAAACAGACAGTAAAGAGTAATTGCGCCCGGGTGCCGCGAGATCAATGTCAGCGCCGCGCGACAGGCTTCAACGGCAAGGCAACGGCGCCGGTACATGATCGCGACCATGAAATGCGAAATAAGGTTCCAGCCGATGACGAGAAAAAGGCAAACCAGTCCCCACAGCGCGATCATTGAGAAAAGATAAAGATCGTGCAGGTGCAGAAAGGTTGTCCCTCGCAAAATCGGCAACATGAAGGGGACCGACGCAGCCACGAGAACAACAAGCATGACGCAGCCGACGACCAGCGCGAAAAGGAAATGGCTGTTGCCCTGCCTGCGAAATTCTCGCCACGGCTCCACCACCGCGCCGCGGTTTTTCACGATGCAATCGACAAACATGAATCGGCCGCGCGCCCGTAACCAGGCGAAGAGCACGAGCAAAGTCAGCACCACCACGACGAAGACTATGACACCGGTCATAAGCAGCCAGGCAGGGATTTGCTCAATCGCGTCGCTCAAACTCTGCAGGGCCGGCACGTTCCGCCAATCCGAGCCGCGATTGAATCGGAAATTGAAACCACCGCCAAGGTGCGACAGCCAGGCGGAAAAGCCGACGACGAACCACTTTTTCGCATCGAACGGCTGAAAGAGAATTCTCTTCATCAACTCGAGCGCATCGCTAAATGGCCGGATGATCTCAACGGCTGCCGGCGGACCGTTCATGCGGGGATTGGACTGGTTTCGCCCCGTACGATCAAGCTCGCGCTCCGAAATTGGCAGTCTTGCGTAGCGTTAGGCTGGCTTTCACAAGAGACAAGATCGAGATCAACGCGAGGGCCACCGGGACGAGCAAGCGCGCCAAGATCGACATTCACAAAGAAGCCGCCATCGAAATCGGCATGTTGCACGAGGGAATCGCGCGCGTCCGAATCGAAGTGCTGCCGGAAACGAACACTTCGGCGACAACGGCCTCCGCGGCGCCCTGAACGGATTCGTCCGCCTGCGGGGTTGTTTATTCCAGCGGCGTCCGCATGTTGTTGCTGCCGCGAAAATGAAAACACAAAACCTGCCCACGCAGAGCCAGCGCACAGCAGAGCGGCGAAAAAGTGGTGTGCAATTCAAACGACGTTATCCCATCGGCGCGGAGTTGATCGGGCCGAATGAGGCGCATTTCCGAGTCTGGGCGCCTAAAGTGCAACAGGTCGACCTCGTCTTGGAAGAGAGTGCGGTGAAGGACGCGAAACGCACCTTCCATCCACTCACGCCGGAGGAGGATGGTTATTTTTCTGGTGTGGCCAGTGCCGGCGGGGGCGCGCTCTATCGGTTCCGAATCGATCGTAATCCCGAACATTTTTATCCCGATCCGGCGTCGCGTTTCCAACCGCACGGCCCGCACGGTTCCTCCTGCGTTGTCGATCCAACGCAGTTTGAGTGGACTGATTCAGCCTGGCGCGGAGTGAAGCTCAAGGGCCAGGTCATTTATGAAATGCACGTCGGCACTTTTACAAAGGAAGGCACCTGGCGCGCCGCGGCAGAAGAGCTTCCCGAACTCGCGCGCATCGGAATCACCGTTATCGAAATGATGCCGATCGCGGATTTCCCCGGAAATTTTGGCTGGGGCTACGACGGCGTCGATCTGTTTGCCCCCTACCATTTGTACGGCACACCAGAGGACTTGCGCAGTTTTGTCGATCTCGCGCACTCGTTGGGCCTGGCTGTGATCCTGGACGTCGTTTACAATCACTTCGGCCCGGACGGAAATTACATCCGCATCTTCTCCGATCACTATTTCACCGCCCGTTACGAGAATGACTGGGGCGACTCGATCAACTTCGACGGCCCGAACTGCGGACCGGTGCGCGAGTTTTTTATTACCAACGGCCGCTACTGGATCGATGAATTTCATTTCGACGGCTTCCGCTTTGATGCCACCCAGGAAGTCAAAGACACTTCCGACGAATACATCATCGGCGCGATTGGCCGCGCCGCCCGCGAAGCGGCCCAGCCGCGCGACATCATTTTGATCGCCGAAAACGAGCGGCAGGAGGCGAAATTAGTTCGGACAAGAAGCGAAGGTGGCGACGATCTCGACGCGGTTTGGAACGACGACTTTCACCACAGCGCCGTTGTGGCTCTAACCGGAAAACGCGAGGCGTATTACACCGATTATCTCGGTGCGCCACAGGAATTTATTTCCGCCGTCAAGTACGGCTACCTCTTTCAAGGCCAACCTTATTTCTGGCAGGAGGCGCCGCGGGGCACGCCCACCTTTGGATTGCCGCCGGAAGCATTCGTCGCTTTCATCGAGAATCACGATCAAGTCTCGAACACGGCCGCGGGCGAGCGGCTGCGCTTTCACAGTTCGCCCGGCCGTTACCGCGCCATGACCGCATTGCTTCTCCTCGGCCCCTGGACGCCATTATTGTTTCAAGGCGAAGAATTCGGCGCCTCGACTCCTTTTGTATTCTTCACCGATGTCGGCGATGGCCCGATGCGCGAAGCGATTCGTAAAGGCCGCTTCGCTTTTCTCGCGCAGTTCCCTTCAATCGCGACCGAGGAAGTGCAAAAACGCTTACCCGTTCCTTCCGATCCGACTGTCTTTGTGCGCTCGAAGCTCGATTTTGACGAACGCAAAAAAAACAAGGAGCTCTACGATCTGCATGTCGATCTTCTGAAGTTGCGCCGCGAAGATTCGCGTTTTCGCGACCAAAAACCGAATGCACTCGATGGAACCGTGCTCGGACCGGCGACTTTTGCGCTGCGTTATTTCAGCGATGGAAATACTGACGATCGATTGCTGGTGGTGAACTTTGGCGAACATCGCGAGCTCAATCCCCTCCCCGAGCCGTTGCTCGCGCCGCCGCTTGGATCGGAATGGGAGACAATTTGGTCAAGCGAATCGGCCCGCTATGGCGGCTCGGGAACGGCGACCGTCGCGACTCAGGGCGACTGGACGTTGCCGCCGGAAGCGACGGTGGCGTTGCGGTTGGTGCCGGAGAAAACGCCGCGCCGCCAACCGAAACGGCGGAAACTCGTCTGACCTGTCTCCGAACCGCGGCAGCAATTGAATGAATAGGCAACCGGAAGAAAATCGCCCCATCATTCGCGCGCTGCCATGGGACAGCGCGCACATGTCGCGTGAAGTTCTGTTGAATCGCGAGTGGCTCGTCACCAATGGTCTCGGCGGTTACGCCTCGGGCACCATTTCCGGCGCCATCACTCGCCGCTATCACGGGTTGCTCATCGCCGCGTTGCCGGCGCCACTCGGGCGCGTTGTCATGTGGAGTCATGTCTCGGAATTCTTGCGTTTCGGTGGCAAGGATGTCGTCTCCCTCGCCGGTGAGGAACGCGCCGGCGGTCTGCTCGATCTGCACGGAGCCGATTTCCTGCGCGAATTTCGGCTCGAAGACGGGTTACCGGTCTGGACCTATCACGTCCGCGATCTCGTTCTGGAGAAACGCGTCATTCTTCCTCATTTGCAAAACACAGTTTATTTGCACTACCGAATTCTCGATGGCTCACAGCGGCCACAGTTGGATTTGCGGCCGGCCTTTCATTTTCGCCATCATGAAGGCCCAGTGAACAAGGGCCGGACCGGTCCTTATAAACTGAGCGCGGTGGGCGATCACTACGAGATTTCGACCGGGCGCGGCGGTTTGCCCCCGGTGCGAATGAAACTCTGCGCCGACCAGGCGGCGTTCACCATCGCAGCCAAACAAATTCGGCAGGTCGTCTATCGCACGGAGCAGAGCCGCGGTTATGACTACGAAGGCGACCTGTGGAGCCCGGGCTTTTTTCATGTCGATCTTGAAGAATCGGAATCGGTCACATTGGTCGGCTCGACGGAAAAATGGGACATCATCGAAGTGCTCGCGCCGGACGAGGCGCTGGCTGCGGAACGCGAGCGACGCGCCCGTCTGCTGCACGACGCGCTGCCGCAAGCGCGCAAAGATTTTCCCGCCGAACTGGTTTTCGCCGCCGACCAGTTTGTGATCACGCCGGCCGGGCGCTTTGAGGAAGCGGCCCGCGCGCACGCCGCTGGAGATGAAGTGCGCACCGTCATCGCGGGCTATCACTGGTTCACCGACTGGGGCCGCGACACGATGATCAGCCTCGAAGGTTTGACTTTGCTGACCGGGCGCTGGCTCGAAGCTGGTTACATCCTGCGCACTTTCGCCCACTACGTACGCGACGGGCTCATCCCAAACATGTTTCCGGACGGCGCCAAAGAAGGGAAATACCACACGGCCGACGCGACGCTCTGGTTCTTCCATGCGCTGGGCCGTTATTTCGACATCACCAAAGACCGGAACACACTGAGATTTCTTCTGCCGGCGCTGATCGACATCGCGGAGCATCATCTCCGCGGCACCCGATTCAATATTCACGTCGATCCCAATGACGCTCTGCTTGTTCAGGGCGAAGAGGGTTACCAGCTCACTTGGATGGACGCCAAGATGGGCGATTGGGTGGTCACGCCCCGACACGGGAAAGCGGTCGAGATCAACGCGCTTTGGTACAACGCGCTGCGCTTGCTCGTCTGCTGGTTGCGTGAAGAAGGCGAAGCCACTTCGGCCGAGCGTTACGACGAACAGGCCGAACGAATGCGCGCTTCGTTTAATCAACGATTTTGGTACGCGCAGGGCGGCTATCTTTACGATGTCGTCAACGTCAACGGCGGCTCCGAAAATGATTCCTCGTGTCGTCCCAACCAATTGTTCGCCGTTTCTCTCGATTATCCAGTCCTCGATCCGGAGCACTGGGGAGCTGTGATCCAGGTCGCCGAAACAAAATTGCTCACGCCAGTTGGGCTACGAACACTTTCACCGGACGATCCTGCCTACAAACCGATTTACAGCGGCGACCTTCGTTCGCGCGACGGCGCCTATCATCAGGGCACGGTGTGGGCATGGCTCATTGGCCCCTTCATCGACGCGTGGCTAAAAGTTCATCCTCATGATCGAACAGCTGCGCGTAAATTCCTCGCCCGTTATCCCGAACACTTGAGCGAAGCCGGCATGGGCACAATTAGCGAAGTGTTCGACGCGCGCGAGCCGCACCACGAGGGCGGCTGCATCGCCCAGGCCTGGAGCATCGCCGAAGTGCTGCGCGCCTGGCTAAAAACCGCCTAACGAACTCACTAGATCGACAATCGCTCGCGCCTGCGATGATATCCCTGTAGAAACGTCCCGACGCAGTTCCGCGAACGAATAATCATTGATGCCAGAGACCGTTGAAGAAGTCCGCGAAAAACCGGAGGTCCGCGAGGAACTTGCAAAGACGACCGGCGAAAAAACGCCGCGTGAAAAAGTCAAAGCCCGCGGCACGGATAAATTCTGGTTCGTAACTCATGCGCTCCTGCTCGTGGGCTGCGTCGCGCTTTACTGGTTGCTCGGCTCCAAAATAATTCCTCTTCCCGAAGCGCGCCTCGAGCTCGCGCGCCGTCTTGTCCGCGGCACCGCTTTTGTTGTCATCGTGCTCGCCATCGCCAAAGCAATTTCTGTGTATGTCCTCGGCCGGATCGAAGATGCTTCCACGCGCTTCACTCTCCGGCGCGTCGAACATCTCATCGTCGGCCTCGTTATCGCGATCATCGTCATCTCGGTCGTTTTCGTTAATTGGTATGCCGCGCTCACTGCGCTCGGCGTTGGCTCGATCATCCTCGGCCTGGCTGTGCAAACGCCCATGACTAGTTTCATCGGCTGGATTTATCTGCTCATCCGGCGCCCCTACCGGGTCGGCGATCGCATCAAAATGGGCGATGCCACTGGGGACGTCATCGACGTCAGCTATCTCGACACCACGCTGTGGGAGTTCGGCGGACAATACATTTCAGGCGATCACCCGAGCGGACGCATCATCAAATTTCCAAACTCAAAGGTGCTCGATTCGATGGTCTGGAATTATTCCTGGCCGCTTTTTCCCTACATCTGGAACGAGATCAAGTTCCAGATCGCCTATCAAAGCGATCTGAAGTTCGTCGCACAAACGATGCAAAAAATCGTCGAGGAAGAGCTCGGCGAAGAAATGATGGAACGCGTCGGCGTCTACCGCGATCTACTCGGCCGCACGCCGGTCGACGAGCTCGAAGTCCATGCTCGCCCCCGCGTTATCTTTCGGGTGGATGAAGTCACCTGGATCGACGCCATCGTGCGTTACCTTGTCCCGCCGCGCGAATCCGGTGCCACCAAAAGCCGGCTCATCCCAAAACTCCTCGCCGCTCTGAACGCCGCGCCGGAAAAAGTCATGTTCCCCAAAGGCGATGCGCGCTAGCGTGCCCTCGGCGGATCCGCCTTAGTCAGTCGAAGAACCGCGCGAGACGCGACGGGCGAGCCGCCGTTGCTCGTGAAATCGTGCTAATGTCAAACCGTCGATGAGTGAGATGGTTGAATTCAGTCAGGAAGAACGCGTGCGGTATTCGCGGCATTTAATGATGCCGGAGGTGGGTCCGCTGGGGCAGAGCCGGTTGAAAGCGGGGCGCGTGTTGTGCATCGGGGCGGGCGGGCTCGGGTCACCGGCGGCGCTGTATCTCGCGGCGGCGGGCGTGGGCACAATCGGGATTGTCGATCTTGACGATGTCGATCTTAGCAATCTGCACCGGCAGCTTTTACATGGGACCAAAGATGTCGGTCGAAAGAAGCTGGAGTCGGCGCGGGACCGATTGCACGATGTGAACCCGAACGTCGACGTCGAGCTGCACGAGTGCCGGTTCTCGAGCGCGAACGCTCGCGACATCGTCGAGAACTACGACGTAGTCGTGGACGGCTCCGATAATTTTCCAACGCGCTATTTGTCGAACGATGTTTGTGTCTTTGGCCGCAAGCCCAATGTCTATGGCTCGATCTTTCGGTTCGATGGCCAAGCAACAGTGTTTGCGCCGCACCTCGGCGGGCCGTGTTATCGATGTTTGTTTCCCGAGCCGCCCGAGCCCGGCACGGTCCCGAGTTGTGCGGAAGCCGGAGTGTTGGGCGTGTTGCCCGGGGTCATTGGAACGGTGCAGGCGATCGAAGCGATCAAGCTGCTGCTCGGCATCGGCGAGCCGCTCGTTGGCCGGCTGCTGCACTTCGATGCGCTCAAGATGAAATTTCGCGAGTTCAATTTGAGGCGCGATCCCCAGTGTCCGGTCTGCGGTGACAACCCAACGATCACCGGGCCGATCGATTACGAGCAGTTTTGTGGGCTCCCAGGCGCTGTCCCGACCATTTCGGTAAAAGAACTGAAAGGAAAACTCGATGCCGGCGAGCCGGTCCAACTGCTCGATGTTCGCGAACCATTCGAGCACGACATCGCAAAGATTGACAGTGCGCGGTTGATTCCGCTCGGCGAATTGCCCGATCGATTGAGCGAACTGGATCGGGAGCGGATGACAATTGTCCATTGTCATAGCGGGATGCGCAGCGCTCGGGCGGTGCGGGTCTTGCGCGATGCCGGTTTCGAGAACGCGTTCAATCTCGAAGGCGGAATCGATCAATGGTCGGACGAAATCGACCCACAGGTGCCGAAGTATTAACGCTGCTGTAGCCGCTTCGCTGGGCGAAGCGCGGCGTAGCGGGTGTCTTTGCAAGCCGCGCTGCGCCTCATCCAGGGACGCGGCTACAGCGCCGCGGCCAATTCTGCTGCGCTCGGCACCTCGTTCCACTGCCGCAGCAATTTCCCGTCGCGGCCGAACACGAAAACGGCAAAGGTCGCCTCGGCTGGTTTCGCGCCGAGTTGCGATGTTAATGCGCCGTCGAAATCGGCGACGGCGAAGACGTCGCGGCGCGCGTCAGGTTGAATCTTTCTGACCTCGTAGCGCTGTTGCAGCCGGTTTGCTTCGGCGTTGAGACGGAGCCGAATCAGCCAGGTTGCCGTGCGCCGCGCGAACCGCTGGTATTTTCGATTCAGGTTCAGGATGGTGATCATTCGGTAGTTCGGATTGGCGAGGCAAAAATCCGGGATACGGTCGCCGACGACGCGCGCTCTGGTGGTATCGGCACTCGTCGTCAGAACGACCACGGTGGTGCGGCCCTCAGCGGTGGAGAGAACATGCCCATCAACATCTACAAACTTGAGGACATAGGTTTGCCCGGGAACAAGAGCGGCCTGGATCGTCGCGAGCGCGACGAAAAAGAGAGTGCCGCTGAAGAAAAAACGTGCGCGCAGTGCCATGAGTAAGCACGTTGGCGATGATGCGAGGCCGTGGCAAATTCGCGCTGATTTGTTTCGCATTGTCGATCTTGCCCGGGTTTTTTTGCGGCTGCGATCGGATGATGAGCTCGCGCCAGACGCAGCTTGTCAAAGATGCGGAGTCGAAAGCGGCCCAGGCTGATTTCGCGCGCGCGATCAATCTTTACGAAGCGGCGCTGAATGATACTCCAGGTTGCGCCGAGGTTCATTATCGGCTGGCATTGCTCTACGATGACAAACTGGAGGATCCGCTGAACGCGCTCCACCATTTCAAACGCTATCTGACCCTCGCTCCAAACGGCGCGCACGCCGCCGATGTCCAGAAGTTCATCAAACGCGATGAGATCGCGCTTGCCACGAGCTTCTCGGGTGATGCGGTGGTGACGCGCGCGGAGGCTGCGCGTTTGCGCAATGAAAATCTCAACCTGCGAAAGGAACTCGAACAACGCGCCGCAAAAACGCGCGCCGCAGAGTCAACGATGCAAGATCGAGCCGTCTCCACTGCGCCACGGCGCGGCGAGCAATCCGAGAAATCCGGCACGAAGAAATCAAAGCGGCACACTTATGTCGTGCAATCGGGCGACACGCTCGCCTCCATCTCGCGGAGGTTTTATCGTTCGTCCGCGCGATGGAAAGAGATTCTCGACGCGAACCGGAAAAGCATAGATGATCCGCAGAAATTGCGAGCGGGTCAGAGTCTCATTATCCCGTGAAAGGAAATCCGTCGCTTCCACCGCTACAGAAGAGCATGACACCACCGACGAGGATGATCCGGCGCATCGCTCCGGACGTGGGCTGGCTGCCGGTCAGCTTTGCCAATGTTTATTTCATCGGACGACCCGGCGCGCGCTGGGCGATTATCGATGCCGGTCTGCCCGGGCGCGCGGCCGAGATCATCGACGCGGCCGAAGCGCGTTTCGGCGCGGGCTCACGGCCGGAAGCGATTCTTTTGACGCATGGTCACATGGACCATATCGGGTCGGCGCGTGCGCTGGCGGAGAATTGGGATGCGCCGATCTATGCGCATCCGCTCGAGATGCCGTACCTCACCGGCAAATCCTCTTATCCGCCGGCCGATCCCACTGTCGGCGGGGCGACGGCGTTTCTTGCGCGCTTCTGGCGTTCGCGGGTGCGCGATCTGCGACCGCATCTGCGCGAGTTGCCGTCCGGCAAAGTTCCCGGCGCGACGGGTTGGAAATGGATCGCCACGCCCGGCCATTCACCGGGTCACGTAGCGTTCTTTCGCACGTCGGACCGCGTGCTCATCGCCGGCGACGCGCTGGCGACGATCGACATGGACAGGTGGATCGGCGTGATCAGTGGACGGCAGGTATTGGCGCGAGCAGGCACGCCGTTCACGTGCGATTGGCAAGCGGCGCGAACGTCCGTCAACGAGCTGACGGCGCTGCACCCAAACGCGATCGGGTGCGGTCACGGCGTTCCGATGTCGGACTCAAAGTTGGCTGACCGAATGGAAAATTTCGCCGCACGTTTTCGCGCGCCGCGTTCGGGGCGCTACGTGCGCCAGCCAGCGCGCACGGACGAGAACGGAATTGTCGATCTTCCGCCGGCGCCATTTGATGTCGTGCCCTTTGCGACGGTGGCGTCGCTTGTGCTGATTGGTATCGCGTTCGGCGCGGGTTATCTCGAGGACGACACAAAGCGCCGCTAACAGTCCTCGCGGCTGTTGGAAGTGTCGCTACTACGGTGCGCGTGTGACCAGACCGGATGTGTTCCGCACATCAGCACGACGATCCGCTTGCAATCGCGATACTGGCGGGTTGAGGAAAGGAGCTTTTGCCGGAACGCCGGCACGACCCGGACCGGCAACGGCCGTTTTCCCACCGGGGCCAGGCGCCGCGGAATCGAGCAGGGAAAGCACCTGATCTGTGTTAGTGACATTGATTGAGGGAGCGCCGGCTTTTCTGATCGTGGGCGCGGCGACTTTTTTGGTCGTGCGCGCGGCAGGGTTGAACGGCGGGGCGGAGGCAAGCGGCTGCGGCGGGCTGGCGCCGTTGCCGGCAAACTCGCCGGTCGTCGAGCCGTTGCCGCCGGAACTCTCCGAATAATTGGCGTTGTTGGTGTAAACCTGCACCGGACTTTCGCCGCCGCTGATCGTTACAACAACGTTGTCTAAAATCGTGATGGAATTTGCGGCCAAAATCTTCGAGGCGAGACCGCCAAGGGTGACATTAGCAACGAAATTGATCTGGCCGTTGCTGCCTGAGGCGTAGAGTTTCAGCTCGCTGTCCGCCGAGAGATTGCCGCCGCCGATGTTGAGCACACCGTTCGTGCCAAGCGCGCCGACCTTAAGCACGTCAGCGTGAGCCATGACGTTGTTGAAGGTGATCGTGCCATCGCCATCGATGTAAGTGAGGAACGTTCCACCTGCACTGTAGGTGCCGCCATTCACATTGATTGCGGCAGACGATGCGGCGTCGCTTCCGTAGATCGCGACTGTGGCATCGTTGGTGACATTGGCGTCGCCCGAAACATTCATGTCGATGGTGGCGTTGCCGGCGACTGAAGCCGGAGCGGCGCTAAAGTTATTCGTATTGTCGATCGTGGTGCTCAAGGAAGAGGCAGAGATGTTTGCCGCGTTGACTGCAATCGAGGCGTCGCCACCGATCGATCCGTTGAAATTATCTATCTGGATAAAAGCGCCGCTGCCAACCGTTAAGTCGCCTGAAAGATTGAGCGTTACACTCGCTGCGCCATTGATAAGACCACCGCTGCCATTGTTAAGGATCTCATTAAAATTGCCGGTGGTGCTGACATTGGCGGCTGCCAGACTGATCGTTGCATCCGAACCGATTTGGCCCGCGCCGTTCCCTTCGTCGTTATTCTGGAGATCAAAGAAAGTGTCCCCGGTGGCAACGACGTCGCCGGAAATTTGATCGTTGATGGTTGCTTTGCCACCGATCGTCCCCGCATTATTCACAATAACGGTTTCCTGCAGCCCAGCCGAAAGTGACGCCGCAGTGAGATTGATGGTCGCGTCGTTGGCAATGCTTCCGCTGTTATTCGAAACGTTCAAAAAGAAGTTACCGGCAGACGAATCGAGATTGCCCGCAGTTAAGGTCGCCGCCGCATTGCCCACGATAGTGCCGCCATCGCTGGTGATCCCGAACACGAGATCGCCCGTCGCGGTGACGTTGGCGGCGCTAAAGTTGGACACGGCGTTGCCGCCGATTACGCCGCTCGGATTGTAGATGTCGGAGAAGAGAGCGCCGGTAACATTTACGTTTCCGCCGGCACTAAAATCAATCGTGGCAGGACCCCCGATGCCGCCTGAAGGATTAAGAATGTCCACCGTCAGCGGATTGCTCGTAACATCGCCGCCGATCGACATCGAAAGCATGGCAGAACCATCAATGGTGCCGCCGTTGCTGTTATCGATTCGGACAAAGGTGGAACCGCTTGTCATGCTGGCGGCGCTTAGATTGATCGCGGCGTTTCCGCCGATGGTGCCACCAAGGCCGCCGTCCGAGAGGTTCTGATTTTGAATCAGAAAATAGGCGATAGTTCCGGTGCCGGTGTTGACCGCCCCGGCGGCATCGAAATTGACGGTGGCATTTCCGCCGATCGTTCCGCCAGAGCCGCCGCTGGTGGCAGCATTGTAATTCGATATCTCCACATCAGACCCGCCGGTGATCGTAAAATTGTTCGCGGTGACATTCAGCGTCGCGTTCGTTCCGATTGACCCGCCGGCCGGACCGGGAGCGCCATTATTGACGCCATTGAAGATTTGCGCACCGAAATCGGCTCCGACCGAGACATTGGCGGCGCTGATGTCAAGCATGGCAGCCGATCCAATGGACCCGCCAGGTAAACCATTACTAGAGAAGTTTTGGTGATTAGTAAGGAAGAAGCTCGCAAACTGGCCGACAGTGAGATTGCCGGTGAGATTGAAATTGATCGTGGCGTTTCCATCGATTACTCCCCCATTCCTGTTCTGGAGGAAAACGTCCAATGAGCCGGACGGCACTGCCAGATTCGCGGCGCCGACCTGGAGAGTGGCATCGCCATGGATCGTGCCGCCGAATGGACTTTGCGCACTACCGGCGCCGGTGCCGCCGTCATTGAGAAGCTGGAAAGTTGCCGCGTCGAAATCGGTGATGTCGGGGCCGGAGACGGTGATGTCGTGTGTGGTGTCGAAGTTGAGCAAAGCATTCCCACCGATCGTGCCTCCGCGGTCGCTCAGTACAGCGTTGAAACTTCCGCCGATCGAAATGCTGTCGGCGTGAAAATCGACGGTCGCGTTGCCGCCAATCGAGGATTTGGCGGTATTGCCCATGGTATCGTCGTAGCGACTCGCCAAGTCGATCGTGAAGCTGCTGGGATTACCGAGAAAATCCGTTCCTTGACTCAGCGTCGTGAGCGCGCCGCTGATATTGACGCTAAGATCAACACTCGAATCAATTTGTCCGCCGCCCCGGTTGTTGGTGGCAATGCTGGCAAAGTCAGCGGTGAGATTTCCGCCGGTGCTCAAAGTGATGTTTCCACCAGTGCCGATGTGGCCGGCCGGATTGGCAGTCTCATCATAGTTCTCTACCAGAAGGTTAAACGCGCCACCGGTAGAAATGCTGCCACCGGTGACGAGCGTGATGTTTCCCCCGTTTGTGATCTGCCCGTTCGTGTTTTGAATCGTTAGGTCGAATTTGCCTGCGTCTCCACCGGTTCCGTTGGTGGTGAGGTTGCCCCCGATATCAACGGAAATATTTCCACCGGTTCCAATTTGACCGCCGAAATTGTCGATGCTGAGCTGTGAGGAATCGGTCGCCGAATTGTTGGTGAAATTGCCGGTAAGATTGACAGTGATGTTCGCGCCGTTCCCGATCGATTCGCCCAATGTCAGAGCATCCAGGTGCAGCTCGCCGTTCAGGGTAAGCGAACCGAGCTGCAGCGTCAGGTCGCCGCTATGGGTCGTCGCATCAAAACTGCCCAGGCTCATGCTTCCGCTGTTGGTCAGTTGAAGCGATCGCTCCGCGGCAAGTTTTAGCGAATCGATGCTATTGATGGGCGAGTTAATGGTCAGATCGGACGTCGCTCCCCGTGCGTAGATGGCCAGAATGCTGAAACCGCTGAAGGACACATTGGAGGTGAGATTGATTGAACCGTTGACCGTTGCCAGAAAAAGCTGATCAATTCCGCCAAACGTCAATGGACCACCGGGCCCTTCGGTATTGATTCCATCCACCGCGATCAAGGCGAGATGGCTGGGGCCGCCGGTCGTATCAACGATGGGGTCGCCGGTGATCAAAAGGCTTTGGAACTTGAAAGCGGCGATCGGCAGATGGGCCGGATCTGCAAAAAATTCGGTGTCCAGCTTCAGTGCCGTATCGAAGGCCGAGGTCGAGCCGAAGGCGTATTGCGAGAACGGCCCGTCATCAGTCGGTCCGCGATAAATTTTTCCAAAATCGGTGACGCCATTTGTGGTGATCGTCGGGTCGGTCGCGATCACGGTTGTCGAATTGATCTGATATGGATCGGGCGACGTAATTGTAATC
>JBHEMD010000181.1:0-9136 GCA_046262735.1 Chthoniobacterales bacterium | reverse complement strand
CATGCGAGATGTGCGGCGTTAGAATCGCCTGCCGATGAAACAATATCACGTCGCCATTGTCGGCGCGACCAGCGCGGTCGGGGGAGAGCTGCTGCGCGTGCTCGAGCGGCGAACTTTTCCGGTGAAAAGCCTGCGGCCGATCGGTTCATCGCGGTCAGCCGGCAAATTAATTTCCTTCCGCGGCGACTCGGTCGCGGTTGAGGAGTTGAACGAGCGCTCGTTCGATAAGATCGACATCGTCTTTTTTAGCGCAGGCGGCGAGGTCTCGCGCAAGTGGGTGCCCATCGCGCGAAAGAGCGATTCGATTGTGATCGACAACTCGTCTGTCTTTCGGATGGACGCGGACGTTCCGCTGGTAATTCCCGAGATCAACGGAGCGGACGTCAAACAGCATCGGGGAATCATCGCGAATCCGAACTGCACAACGGCGGTCGCACTGATGGCTGTTTACCCCTTGCACCGCGTGTTTGGCGTGCGGCGTGTGTTTGCGGCCAGCTATCAGGCAGTCTCGGGCAGCGGCCAGCGCGCCATCAATGAACTAAAAGAGCAGGTAGCCGCCGCCGTCCAAGATCGACAATCACGACCGAAAGTTTATCCGCACCCGATCGCTTTCAATGTGCTCCCGCATGTCGATGTTTTCCTCGAGAGCGCATACACGAAGGAAGAAATGAAAATGCAAAACGAAGGCCGAAAGATCATGCATCTGCCCGGCTTTTTGGCTTCGGTGACCTGCGTCCGCGTGCCGGTGTATCGCGCCCATTCGGTCGCAGTCAGCGCCGAGTTTGAGAAGAAGATTTCAGTCGAGCAGGCGCGCGAGGTTTTGGCGAAGGCGCCCGGACTCGAACTCGTTGATGAGCCGCAAAACAATCGTTACCCGATGCCACTCAGCGTTGCCGGAAAAGATAATTGCGAGGTTGGCCGCGTGCGAATCGATTGCGCTTTGGAAAACGGGCTGGCGCTTTGGGTGTCGGGCGATCAATTGCTCAAAGGCGCGGCGCTTAACGCGGTGCAGATTGCCGAGTTGCTGTAGGGGACGACGTTGTCGTCCCGGGGAAGCTATCAGCTTCCCCCTACAGGCCCCCAGCCCACATCGCCGGTGTACGCGAAACGGCCCCGGACTTTCAAGCCGGGGCCGCTCTGAAACTATTTTGTTGATCAATAGGGGCTGGGTGAGGGAGAACTTTCGCCCTTTTTCTTTCCGTGTTCCGGCTTTCCGGGGCCGCGCTCTGCAGCCGCAGGCGAAGCTGGTGCCGCCGCGCCTGGCGGTCTGCGCCCGGCACTTTCACCTTGGGGTGGTTGTCCACGTCCCGGTCCGCCGGCTGGTACCCCGATGCGATCATTCTGGTTCGATCTGCTCGATTGGGTGGCCCTTTCGGCGCCAGCGCCGGGGCCGCCACCGGAATAAGGCGACGGCGTTGCTGCTGGCGGTCCTCGGTGTTTCCCGCGTGGCGGCTCGTTAGGCGCGCCAGCGGGGGATTCTGGAGGTTGAGGAGGCATACCGCGCTCCATGCCTCTGGCTTTGCCGTGGGGACGTAGGGCTTCGGCAGGACTTCCGGCCGGGGCGCCAGCCGGCGTCGTTGCGCCAAGCTGTTCACCAGGACGTTCGCCATGTCGCCCTTTATTTTGTTTGCCAGGTGGAGCTCCCGCTGGGGCAGCACTCTCTTGGGGAGAGACAGCAGGCGCGGCGGTTTGACCTGCTTGAGCTGGTTGACGCGGCTGAACTGGCTGAGGCTCACCCGGCTTCGCGTGGCGCCCTCGTCCCTTGCCCTTTTCAAACGGTGCAGCCGCGGCAGCGGCGGCCGGAGAAGCCGCAGCTCCAGCCGGCGCAGCAACGCCGGCGGCTGCTGGTGAAGCCACAGCTCGAGCGGGTGCCGCCGGTGCTGCTCGACCGACTGCAGCTGCGCCAGTCGGCGGGGGAATGGTTTTGTGGTCTTCGGTTTTGATCTTCTGCTTTACCTCGGCCTCGTTCGCGACACCGGCCCAGCCTTTCTCGACTTTTGGCTGCGCTACTTTTGCTTTCACGGCCGGGGGTGGAGGCAGCTTGGCTGCTGATTTCTGAATCTTTTGCGGCGCAGCAACAACGAGCTTGTCGCCCTGAACCTTTGTAATAGCGCCGGACTTTACCGCGGTCGTAGCGTCGACATTCTGCTCGCGCTCGAGCTTGAGACGCTGAATGGGCCGGCTCGATTGCGCGCTCAGGGTATTGTAATCGGGACCGTAATTGTAAACGACATTATTGGTTGTGGTGATATTGGTCACGTTCACCGTCTGGTTGATGTAAGTGACATTTTGGGTCGGCGCGAAGATGCGATCGCGCAGGACCGGCTCACCGATGTAACGAACATCGACAAAATTGTAGTAGGCTGGACCGATATCGTACTCGACATCTACGCCGAAGCCGATATTTCCAACCGAAAAGGCGATTCCCGGTGCGCGCGGAGGCAATGGCGCCCAGCCGACAACGCCGCCGCCATGACGCCAGGAGACCCAAGCCGGGCCCCACTCTGGATTGTCGCCAGGGAACCACACCCACCCGTAATCAGCCAGCCGGGCCCATCGGCCATAGTGATAAGTGGCCCAACCGAAGTCTTCGTAAGAGACCCATGTCCAGCCCACATCGGTGTAGGCCCAATAACCATCCGCGTAAGGTCGCCAGTTCGGATTGCTGACCGCCACTTCGGGCTGCCAGCCGTAGCCGTAACCCTCGGCTTCGATCCATTGGCCGCCGCTGAGGTTATTGTAAAACAAATCAAGGGAGAAATCCGCCGCGCGCGCCTGAGGCGCAATTGGCAGGAACAAAGTCAACAGCGTTAGGGCAAGAAATGTTCGTTTCATATCGTTTAGAGATTTGAGGCGTTAGACTTGCGCGTCGCGCGGATTATTCATTTTGCCGATTAAGACTCCGCGCGCGCGAATCTGCGTGCGCGTCGCGAAGACCGCCTCGGTGCCGGAGCGCCCGAGCTATTGAGGGCGTATGACCAAGAACGATCGCATTCTGTGGCGGCAGACTGAGAGGATCTGCGGTTGGGAGCGATCGAGCGATGCGACAATTTTATTGTAATCGGAAACCGACGTGATCGACTGCTGATTGATCTCTTCGATCACGTCGCCCTTTTGCAGCTCGGCGATGCCACCGTCAGGATCGACATCGGTGACCACGACTCCATGCACGTTATTCGGTAGATCAAGCTGGCGCACCATCGGCGGCGTTAAATCGGTTACACGAATCGAGTCGAGACCGCCACCGCCACCGGGCTGCGGCTGGTTCGGCCGCGGCGGTATCTGCGGCGGAGCCTGCGGCTGATTCCGATTCGGTAACGCGCGCGCCGACTGGTAATCGACCGGCTGCTCCTTGATCTCGGTCGTGACCTTCATCGGTTTGCCGTCGCGCAAAACTTCCAATTCCACCTTTTTATTCAACTCGGCCTGCGCGACGAGAGTGCGCAGCGAGGGAAAATTCTTGATCTCGTGCCCATTGAATTTGCGGATGACGTCGCCTTTTTGCAGTTGGGCCTGGGCGGCAGGCGATCCTGGTAGAACTTCATCGACCACCACACCTTCCGTCTCCGCGCTGCTCTGCCCCGGCTGCGCCGCGCGGCTCATAATTCCAAGGTAACCCCGGATGATTCGCCCCTGCTTGAGCAAACTCTCCAGCGCGGTGCGGACGATGCTCGATGGAATGGCAAAACCGATGCCCTGCGAACCGCCGCTGCCCGAGATGATCGCGGTGTTAATACCGATGACTTCGCCGCGCAGGTTGACCAACGGTCCGCCGCTGTTGCCCGGATTAATGGCGGCATTGGTTTGTAGCAAGTCGCCGAACATGTCGCTGCGGTTCGGTCGTCCTTTCGAGCTGATGATGCCGTCGGTCACAGTCTCTTCGAAACCAAACGGATTGCCGATCGCCAGAACGAAGTCGCCCGCTTGCACGGTATCGGAATCGGCCAGTTTGAGCGGTTTGAGGCCTGGTTCGTCGATTTTGAGCACGGCAAGATCGACATCTGCATCCGCGCCGACCAGGCGCGCTTTCTTCGTCCGCCCGTCGCTCAGTTGTACTTCGATCTCATCGACTTGATCGACCACGTGGTTGTTCGTGATGATGTGGCCCTCGTTCGTCACGATTACGCCCGAGCCGAGTGCATTTTGCACCAGGGCCATATCGTTGGGATTGCGATGCTGGCGCGGGTTACGAAAGAAAAATTCAAACGGATCAAGCTCATACGGCCGGCGGGTGCTGATTTTCTTGGACGTTTTGATCGCGACCACCGAGGGAATGACGCTGCTGACCAAAATCCGCCGCTCGCGGTTCAGCGCGTCGAGTGACGCGATCTGTTTTGAATCGACGCTCGGGTTCGACGCGAGCGTGTATTTTTCCGGCGTGCGCTGCGAAACAAAATCCAGGCCGCCGTGTTTGAGCCGGTAATCATAGAGAAATGAGATCCCAGCGCTCAGCAACAGGACGAAGAGCAATAACTTGGCGAAATTTTTCATCAGCTCACGTTTGCAAACGTTCGGTTCTCTTGTTCGACAATCAAACGGCGGAAACGTTGATTGGCGGGAGCGTCCAGCCCCGGATCGTCGCGCAGGATCGAGATCGCAACCGTGCGCGCCCGGCGCATCAAATCAGTGTCGCGTCTCAAGTCGCCAATCTTCAGCGTCGGCAGCCCGCTTTGCGCCGTTCCGAGCAGGTCGCCCGGCCCGCGCAATTCCAAATCGGCCTCGGTGACTTCAAAGCCATTCGTCGTTTTTTCGAGCACCGCCATTTTTGCTGTTGCCTCGGTCGAGGGCCCCGAGGTCAGCAGAATACAATATGATTTGTGCTCGCCCCGGCCGATCCGCCCGCGCAATTGATGGAGCTGCGCCAGGCCAAACCGTTTCGCATTTTCGATCAACATCACGGTCGCGTTCGGCACGTCTACCCCCACTTCGATCACCGTCGTGCTGACCAACACTTTTGCTTCTGCTCGGGGAAACCGTTCCATGATCTCCTGCTTCTCCGGACCGGGGATACGCCCGTGCAGCAGTTCGCAAGTGAATGGATGCAGGCGTTGTCGCCACAGCTCGTACTCCGCCGCCGCGGCTTTCACGTCCGGCCTGTCACTCTCGTCGATGACGGGGTAAACCACATAAAGCTGGCGGCCCGCTTCCAATTGACCGCGCAGAAACGTCAACACCTCAGGCAGCTTCGCGCTCTCGCGCACGACCGTGATGATTTTCCCGCGGTTACGCGGCATCTCATCAATTGTCGAAATATCAAGGTCGCCATACAACGTCATCGTCAGCGTGCGCGGGATCGGCGTGGCCGTCATTACGAGTACGTCGGGCACCGGCTCGCGACTGGTCAGCCGCGCACGTTGCGCCACGCCGAACTTGTGCTGCTCGTCAATCACCACGAGCCCGAGATTCGAAAACGCGACATTTTCGTAAAGCAATGCATGCGTGCCGACGAGGACCTGAGGTTTCTCCGCATCGGTGAACAGCGGCAACGGCCCGCTTTCTTCCTGGCGCGCGGCAGTCCGGATCGACATTAGCACACCGAGCGGGTCGAGCCAGCGGCGTAACACGGCGTAATGTTGCTCGGCCAGGATTTGTGTCGGCGCCATGAAGGCCGTCTCGTAACCGGCCTCGATGGCGAGCAAAATCGCGGCGATCGCGACGACCGTCTTGCCGCAGCCAACATCACCCTGGAGCAACCGGTTCATCGGATGCTTTGCCGCCAGATCGCGCCGGATTTCCTCGATCACCTTTTTTTGCGCGGCAGTCAGATCGAATGGGAGAGCCTGCACGAAGTTGCCCAGCAGCTCACCACCGCCGCAATGCGCCTGGCCTGGGCACGCGTGCGATCGGAGCCGGCGCGAGCCGATTAGCATCTGCATCGCGAAAAATTCCGTGAGGACCAGATGCTCGCGCGCCGTCTCGAGTGACTCCCAGTTGTCTGGGAAATGAATGGCGCGAATCGCCGCTGCGCGCGCGCCGTTTCGAAGTTCGTCGGGCAATAGCGTCTGGATTGAATCACCATCGAGGTCTTGCAGAACGCGATAGATCATGCTGCGCAACGCGCGCTGCGACAGGCCCTCGGTCGCCGGATAGATAGGCGTGATCCGCCGAAAATGGATCTCCTCGTTGTTCTCAATCACTTCGAACTCGGGGTGATCGATGCAGATACGGCTGCCGCGCAGACGCGGCTTTCCGAAAATGACCACTTGCTGTCCGGTGGCGATCATTTTCTGGATGTAATGCAGGTTGAACCAGCGACACACCAGCGGCTGGCTCAATGCGTCCGCATTCGGCTCCTGCAACGTCGCTTCGAAAATTTTTTTCCAGCCGCCAAACCGGCGCAGCGATGTCTTCACGACTTCGCCACACAAACACATCGGCGTATCGCTCTCTTCGCGCGGAAATCGCGGAAACTGATGTCGATCTTCGTAGCGACGCGGATAATGCGTCAGCAAATCTTCAGTCGTCTCGATCCCGAGCCGGCGCAACGCGAGCAAGCGCGGACGCGGAATCCACTCTAATGTTTCGAGCCGTTCAGAGGGATCGAGCATTTGGAAAAATCCCAAATTCCAAGCACCAAATCCCAGAAAAACCCCAAGCCCCAATACCCAAAAGCGATGGTGCGCTATTCGTTTTGAAACTTGGTGCTTGGCGCTTCCTTGGAGCTTCGGGTCTGGGATTTGGTGCTTTCAACTTGGGACTTTCTTCAAATCCTTTCGGCTGCCCTGACCGCTTCCATTTGCATCTCCAGCCGGCGTTCCCTTTCGTATTCACCCGGCCGGATGCGAAACGCGATGTCCCACGGCTGCGGCGGCAATGAATTCTCGGCTGCGCCAAAAAAGATCGCGCGCTGATGGTAGTTGCGCTGGCGCAGGCGCAGAGCGAGATGATTTTCGCCCACCCGGCGCGGCGGCGCGACCGGCTCCACGGCCGCGGCGAAAAAGAGCGGCTGCGGATTGCCATTACCGAAGGGCTGGAGCATTTCGTGCCAGTCGAGGAAATCGAAGCTCAGCTCGGAGAACAACACTTCGTGATCGAGCCGCTGACACCGCTGAAGCTGCGCGTCGGACAAAAGCTCGCGCGCGGTGCGCCGGAAGTTTGCCGCGAACTCGTCGAAATGTTTCTCCTGAATGCTGAGACCCGCGGCCATTTCGTGTCCACCGTACTTGTCGATCTTGTCCGCGCACCGCGATAACGCTTCGACCAGGTTCAATCCTTCAATGCTGCGGCCGCTGCCTTTGCCGATGCCGTTATCGTCGAACCCAATCACAATCGTCGGCCGATGGTATCTGTGCGCGATCCGCGATGCCACGATCCCGAGCACCCCCGCGTGCCAGCCGCGCGCGGCCACGACAATGGCCGCGTCTCCCGTCGCGCAAAACTCGTGCTCGATTTTCTCTTCCGCCGCGGAAAGGATTTGTTTTTCGACTTCCTGCCGCTCGCGGTTTTGCCGGTCGAGAAACTCGGCCAGCTCCACGGCCTCGCTCTCATCCTGCGTGAGCAAAAGGCGTAGCGATTTTTCCGCCGTGCTCAATCGGCCAGCGGCGTTCAAGCGCGGCCCGAGCCGGAAACCAATGTCTTCAGTAAAGATCGGCGGTTTCACCCCGCTGATTTCGATCAGCTTTCGCAGACCGATTCTTGTCGATCTTGCAATCTCGATCGCACCGCGCTGCACGAACGTTCGGTTCTCGTCGCGCAGCGGCACAATATCGGCGACCGTGGCGAGCGCGACGAGATCGAGGCGAGACTTGAGATCGAAATCGATCGGACGCGACTTCAAGAGCGCGTGGCAAAGTTTAAAGACAATCCCGGCACTGCAGAGATACTGAAAAGGCGACTCGGCATCGATCTTCGGGTTAACAACGGCCACGCAATCGGGCAACGCCGACTTGGGCTCGTGGTGATCGAGCACGATCACATCGACGCCGCGTCGTGTAAGATCGACAATCTCCGCGACCGACGAGGTCCCGCAGTCGAGCGCGATGAGGAGTTGGGGTTGATGTTGGTTGCAACAGCGCTCGACACTTTCTGCGCTCAACCCGTAGCCCTCCTCCATTCGCAGCGGCAAAAAAAGCGCCGGAGCTGCGCCGTATGCGCGCAATGTTTCGGCGAGCAACGCCAACGATGTGACACCATCCACGTCGTAATCGCCAAAGAGCACGATGCGCTCGCCTCGATCGAGCGCCGCGAGGAGGCGCCCGACTGCTGCGTCCATGTTGGACAGCAGAAACGGATCGCTCAGCGATTTCAAACGCGGCCGCAGAAAAGTCTGCACCTCTTCCGCGCTGGCGAAGCCTTTGCGAAAGAGCAGCCGCGCAATACAAAGCGAGCCGCAGATTTCACTCCAGGGAATGGCGCCGCCGTTAAGTTCTTCCGGCGATGCAATGATCCAGCGCGATTGCACCGATTACCTTATTCGCCTGCTCAACGCTGACAAGATCGACAATCGGTCCGATTCACTTGACGACGAGCACATGCACCTCGCCTTCGCGGCGAAGCACATCCACCGCGACGTGCGATTTGTGGCGGGTGAGTACCAAATCAATGCTGCCGCGGCCGACGCGCAGTCATTACGTGCGCGACCGGTCTGCGCCGCGTGATTGGGAAGTGCAGGTAGTCGATGTGAAAATGGGCGAGCTGGTCGATGCACCGTTTGTCCAGGCGAAGCGCACCCCGCGACGCGGCGACAAGATGCGCCGCCGTAACCGAATCGCCGCTCGCAAACAGCGTCACCTGATGCCCCTGACGCACGAGTTCTTCGGTCAAGTAAGAGACGACCCGCTCGGTGCCGCCGTAGTACTTTGGCGGCACGCTCTCATAAAGGGGCGCAACCTGTGCAATTCGCATCGGTAAAACTCAAGCTAGCACTTCACCTAACGCAAGCCGGGCGTCCAATTGCTGGCGGCGGGTGACCAATCGACCCGGAGTCGTTTGGCCAGGCGAATTGCATCGAACGGCGCATGGACTTTGGCATCGTTATCGAAGTAAACGAAAACATCGCGGGGTAAGGACGCCGCGCTGCGGCGTCCGCGGACATTGCAGCGCGATGTCCCTACCAGCCGCGCGTCCCCTGGTTGTTTTCCGAGGCGCCATTTCTCGATGCGAGCCGCCCACCAATCGAGCGCGGCATCGTTGTAAC
>JBHEMD010000180.1:0-5717 GCA_046262735.1 Chthoniobacterales bacterium | reverse complement strand
GCGTCCAACCATAACCAGGTCCCGGCGCGACTGTTTGGACTTCGACCCGGGCAGTCGGTGGCGGCGAGGTAGCAATAATTTCTCGGCCCACCGGACCGGTCGTCGTTACTTCTCGCGTCACCGTTGTCGTCGTGGCGACTGGTTCTTCATAGGCGCAACCGGCGAAAACCAATGGTAAAAGCAATAGATAGTTCGGTAATTTCATATCGTCTCCTTTTCAGTTTTTAATTCGCTTCAAGCGAGCGACTTGGCTCTGTCAAAACGCAATCGCGTGGCGAAAAACGGATTCCTGTCCGATGCTCAACCGTGCTCTACGTTGTGGCGACACCGATCGGAAACTTGGGCGACATCACGCTGCGCGCGCTCGATGTTCTGAAGACAGTCGATCTGATCGCGGCCGAAGATACGCGGTACTCCGGGATCTTGTTGAAACATTACCAGATCAATAAACCGCTCATTAGCTACCATGAGCACAACGAAGCGATGCGCACTGCGCAGTTGGTCGAGCGGCTCGCCGCGGGCGAAAATCTCGCCTTGATCACCGATGCCGGGACCCCCGGTCTGTCCGACCCCGGCGCGCGACTTATTCGTGAATGCATAAAGCGCGAATTGCCGTTCACGATTGTGCCCGGTCCGTCCTCTGTTCTAATGGCCCTGATCGGCGCCGGCTTCGCGACTGACAAATTTTTCTTCGCCGGTTTTCTCCCCAACAAAAGCGGCGGACGCGAACGCGAACTCCGCGCGGCGGCTGCGCGCAAGGAGACGACAATCTTTTTTGAATCTCCTCACCGGCTGATCAAAACGCTCACCGCCGCGATTGAAATCCTGCAAGATCGACAATTGTGCGTGGCGCGGGAGCTGACGAAAAAATTCGAGGAATTCCGGCGCGGCACGGCGAGCGAGTTGCTTGCGCATTACCAAGCCCATTCGCCGAAGGGCGAGATTGTGCTGGTCGTTGCCGATTTGTAGCCGTTTCGCCATGCGAAACGTGCGCGCGTCGCATAGCGACGCGGCTACAGTTTGGCCTTGTCAGGAGGTTACTTCTGTGGGATTTTGCGCGGCTTTTTCTCCCGAAAAACGCGCTTATGGCTTACGCAATTATCAAGACGGGCGGGCGACAGTATCGAGTGGCCGAAGGCGACACGCTCGATGTCGATCTTCTCGATATCGAAGCGGGGAAAACGGCCACGTTTGGCGAGGTGCTCTTCCATGCCGATGGCAAACACGTCACGCAGGGAAGCCCATCGATTTCCGGCGCGAAAGTGACAGCGGAAGTCGTCGAACAGCGCAAGGACAAAAAGGTCATCGCGTTCAAATACAAACGGCGCAAAGGTTATCACCGCACCGTCGGCCACCGCCGCAAGCTTACCCGCGTGAAAATCAAATCGATCAGCCTCGGGGCGAAGAAATCCGCGACGAAAAAGAGCGACGAATAATTTTCTTTTTCAACCTTTCTCACAATGGCTCACAAAAAAGGACAAGGCAGCGTTAAGAACGGACGCGACAGCGTCAGCAAACGGCTCGGTGTGAAAAAATTCGGCAGCGAAATGGTCGTCGCCGGCAACATCATCGTGCGCCAGCGCGGCACGAAATTTTTACCCGGCAGAAACGTCGGTCTCGGCCGCGATTACACCATCTTCGCCCTGATCGATGGCAACGTCCGCTTTGATCGCGCCGGGCGGCGGGTAAACGTCGATCCGTTAGCAGCTGCGAAGTAATCGCTTCGTCACTCCGAGCGGAGTCGAGGAATGACGATTGCAGATGCGGCAGTGTTTGGGGTATAAACGCATTCCCCTTGCGATGAGATACAGCACCTTCATCCTCTTTGGTGCGCCCGGCAGCGGCAAAGGCACCCAGGGCAAAACCCTCGGCACGATCCCCCGGTTCTATCATTGCCCCTGCGGGGACGTCTTCCGCTCGATCGATACCCGCACCAAAGTGGGTAAGGCGTTCCTCGAATATTCGAGCAAAGGCCAGCTCGTCCCGGACGATGTCACGGTCGAGCTTTGGAAAGAAGCGATCGACGCGGCGGTAGACGGGCACAAATTCAAGCCCGATATCGACATTCTCGTGCTCGACGGGATCCCGCGAAACGTCGGCCAGGCCAAAATCATGGAAGAAATGATCGACGTGCAAAGGGTGTTCCACCTCTCCTGCCCTGATCGCGACACGCTCTTTCAGCGCCTGAAGAAGCGCGCCCTCAAGGACAATCGACTCGATGACGCCAACGAGCAGGTCATTCAAAAACGGCTCGACATTTACGCGACCGAATCCAAGCCGGTCCTCGGCTATTATCCCAAAGATTGCGTCACGGTGATTGACGCCACGCAGCCGCCCGCCAAAGTGTTATTCGACATTTTAGCGAGCGTAAATGGCCTCAAGCAACACCCAGCCGCAGTTTGAGAATTTCACCGCGTCGGCGCTTTATTGCGAGAAGTGCCGCGCCAGCATGCCGGTGCGCGAGCGGCTGCTCCTGGTCCTGCCCGACCGCGAAATTTACGATTACCTCTGCACCGGCTGCGCTTCGTCGGTAGGGCAACGCGAGGTCACAGCGGGCGAGAAATTGATGACGCAGGCGATCGGCGCGCGCCGTGCACGTCGCGCTACGATCGACCTCCCGCAGTAGCGCGCCAATGCGCGTCGTCTTCATCGCTACCGGCGAGATTGGTGTGCCGACATTGCAGGCGCTGTTGGGCTCAGCCGAACACGACGTCGTCGGCATCGTCACAGGAGGGGACAAGTTGGTCGGTCGCGAGCAACGAATTGAACCATCGCCGATCAAAAAATTCTTGATTGGTAGGGCGCGAGTCCGAGCCGGACAGGCGGAGCCGGGCGCGCCGATCCTGCAACCCCAAAAAATCAAAGACGCCGCAGCGATCGCGCAAATTCGGGCGCTGCAGCCGGACGCGATTGTCGTAATGGCCTACGGCCAGATTTTGCCGCGCGATGTCCTCGAAATTTCCCGCATCGCCTGCGTGAACCTGCACGCGTCACTGTTGCCGCGCTGGCGCGGCGCCGCGCCAGTTCAAGCGGCAATCGCCGCGGGCGATCGCGAGACCGGCATCACCGTCATGTATATGGACGAGGATCTCGACACCGGCGACATTTTGCTGCAACGCAAGATCGACATCCTGCCCGACGACACGGGCGGCACATTACACGATCGCCTCGCCCAGATTGCGCCCGAAGCGTTGCTCGAATCATTGCGCTTGCTCGGCAGCGGCAGCGCGCCGCGCCTTCGGCAGGACAGAACGCACGCGACTTCTGCGCGAAAACTGACGCGCGAAGATGGCCGAATCGATTGGAATGAACCGGCCGAAGCGATCGAAAGAAAGATTCGCGCTTACGATCCGTGGCCGGGCGCGTTCATGAAGCTGGATGGGCGAAATCTGAAAATCTTTTCTGCATCGATCGTCGATCTTCGCGGGAAACCTGGCGAAATTTTGCGAAGCGCAAATCAGCTCGTCGTCGCCGCCGAAACAGGCGCGCTGTCGCTGAACGAGGTGCAGCTGGAAGGAAAAAAGCGAATGACCGCAGTAGAGTTTTTGCGCGGTCGGCGCTAATCGGTGGGGAACGAAAAATTCGTCGCCTCGACAGAGTCTCGCCCTACCGATGCACCATTTTGCTTTCCAAGATCGACATGTTTGGGTTTGATCACTATCCGCCGCCATGAAACCGGACGCGCCCGCCTACAAACGCATCGTGCTCAAGTTGAGCGGCGAAGCCATGCAGGAGCGCGGCGGCCGCGATAACATCTCGCCGCCGGTCGTGCGCGAGATCGCCATGCGAATCAAGGAAGTGCATGATCTGGGCGTGCAAACATCGGTTGTCATCGGGGGCGGCAACATCTGGCGCGGGCTCTCCGCGTCGCACCGCGGTATGGATCGCACCACCGCCGATTACATGGGCATGCTCGCGACCGTCATCAACGCACTGGCCCTCCGCAGCACGCTCGAGCGGATCGGAGTTGAGACCCGCGTGCAAACGGCCATCGAGATGAAAAACGTCGCCGAGCCCTTCATTCTGGGCCGGGCCATTCGTCATCTCGAGCTGGGACGCGTGGTGATTTTTGCCGCCGGCACGGGTAACCCCTATTTCTCGACCGACACGACCGCGGCGCTGCGCGCGAGCGAGATTCGGGCCGATGTCGTTCTCAAGGCGACAAAGGTGGATGGCGTCTACGATCGCGATCCGAACAAGGAGCCAAACGCGCAACGCTATGAGCGCGTCAGTTTCAGCGAAGCGCTCGCCAAACGTCTCCAGATCATGGATTCGACCGCGTTCAGCCTTTGCATGGACAATAAAATTCCGATCATCGTTTTCGATGTGAACAACCCGAGCAATATTCGCGACGCCGTGCTCGCTCGAAAAGTCGGCACGCTGGTTTGCGACGAAGCGGTGCCGTAGCAAAAATCAAGCGCATGAGCCGGGACGACATTCTCCTCGAGGCCGAGATGACGATGGAAAAAAGCGTCGATTATCTCGTGCACGAGTTTGCCGCCGTCCGCACCGGGAAAGCTTCGCCCGCGCTGGTCGAGAACCTGGACGTGCAGGCCTATGGCTCGACAATGAAATTAAAACAACTGGCGCTCATCACCACGCCGGAGGCGCGCCTGCTCGTGCTGCAACCGTTCGACGCCGGTACCGTGCAGGACATCGAGCGCGCGCTGAAGGAATCGAGGATCGGCATCACACCGGCGGTTGACGGTAAAGTGATTCGCCTCCCAATCCCCGAGCTCTCGGAAGAACGGCGCAAAGATCTGGCGCGTTCGTTAGGGAAAATGGCCGAGGAAGCGCGCGTTCGTGTGCGCAGCAACCGGCGCACCGCCCATGACGAGGCGAAAAAACTCAAAGCTGCCGGCGGATTGAGTGAAGATGGATTCCACGATCTCGAAACCGAAATTCAGAAGCTGACCGACCGCTTCGTTAAATCGATCGACGATCATCTCAAGCACAAGGAAGCGGAGATTATGAAGGTGTGATCGGAATGTGGGGGCGGCCTCAGCGCCGCGATGATCGGCACACAAAGGTCCCTCCCACATTTCTAGAGGCGCACGAGATCGAGCAGAAACTGGCACCAGAGATAGATCATTCCGCGCCAGGAATATTTCACGTCGCCGTCGGCGGTTTGTTTGAGCACGCCTTTGTCGATGTTGTGCGCGATTTGGTCCCGCAAATCTTTTTCCATTTCCATGTGAATGCGCTCTTCGTCGAGCGGATCGACCGAACGGGCGTCAACCCGGTTGCGCCGGAGAAACTCGCGGTGGCTTTGGTATAGCTGCCAGAAGGATTGATCGGGACGTTGTCGATTGATTCGAAACTGCGGCGTCAACTTGAGGCCGTAGGAGAGCGGGTAATTCCAAGTCGTCCAGATGGTGCCGTTTTGCGAGCGCGAGGAAATGCGGAGGTAATAAAACGAAAGGTCGTTCTGCTCGTTCAAGCAAATCGTCGCCTGGGCACGGTCGTCATCCTTGTAAAAAAGGCGAAAGAATTGCCGGTAATCCTCCCAATCCCACCCGGCGTCGTTCACGTGGATGAAACCTTCGTTTTCAATCTCTCGCGTAATCTCGTTCAGGTTCGGGAAGACGTCGGATGAGGGCGGCGTTTTGGGGCGGAGTTGTTTTTCCTTCGGCAAGCGCAGCGTGCGAATCCGGGTGAGAATTTCCAGCCACGGAAGAAAGATCCAGCTGAGCGCGGCGGCCAGACCCAACACCCAG
>JBHEMD010000179.1:0-4418 GCA_046262735.1 Chthoniobacterales bacterium | reverse complement strand
GAATTCAAAATTCCCGGTGTGACCTGGCCTGGAATCTTTTCGGCGATCTGCTTTGCCTTCTTTTTCCTCGGCCACTATTTCGCGGGACTAGCCGGTTGGGAAGTCGTTGCGCTTTTCGTTTTGGGAATGGTGCTCGTGATTATCGAGATCCTCTTCTTTGCCCATTCGACAATCGTTTTCGGCGTCGTCGGCGTCTTTTTGATGCTAGCGTCGCTGCTCTGGGCGATGATTGACCGCTATCCCGGCGAAACGTTTTTCCCGACCGGGCGAATGCTCGCGATCCCGTTGCTCAATCTTTTCCTCGCGATGACCGCGGCTGCGATCGTGATTGCCCTGCTCGCGCGCTATTTGCCGCGCACGAGCATTTATCGACGCTTCGCGCTCATGACTTCAAATCCGCCGGGTCCATCGTTTGCCGGCGCGCCGCGCCACTTCGCCACGGCACTGGCGCTCGCGCCCGGCACTGAAGGCGTCTCATTGTCGATCTTGCGCCCGAGCGGCAAAGCCCGTTTCGCTGATCACGTCATCGATGTCGTCACCCAAGGCGAATATGTCGCGCCCAACACGCCGATCACTGTGATCGAGAGCGACGGCATGCGCGTCGTTGTCAGAGCAAGCGCCTGACTTCAGCCGCCGGCAACGACGCGGAGGAATTCAATTTGGTCGCCTTCGCTCAGCGAGCGGTGCTGCCATTCCTGCCGATGGAGAGCGACGCCGTTATGCTCGATCAAAATTGTTTGCGGGGGCAATTGAAGGCGCTCGATCAGGCCAGCCACCGTTTCATCAACGCGGGCGTCCACTTTTTCGCCGTTAAGAGAGATTTTCATCCGTCTTGATCGAGTAGAGCGGCGGTCATTGACCGCCGCTGCAGGAAGTAAGCGCCTGGTCCCAGTCTTTCCACACCGGTTCGAGGCCGCGGCGGCGGAGGAGGGCGGCGATCTCGGCGGGGGAACGGTCGTCGCTGATCTCAAACTGGCCGGTTGCGACTTCGTCTTCGCCATCTTGGAATTCGGGCGCGACGATGCGACCGCGCACGGTCTGGTGCAAGTGTTCGCGGCCCTGACGGGTGTAACCACCGGGCTCGGTATGACTGCCGGCGCTCATCATCGTCACGCCTAACGAAACGAGCGAATCGCGCAACGCGGCCCGTTCGCGCGTGCTCAACACAATCCCGACCTGCGGAAACGCGATGCGCAACGCGCACACCAATTGGGCCAGCTCGCGGTCGTTCATCGAAAATAACGGGCGAAATCCGCCAGCGGCAGGTCGCAAGCGTGGGACGCTCACGGTGAGCTGTGCCTGCCAGCAATGTTTGAGCAAATATTCGAGGTGGGCGGCAAGCGCAACGGCGTCATCCTGCCAGCGGGTCAAACCGATGAGCACACCGATACCAAGCCGACGAAAACCGGCAGCGTTACCGCGCTCCACGCAATCGAGCCGGAAATTGAAATCGCGTTTCGGACCGGCGGTGTGCAGTTCTGCGTAAAGCGCGCGATTGTAGGTTTCCTGGTAAACGACCAGGCCTTCCGCGCCTGCATCGACGATCGACGTGTAATCCTCCGTTTTCATCGGGCCGACCTCGATCGAGATCGACGAAAAATCCGGCGCAAGGGCGCGGACGCAGTCGGCGAGATAATCGCGGCTGATGAATTTGGGATGTTCGCCGGCGACGAGCAGGATCTGGCGGAAACCCTGGCGCGCCAGATGACGCGCTTCAGCAACGACCTCATCTTTGCTTAGAGTGACGCGCAGGATCGGATTGTCGCGAGAGAACCCGCAATAGCGACAGTTGTTGATGCATTCGTTGGAAAGATAAAGCGGCGCGAACAGACGCATCGTGCAACCGAAGTTTTGCAGGGTGCGCGCGTGCGCGGTCTGCGCCATTTGCTCGAGCGCGGCGTCGGATTTGGGCGCGATCAGTTCCTCGAATCGCCGGACGAGCGGCGATTTTTCCAGCGGCAGATTATCGAGAACTTCGGCAAACGACATGGAGGTTCAATTTCGCGGCTGCGCACAGATTCGCAAAGGCTGATTGTCGATCTTGCGCACGCGTAAGGTGAAATTCGTCGGCTTGACGGAGTCTCGCCTACCCGGGGAAAAACAAACGGCGGAACCGAGTCGGTTCCGCCGTTTGCAAAAACCGCGGCGCGCTCCCTAGAACGCGAAAGTGAGTCCGCTGCGGGCCATGCCGAAGTTGTTGTCCGGGCCGTCCACGACGTTCCAGCTAAAGTCTGTCATCCAGCCAATGTGGGGCGTGAAGCGGAATTCGAGGCCGCCGCCGAACTGCCCGAGCACTTCAGTTCGGCCGTGGGAAAACTCGTGTGTTCGGATAATGTCGAAGCCTTCACCCGGTTCGGTCTCGGCCACATTGTGCGCGCGTTGCCCGCCACCGAAGATGCCGCCGCCGCCTCCGAAAACGTAGGGCGAAAAGCGCGTGCAGGGGATCGGATAACGCAAAGTCAAAGTGCCGAGCACGGAACCGATCGCGTTGTTGTCGCGATGAACGATGCGCTGATCGATGCCGTCGCTGAAGTCGATGAAGCGGCCGACCCGCGCCTGATTGGCGTCGACTACCCAGCCTTCAAAGCCAATGCCGAAGTAACGCATGAAGAAATATTTGAAATCAATGCCGCCACCCCAGGCGTGGTCGGTCTCGAGATATCTGTCGTTGAGCCACTCCGTGTCGGTAAAGACGTAAGTGCCCCAAAGATCGACATTCCATTCGTAATCGGCGTACCACTGCGGACATGGCGCAGGCGCCGTGAATTGTTGCATTTCCTTGCCGGAGTATGCCGCCGGCCCGGCAAACGTGAATGATGCTAACCCCACAATGATGCTCGCGCTGAGCAACAACCTTTTCATCTTTTTCTCCCTTTGTTTGTTGGTTAAGGTTTCTCCCGCACCGGCTCCCGCCAGCACGGGCGTTCACTTTTCAAACGTAGCTCCAGTTTTAACCGGATTTCGCCGTTTTAGCCAAAAAACGGCCAATATCAAGTCGGAGTTGCGCCGCGTCAGGGTTTTAGTTCCGCGCCGCTGTTCGCGTCAGTGATGAGGAACTTCTCGTGATGGTAGGTCGGATCGCCGCGAAAGCTGAGACGCCCGGCATAACGCCGCTCCAGTTCGATGAGCAAGTCTTCGTCTTCTTCCTTGAGGCGCTTGAGCACGTCGGGGTTCAAAATGACGCGAATGTCGTGGATGCTATCCTGATATTTGCGCATGACGGTGTTGAGTGTGCGATGGAGCTCGACACTCGTGCTCATGGAAGTTTTGACGAGGCCGCGACCGCCGCAGTAGGGACAGTTTTCGTAAATCGTGTCGCTCAGGCTCTCCTGCGCGCGCTGGCGCGTCATTTCCATCAACCCGAGCTGCGAAATCGGAAGGACGAAAGTCTTGGCCTTATCGCGCTTGAGCCGTTCCTTCATCAGGTTGTAAACCATCTGCTGGTCTTTGCGGCTCTTCATGTCGATGAAATCGGCGATGATGAGTCCGCCGATATTGCGCAGCCGCAGTTGCCGCGAGATCTCGGCCGCGGCTTCGAGGTTGGTCTGGAGGATGGTCTTTTCAACGTCGCGTCCGCCTTTATTGCGGCCGGTATTTACATCCACGGCGACGAGCGCTTCAGTTTCATCGATCACGATATAGCCGCCGCATTTCAACCACACCTGGCGATGAAAGGCGTCATCGATTTGTTTTTGCACGCCATAGGTGTCGAAGATCGGTGTGGCGCCGTCGTAAAAATGGAGGCGATTGCGCGCGCGCCGTGAGATTTGGCCGACCATGTCGATCATGCGATCGGTCGCAGCGCGATCGTCGCAGAGAACTTCGTCGATCTCTTCGGTCAAAAAATCGCGCACGGTGCGCTCGACCAGGTCCGGTTCTTCGAAGACGCGAGAGGGTGCGGGATCTTGACGGATCCGTTGTTCGACCTTGGCCCATTGATCGAGCAGGAAACGCAGGTCGCGCACAAAATATCTGGCGCGCTGGCCTTCTCCGACGGTGCGGATAATCACGCCGAGTCCGTCGGGCACATCGAGCTCGCGCAGAATTTTGCGCAGACGATCGCGCTCTTTCGGGTCCTCGATTTTGCGCGAGATGCCGCTACGATCGCTGAAGGGCATGAGCACAAGATAGCGCCCGGCAAAACTCAGATTGGTCGTAACGCGCGGACCTTTGGTGCCGATCGGGCCTTTTGTGACCTGCACGATCACGTCCGAGCCGACCGGGTAAATGTTTGGAATATCCTTGGCGGTAATGCGCTTTCGCTGCTTTTTCGACGGCCGAGCGATTTCCTCAATTCCGCTGTCGAGCGCCGCGGGAATCGCGTCCCAAAAATGCAGGAAGGCATTTTTCTCCAGGCCGATGTCGACAAACATCGCCTTGAGGCCCATCTCGATGTTCTTGACTTTGCCCTTGTAGAC
>JBHEMD010000178.1:0-4225 GCA_046262735.1 Chthoniobacterales bacterium | reverse complement strand
GTCCGGCGCGCCGGCAATCGCGTGCGCGTCAACGTGCAATTAATCGACGCGACCACGGACGAACATCTCTGGGCCAGCGATTACGACCGCGACCTGACCGATGTGTTTGCCATCCAAACCGATCTTGCCCAAAAAATTGCCGCGGAACTTCAAGCTAAGCTCTCGCCGACCGAGAAAGCGCAAATCGAACAGAAGCCGACCCAGAATGGCGAAGCTTATCTCGCGTTCATCCGCGCGCACGACATGTGGAGCAAAGCGGTCGAAGATCTCGGCAAGCTGAAGGAAAGCGAGCAGCTCTATGAGCGGGCGATCGAGCTCGACCCGAATTTCGCACTGGCCCTGGCGCGCTACTCGCAACTGGAAAGCTGGATCGTGCACTCTTTCCAGGGAGATCAGGAGCGCCGGGCGAAAGCACGGTCGCTGGCCGACCGCGCTCTACAGTTGCAGCCCGATTTGCCGGAAGCACACCTCGCTCGCGGTTTTGTCTACTACTATGTCGACAACGATTTTGCGGCCGCGGCGCGCGAGTTTGAGGTCGCGCAGCGCGGTTTGCCGAACGAGGGTGAAGGTTATCTCGCGCTCGGCGCGATCCAGCGGCGCCAGGGCAAATGGGATGAGTCGAATGCCAGTCTCGAAAAAGCCGCGAGCCTTAGCCCGAAAGATCCCTGGGTCCTGCAAAATCTCGCCATCAATTACGAAATGCAGCGCAATTGGGTCGCGGCCGAAAAAACGATCGACCGCGCGCTCGCGGCCGACCCGGGCGCATTCGGCCCATTGGAAATCAAATCCAAGCTGGCCCTCGAAGCGCGCGGGGATCTGAGCGTCGCGCAGGCCGCAGTCCGAAACTTGGAGAACATGGTCCAGACTCCGGACCTGCAAGCTAAAGTCGGTAAGGCGCGCATCGCGCTGGCGATTTTCCAACGTGATTTCACGACTGCAATCGCCGAAGCGGAGAAGCTGCCTGATTCTATTCTAACGCCGTTTCCCGGCGCGACATGCGAGAAATACATCAACATCGGTGCGATGAAGAAATTTCTCGGCGACGCCGCGGGCGCCCACAGCGCTCTACTCAAAGCAAAAGAGTTCGCCGAAGACCTGATTCGGAAAAACCCGAATGGGCCGGATGGCCAGGTGGCATTAGCAGAAACTTTGGCCTGGCTTGGCGACAAAGAGGGCGCGTTCGGGGCCATCGCGCGCGCGCAACAAATCCTTCCCGAAACAAAAGACGCATTCGACGGTTCAGGTATCACGGCGAAGGCGGCCGAGATTCACGCGATCTTCGGGGACGCAGCGACCACGGTGGCGCTTTTGGATGGATTGCTGCAACGGCCCAGCCCAATTTGTATTCCGGTGCTGAAGTTAAACCCGGTCTGGGATTTTATCCGCAGCGATCCGCGCTTCGTCGCACTCATTGAGAAGTATAGTGCGAAAGCTTAGCGCGGCGCTGCTTCTCGTCAGTCTCGCAGCGGCCCGGGGCGAGTGGCGACCCGTCTCAAGCCAATGGGAGCCCGGTGCGGCGAGGTCGCTCGAGCACCGTTATGTTGTTGCCGAGGAAAGCGCCACGGGCGATCGCGCGTCCCTGGAAGTAGCGCTTTTTTCGAGCAGGTCATTGAAGTTGCGCGTGTTCGATCAGCCGTCCGAGCCGCGCGCAGATCTGGGCGAAGTGATGCAACGGCAAAACTGCATGGCTGGCGTTAATGGCGGGTACTTCACTCCCGAGTACGACCCGATCGGATTGCTCATTGTCGATGGCAAAACCGTCGCGCCGCTCCAACGCGCACGCCTGCTCAGCGGTGTGCTGACGAGCGCGTCACGATCCGTTCAGATCCTGCGCGTCGCTGAATTTTCAACCAAAGCCAAATTGGACGGCGCGATCGAATGCGGTCCCTTTTTGGTTGATGCCGGTCAGCAAGTCAGGGGGCTGGAGAATTCGCGCGTCGCGCGGCGCACCTTTGTCGCAGTCGCGCGGGACGATCGGGTCGCGTTCGGATTTTGTTCCGACGTCACGCTGAGCGATCTCTCGAAAATTTTGACTGCACCGCTCGGGAGCGATTTCAAGATTTGGCGGGCGCTCAATCTCGACGGCGGCTCCTCGAGCGCGTTCTGGTTCAAACGCCGCGACGGAAGCGCTTTTTCCATTTCGGAACAGAAACCGGTGCGCGATTTTGTGGGCCTGGTAGCGAAATAAATCCAGCCATCATTCCGAGTGTCAGTCGAGGAATCCCGGCGCGTTATCTTTAAGCTTGCATGACGGGATCCTTCGATTTCGCTCAGGATGACAGGAACCATGCGCACGTTCGGCGGATTCAAATCGAGGAATCAGTTGTTTTACGGCGAAGTGTGCGGCGACGAAGTGCAGGTGCTCGCCGGACCGTACTGGCGCGGAATTGAGACAACCGGCGCGGTGCGCAACCTTGCCGAAGTAGATGTCGATCTTCCAGTCGCGCCGTCGAAGCTGATCGCCGTCGGATTGAATTATGCCGATCATATTGCCGAGATGAAACGCACGCCGCTGGGCACCCCGCTCGTCTGGTTTAAAGCGCCTAGTTCGCTCTTGCCGCACAACGGCACGATTGAAATCGCCTACCCGGAGCATCAAACCGATTTCGAAGTCGAGCTTGCCGTCGTCATCGGCCGAAGCGCGAAGAATGTTTCCACGGAACAGGCGCGCGATTGCATTTTTGGTTACACGGTTGGCCTGGACATCAGCGACCGCGATCTGCAGAAGAGCGAAAAACAATTTGGCCGCTGCAAATCGTTCGACACCTACACGCCAATCGGGCCATTCGTTTATAGCGATGTCGATCTTCGCGATCTGCCTCTGGAATTACGCCAGAATGGGCAGGTGCGGCAGCGCGCCCGAACAAGTCAAATGATTTACTCGGTCGCCGACATCGTTTCCTTTGCGAGCCAATCCCTCACCCTATTGCCCGGCGATGTCATATTGACCGGGACACCCTCCGGCGTCGGACCAATCCGTGCCGGCGATGAATTGGAAGCGCAGATTGGCGATTGGCCGCAGCTGGGCAGTGGCGTGGTTAACGCGCGCTAGCAAATCTTCACCCAGAGCGCGCCTTGCGGGCCGGTCCGGCAGATGTCGCGGCGACACGCTTTACATCCTCTCGGTGCAGATGATACGAAATAAAGAAGCAACCCTCGCCTGCGAGAAAACGTTCAATAAACAAAGGTGAAAAGTTTTGCTCGACTCGGCCTAAAGCGGTTTGGGATAAAGACATTTCCACAGAAACAGAGCCGCCGGCTCAAATTGCCAGACCTATGAAAATATACCTCACTCTCTGTCTCAGTTTGATCGCATTCGTTGCTTTCGCCCAGGCGCCTCCGCCGCCTCCACCAAACGCTCCCGCCAGTGCGCCGCCGCAAGCCGGCGCGCCGCCGCAAGTTGGCGCACCCGCGAATCCGAATGTCCCGGTTCCGCCGCCGGGCGCGCCTCCGGCCGGACCAGTCGCGGGGTCGCCTGCGCCCGGTGCCTCGGTCACCGCGACACTGAGCCCGGCCCCGGGTGGATCTCCGGCGGCCGAGAGCGGCGTTTGGGGACCGCGAGTATGAACCGGCAATTTCCTGATCCACAATTTCCGCAAGGGCGGTCCGATCATGTGGCCGATCCTTATCGTTTCAATCGTTGCGCTCACGGTCGTGATCGAGCGCGTCTTTTGGTGGATGGGGCGCTGGTTCCGGCGCGATCCAAAACGGGTCGAGAAAGTTTTCACCGCGATTGAAGTCGGCGACGTCGCGGAGGCCTCGCGGCTTTCCCGAGATTCACGCGATCCTGTTCTGCGAATGATGTGGAACGGTTTGAACCATCAACACGCGTCGTTGCAGGGCGCGTTGCAGGTTGCGGCGGGTATCGAGATCAAACGTGCCGGACGATTCCTCGTCGTGATGGACACGTTGGTCACGCTCGCGCCCTTGCTCGGGTTGTTGGGAACGGTCACTGGACTCATCAAGGCCTTCGGCGCTCTCGGAACTGAGGAAATCGCAGTGGTTGCCGTCACCGGCGGTATCGCTGAGGCGCTGATTGCCACTGCGTGCGGTCTCGGAATCGCGATTTTCGCGCTGATTCCGTTTAACTTTTTCACTTCCCGGGTGTCTAACTTGGAGTTCGAACTGCAAACCGCAGCGACGAATTTGGAGGTTATGTTAGAAGCCCAAGGCAAAGCACGGCACGAAGAAGTTGCGATTGGCCGCGGATCGAGCACGCCGGGCT
>JBHEMD010000177.1:0-6892 GCA_046262735.1 Chthoniobacterales bacterium | reverse complement strand
ATTCACGAAAACGTTTATCGAAAGAACGGCACAGTTGTTCCAAGGCGATCCGCTCGACGAGAAAACCGAGCAGGGCGCGATCGTGAACAAAGCGCACCTCGATAAAATAAAATTTTATGTCGATCTTGCGCAGAAAGAAGGCGGCAAAATCGCCCTGGGCGGCGAATCACCGAATCCGCCGAACGAACGCACGCGCGATGGTTATTTCTTCTCGCCAACGGTGATCGTCGAGCTTCCGGTCGCCTGCCGCACGAATCGCGAAGAAATTTTCGGCCCAGTGGTCACAATCACGCCGTTCGACAGCGAAGACGAAGTAATACGTTACGCGAACGACGTCGATTACGGCCTCTCCTCGAGTGTCTGGACGCAAAACCTCAACCGCGCTCACCGCGTCGCCGAACAAATCCACACCGGCACAGTCTGGGTAAACTGCTGGCTCGTCCGCGATCTCCGCGTTCCCTTCGGCGGAATGAAAGCAAGCGGCGTCGGCCGCGAAGGCGGCGAAGAAGCGCTCCGCTTCTTCACCGAGCCAAAGAACGTTTGTATAGCGAAGTAGATCGTGAAGACGGCATTGTGCGATTTGCTTGGTATTGTTCGCGAGCCAGCGCAGTTGCACCATTATGCACCGATACGCCACACGGTCGTTCCGATTCATTGAATTGATTTCGGCGGCTCCGGATCGGGCGGGCAACGTGTGGCGGATGAAGCTTTACGGAGTCGCGTTCGACAGCGAGTTGCCGCGCCAGGAGCTGGTGTCGGCTGCGAAACGGATTGCGGCGGAGCAATTGGCCAAGGAAACGGCGCCCAATTACAAGGTCGGTTTCATCGGTGTGCACGATGGCCGCGACGCCTGTTTTGTGTTTGTCGATTTTTGGGGCAACGAAAACGAGCTGTTTCACCGTGTGTTTCTCTCGCGTGACAACGATCCCGCACAGCTGCGCCCGACAGCGCCGGGCGACTCGTCGGTTTGCGTGTGGGATTTGCGGTTGCAAGCCTTCGAACGTGACGCCTGGATCAAACACGTGCTGGGTAAGGCTGATGCGCCCGATTTCGACGGCTACCTCGCCGAACGTTTGAACGAAGACGCCTAGCGACGACGACGCAATAATCGGCGTAGTTTCGAGCGCGCAATTGCCAGTGCGCGATCGCGAATTATTCGACTCACGAGGAGCGGATACGGCGCGGGCAACCCCGGCGGCAGACAGACAAACGGCGACACGGAATGCTTGGAATCCGGATCGCGGCCGATTCGCGCGTTTAGTTCGCGGAAATGCGACGTGAAGGCCGGGTCGTCGCTGAAGAACGCCCCGGGCCAGTAGCGTTCGACAAACTTGCGCGCCGGTTCGCGCGGGTAGAAATCGTGGATCAGAACGGCGCAAGGATTGCCCGTGCGCAGAAGTTGCACGGCCAGTTTCAGCGCACGAAACCCTTTCGGGCCGTCGATCAGCACCGCGTCGCCGGGTTGAAGCCGCTTCGGCAAAATGTCGCGCGAATCGCCATAGACTAGTTCGACATTCCCGTGCGGCTTCAACCGGGCTTCGGCAACAGCGGCGTGCGCCGGATCGCGGTCCAATTCCACGCTCACAATCCGCGCCTGCGGAAAACAGCGCGCCAGCATTAAAGTGCTGCCGCCACGCATTCGCCCAGACTCGAGGATTTGCCGCGGCGCGGAGGGGCGGACCGCCAGGTAAAAGAAAAACATTCCCCGCGGACCGATTCCGCCCGCGTCAGATCCTCGGCGCAGGTCTGCGATTGCCGCGCAGAACTCGGGCAACAGACTGCCCGCGCGCAGCAGCACAGCGACTTGATTCAGCTCAATGCGCTCACGCTCCGATGGCATGATGAAATGGACAACGCCTGGTGCCGGCGAGCAATTCGTTGCTGGCGCGCGGGCACGGTAGTTAATGGAGACGCATCTCGTGTCTTTCGAAGTGGCAGCCGCGAAGACATTCGGAGCTGGGCCCGCCAGGATTCGAACCTGGGACCAAGGGATTATGAGTCCCCTGCTCTAACCGCTGAGCTACAGGCCCGTGCTATTCCGAATGAAGCATGGCGAACCACTGATGACCAACCCCGAAAGCTTCTGGGTTTGCTCTAACTCTGCCTTCAGGAGCAGGTCACTGAGCTACAGGCCGGTCGCGATCAAGAATCGAGCGATCCTATGGCTGCCTCAGGCAGCAGCCGGGCGATTGTTTGCTGGAGATATTCAGCCGAGACCGGCTTCTTGAGATAAGCATCCCCGCAGACGGAGAGCGCCGCCTTTTGTTCCTCGTCGCTGGCGTAGGCCGAGTAGTAAATCACCGGCACGCCGGGCTGCAGTTCTTGCAGTTCCTGGCACAACTCAACGCCGGTGCCATCGGGCAGTCGCACATCGAGGATAAAGAGGTTGAATCTGAGTTCTCTCGCGAGTTGCAAGGCTTCCGCCACCGAACCGGCGGTGGCTACAAAATAACCAAAATCTCGCAACGACGCGGAGATGAGCAGGCGCAAGTCCCGATCGTCGTCCACATGCATGATATGGAGGAGGTGGGATTTTTTTTCCGGAGGAGTGATCGTCGCGACGCTTGTTTCCTCGTGGTCCATGGGATGGGCGAACGTTCTTGTCGATCTTGGAGCAAGTGCCAGGCCCAATTTGCGCTTGGGTTACGTTTGGTTCGCGAGGATGGCTTTTCGAACGTAGACGATGACAGCCGTGGCGTGGGTGGGCACGTGCCAGGTGGCGCCAGCGTGACCGGCCGCGCGCGCGGCGAATCTTGCCGCATCGGTTTTGGCAAGGCGGGCGGCGGCGTGCGAGCCGAGTGCGAGCCTGCGGACCTCTGCCATTCCCAATTCACGCTGCCCGCGTGCCCAGGCTCTGATCGCTTCGACCGCTCGGCGCGGCCGATCATCGTTTGCGCGCTCTTTTTCAAACATCGGCACCACGCGCTCAGCTTGTTTTGCCGCGTTGAGCGCGAGTAATCGATGCGCACGCGACTCACGCGTTACGGTTGGACGAAGTCTACTATTGAGGCGCGATTTGATTTCGATTTTCGATCTTCGTTTTGCCATTCTCGACTCGTGGTCCGAATCGTGGCGATCGGTCTAAGTATTGTCGAGCTCCTCATCCTGAGCAGTCTTATCGTCGCGACGCGGTGCGCCAACTACCGGGATGTGTTCGTTGCCGGGAATGTTTACTTTACCGATTCCGATTGTTACGCGCGGATGACGCGGGCACGCATGTGCGCGGAGCACCCGGGCTTGATCGTGCGTCATCACGATTTTGAAGATTTTCCGACCGGCACGATGCCGCACACGACCGCACCGCTCGATTATCTGATCGTTGCATTGTCGATCTTGCTCGCGCCGTTTACGGCGCACGCGCTCGATCTCGCCGGTGCATTCGTCTCGCCCCTGCTCGCGTTGTGCGGCGGTTGGTTCCTCTGGTGGTGGTCGCGGCGGATGCGGTTTCGTTACCGCTGGGGGCTGCTGATCCTTTACGTGGTCAGCCCGATTCTCGTTCATGGCGGCGAGCTCGGCCGGCCGGATCACCAGTCGTTGTTGATCTTGCTCGTTACAATTGCGATCTGCGCCGAATGGACACTGCGCATCGAACCGTCGCGAAACTGGAGTCTCGCCAGTGGGATCGCGTGGGGTTTGGCGATTTGGGTTTCCGCCTACGAACCGTTTGTCCTGCTTTTGCTCATCCTCCTGCTCATGCTCTTCAGGACCCAAGATCGACAACTTACGTTCGGCCGGCACCGCCGAATCGGTTGGATCGTGTTCGCCGCAGTGATCGGAGTCGCGCTGCTGATTGAGCGCCGGATTCCCTCCTTGTCCATCTTCTATGCGCGCGATCCAATTTTCCAAAACTGGGCGCGCGCGATTGGTGAGCTCGCCCGTGTGCCGCCGCTGGATCCGATCTGGTTCCGCTGGGTCGGCTATATGATTGTCATTGCGCCGATTCTTATTTGGACGCGCTGGAGCAAGAGCATGAACGGCGCAGACCAGCATAAGCCCATATTTGTCATCGGCCTGCTGATTGCGACGTATCTGCTCACCATCTGCCAGGCGCGCTGGGCGTATTTTTTTGCAGTAATCTTCGCGCTTGCGCTACCTGTCTTGCTCGAACCGATCCAATCGCGCGCCGCGGTCTGGGTCGCGTTCATACTGTCGATGTTCCCGGTCGCGCACGCGTGGGATGAGCGGCTGTGGCCGGATGAGCTCGCCTACGCGCGGCGCGTGCAGCAACGGAATGACTCAGTCCAACTGCGCGATCTGGCCTTGGTTTTGCGGTCGCCAGAGAAGCGTGCGTTCCTGGCGCCGTGGTGGATTTCGCCACCGATCGCCTATTGGTCGGGCCAACCTGGTGTAGCCGGAAGTTCGCATGAGAGCATCGAGGGGATCGCAGACACGGCGCGCTTCTTTCTGGCCCACGATTGGCAGATTGCGCGCGAAATTTTGCTCAAACACGAGGTCGCCTGGGTCGTTGCCTATGATGCGGAGCGTGTCGCGCAAAATTCCGAGAAAATTTTGGGTGTCTCGGTGCCGCAAGGTCCCGCGGTTTGCTTCGCGCTCGATCGTACACCTGCGCGCGCGCCGTTGTTTCTGAGCTTTTCCGGCCAAAACGGCGCGGGCAAACTTTACCGGGTGGTGGTGAGTAACCGGTGAATAGCGGTGAATTTACGGTGAATCTCTTTGGGATTACGTTGACAGAAATCATCCACCTCACGATAATAACGCGTGTTGAAAAAGTTCATGCCGCAAAAGCCGATTGGCGACACTTCGCTGCCCATACCGGCTGAGGATCAGAGTCGATTCGGGCGCGGCGATCAACCGAAACCATCACCATCAACAACCGATTACCAAAAACATATGGCAGAACATTCTGGCAAAGACGTCCTCTCGAGCGATGTCGAAATCAAAGGCTCGATTAAATTCCAAAAGGAGCTGCTCATCGACGGGAAAGTCGAAGGCGAAATCAATTCTGATGGTGTGCTGACGATCGGTGAGAACGCCGATATCCGCGGCGAAATTAAGACCAAATCGATCACAGTTTTCGGCAAAGTGCAGGGCAACATCACCGTAGCCGAGCGCTGCGAGCTGAGGGCCAAATGCACGCTGCAGGGCGACCTCAAAGCGGCACGCCTTGTCATCGAAGAAGGCGCAACTTTCATTGGCAAATCCGAAGTGACCAGCGGCACCAGCGTATCCAAACCGATGCCGAGTCGGCCGGAAGTTCTCCGGCACGAAGAGCCGGTCAAAGCCGCCTTCGGCGGCGCGCGTCCCTAACGAGAGGAGGCTTCGCTCCGCGCAACCGTGGCCAAGCTGTCGCCTGCCAAAGTCAGTGTGGAGTGTCCACACTGTGGTTTTAAGCAGATGGATTATGCGGCGGCCAAGAGCACGATGTGCCGGCAGTGCGGCCGCTATTTCGCGCCGGCCGCCCCCAAAGCCGGCCTAAAGCTTCGCGTCAAGGAAGCCGAACCGGCAGCCGCGCGGGAGCCTTCCGCATTTCCGAAGCTCGGGGCGCTTTGGAACAAACCGCGCACGCGCGCGGTAGCGTGTTTTGAGTGCAAACGCAAACACGAGGTCAGCGATGCGAGCATGTCGACCAATTGCCCCGGTTGCAGCGCACATATCGATCTGCGCGATTACAAAATTACGACCAGTTTTAGCCGCTCGATCCGCACACGCGGCGAGGTCCACCTCACTTCGAAAGGCGATCTCAGTAGCACCAGCGTCGTTTGCCGCTCGGCCCTGGTTGAAGGCAAACTGCGCGGCAACCTCGAGTGCGAAGAGTCTGTCACCATCGATTTCGTGGGCAAAATTCCCGGGCGTCTCGTTGCCAATTACGTCTGCGTCGAGCGCAAAGCGGAGGTGCAATGTTTCCGGCGCGTGCGCGTCGCTAACATCGACATCAAGGGGCGCATGTCCGCCGAGATCATCGCCACTGGCGCGGTCAACATTCACAAGACTGGCTTGCTCGAGGGCAACGTCACCGCCAAATCGATCACCATCGATAAAGGCGGAATCTTTTCCGGCCAACTCGTGATCGGGCAGGCGAACCTGACTCAAGCCGAACTGTTGCCGAAGGAGAAACCGGCGGCTGCGCCGGCGCGCGAAACGCCCTTACCGGCCGCGGCCGTCCAGCCGCTCCCTGCGATTTAAGTTGGCGTCGACTCGGAAAGCGCATCCTCGTAGTCCGTACGAGAAACTCGGCGGCTATGTTCATCTCCCGCGTTTGATCGACAAAGCGCGGCTCCATCGCCAGGGCCTGCTCGACGGATACAACTACAAGACCGTCGGCTTCGATAGGCATCTACTCGCCTTTCTCAAATTGGATGGCGACGCGTTCGAGGAAACCGCGAACCGACTCAACACTGACGACGAGATTTTGCATTGGGTGCAGGAGCACGGGGCGAAGCGTTCAGCTGAAGAAATCGAGCGATGGAACTGGGCGATGATCTCCCGTCACCCCGATACGGCCGCGAAAAAGGCCCGCTTCCTTCATTTCCTGAAACAAGCTGGCGGCGAAGGTCGCGCCGATATCCAGACTTATTTCGATCTGATCGAGTTCGACGAAGGACGGCGAAAATGACGAAGCACGAATCACGGATGGCGAAGGAAACCCGGATGTTTCAATTGACGAAAAGTTTTTCGGGCTTCGTCATTTCTTCGTCATTCGTCATTCGGATCTCGTTATTGCGAAAATCTCGTTGGCCTTCTCGAGCGTTTCCTTGCTCCCAATATCCAGCCATCGCCCTTCGATCCGGTAGGTCTTCACCGGCTGGCGCGGATAGAGCCATTGCAAAAACCGCCCCGGTTGATCGGGATTATTTCCGGCTGCGAGGTAGGTGGTGAAAAGCGGCAAGACTTCGCGCGAATAATAGTAGAGCGCGACGGCCGCAAGCGTGCT
>JBHEMD010000176.1:0-9344 GCA_046262735.1 Chthoniobacterales bacterium | reverse complement strand
ATCGAAAAGGAAAGCAAAGAAAAAACTAGCCTCCGTTCCGACGTGGTCACGCTTTACCAGGGCGGCGCTTATCATCTCTACCGTTACCAACGCTATGACGATATCCGTATCGTTTTCGCGCCCGAGCAGCAGATGGCCTTCTACGGCGGCGACCCGGACAATTTCGAATACCCACGCTTCGATCTCGATATCTGTTTCTTCCGCGTCTACCAAAACGGACAGCCCGCCAAGATCGACAATTACTTGAAATGGAATCCACGCGGAGCGAGTGACGGCGAGCTGACGTTTGTGAGTGGCAGCCCGGGACGCACCGATCGTCAACTGACCGTCGATGAAATGGCCGACCGGCGCGACCGCGAAGTGCCGGGCTGGCTGACACTGTTCAATCGTCGCGAAGTGTTGCTGAATTCGTGGGGACAGCGTTCGTTTGAAAACGAGCGCCGGGCCCGCGACGATATTTTCGGCGACGCCAACAATCGGAAGCGTTACGACGGCTATGCCGCCGCGCTGTTCGATCCCGAAATCTGGGCTGCGATCCAGGCGCGCGAGAAAAAGCTGCGCGACGCGATCGCAGCAAACCCGAAGCTAAGATCGACAATCAGCGCTTACGACCGGATCAAGAAAGCGCAGGCCGAGATCGTGAAGCTTGCGCCGCGCTACGATTATCTCGAAATGGAGCGGCCGATCACGGTCGGCTACCGCGGACCGCGCGCGTTTTACGGCACGCTCTTCAAATATGCGCGTCTGCTCAGCCGCGCAGTTGACGAGCGCGCCAAGCCAAATGGCGAACGCATCCCGGATTTCCGCGACAGCGCGAAGGAATCACTCGAGTTGACGCTCTTCTCGACTGAACCGGTCTACGACGATTACGAAATCCTGCGCCTGACCGACTCGATGGCCGACTTCGCCGAGAAATTCGGGGCGAACGATCCGCTCGTGAAACAAGTCCTCGCCGGCAAATCACCCCGCGCCCGCGCCGTTCAACTCGTCAAAGGCACGCAATTAAAAGATGTCGATCTTCGCAAAAGCCTCTACGGCAAGAGCGCGGCTGCGTTGAAAGCAGCGCACGATCCCATGCTCGATCTGGCCCGGTTGATCGACGGTCCCGCCCGTGAAGTGCGCAAACTGCACGACGCGCAGGAGGAAATTAAAAAACAGGCCTATGCCGACATTGCCAAGGCGCGCTTTGCCATTGAAGGCACAAGCAATTATCCCGACGCGACCTTCACGCTGCGGCTGTCTTACGGCGCGGTCCGCGGCTACGAAGAAGACGGCAAGCAAATTTCCGCGTTCACAAATTTCGCCGGATTGTATGAGCGCGCGTCCGAGCACGAGAACAAACCGCCGTACGATCTGCCCCAGCGCTGGTTCGACAAAAACACGGCGCTCAACCGCGACACGCCGTTCAATTTCGTCTCCGACGCCGACATCATCGGCGGCAACAGCGGCAGCCCGGTCGTGAACAAGGCGAACGAATTCGTCGGCATCATTTTCGACGGCAACATTCAATCCCTGGTCCTCGACTGCATTTTCAGCGACAAACAGGCCCGCGCCGTCAGCGTCGATTCCGCCGCGATCACCGAAGCGCTGCGCAACGTCTACGACGCTGGACCGTTGGTGGATGAATTGCTGAGTGCGAAATGATGGGCAGGAGACTAAAGGCGAACAATTGCTGGTAGAGCGATGCATGCGACGAAGAGGCGCGATCTTGCGATATTCATTTTCGTAATTGGTTTCGCAAACTTCTTTGCGTTTATGGTCGTATCGCAGTATCTGGGCGGTTCTGCCGCCAACGGCTTTGTCCGCGCAGGACATTATTACTTAGGCGAACACGGCAAATACACTGAAGTGTCCTATCGGTTATTTCGTTACAGCCAGATTCACGGCTGCACTCTTTTCATTACTCATCCGCTTGCACTGATCAGCCTCGCTTATGCTGGTTCGATCAAAAAAGAAGCTGAGAATTATCCGTTTCCGCCAGACGACGGCTGATCATGTGTGGCCGAGTTGGCGACCGCGCCTGTAGCGGCGGTCTATGACCGTCGCATTATTTCGCCCAACGCTGTCCACCTTCGCTGAATTCGTCCGCCGCTCATAGAGCGCCGCTACAGATCCGCTGGAACGTAATCTTGTTTCTCGATCTCGAAGACGAGACGCGCGCTTCCATCGGGCTCGAGCGCGTCGGATTTTTTGAGGAACCTGGCGCCGATTTTCTGGAGGGCTTTTTGCGAGCGGATGTTGTTCTCGCCGACAACGAAGACGACGCGATCGACGAAGCGGAAAGCGTGATCAAGCATTAACGTTTTCAGCTCGCGATTGTAGCGGCCGCCCCAGAACGCGCGTTCCAGAAACGTCCAGCCGATCTCGACTTCGCTCGCGACCAGATGAAGATGGCAGTAGCGCGAGCTGCCGATGATGCGGCCGGACTTGCGCTCGATAATGGCGAACGCGCCGCGCGACTCGATCGCGCCGTCGAAATATTTTTGGAACACCTCGCGTGTGTAGCGATCCCTTTCCGGATGCTGTTCCCAAATCAGCGGGTCGTTCGCCGCGGCAAAAAGCGCTTCGAAGTCCTCCCGCCGTAGTGGGCGCAGCTCGAGCAGTTCGCCAGTTAAGCGGGGTTGAAGATCAAATTGCATTATTTCTGTAGCGGCCCCGAAAGCGTTCGGGGTCGCAGTTAATACATCCGACCCTCGTAGACGCGCCGCTACAGGTTTAGCTTGGTCGTCGCGAATTGCGTGAGCGCCGCATACGCCCGCTGCAACATGGCGGTGTCGGCGCGTTCGCCAAATGAGATATCCACAAACAGCACGAGGTTCGCCTTCTCAAAAACCTGGACCCCGCTTGTGTGATAAGCGCCCCAGACCAGTTTCACGTGGGCAGGATCGAAGAGCGGTGTTCTCGCCACGGCCGGCGCTTTCAAGGCTATGGCCCCGCTGCGCATAGGCTGCCGCGCCCAGTAGCGTTCCACGCGGATGATGAAGACCGCGCCGTCTGTTGCGAGAGTCTCGGCGGCTTTGCTGTGGGCGGACGGCGCACTCTTGTTCTTTGCACCGGCGACAGAGTTCATTTTTACGACTGCGATCGTGCCCTGGATTTGGGCCTCGGCGCCGGGCATTGCGTCTTTCACCGCGGCGGCAGCCTGCGCGGTGAACAATGGCAGGTGAAGCTTCTCGGCTGCCTGCGCGGTAAGCAGCGTCATTGCGACAGCAATGAAGAAGCAAGGCCGCATTGCTAAAGCTGTTTCAGCAATTCTTTCCAGCGCGCCCAGGCTTCGTCGCGTGCTTTGCGATCGGCTTCGCGCATCTCGGGATTGTTTGGTTCGCCCGAGCGCATGAAACCGTGGCCTGCGCCTATGTAGATGACCGGCTCGTATTTTTTGCCGGCGGCTTTCATCAGTTGTTTGCCTTTCGGAATCGTCGCGTTCACCCGCTCGTCGTTCTCAGCGTTGAACCCGTAAACGCGGCACACGATTTTCGCCGCATCCTCGGCATTATCGACAGCCACGCCATAAAATGAATACGCGGCTTTCAGTTTGGGATTCGCCGTCGCGTACTCAAAGGTCACTCCCCCGCCCCAGCAAAACCCGCAGATTGCGAGTGTGCCGTTGCACGACGGAATTTTCGTGAGCGCGTAATCGGCCGTCGCATCGAGATCGGCTTTGACTTGCTCCTTTGGCAGCGCGTAAGTCGCTTTGCGCGCGGCGTCGAGGTCTTCAAATTTTTGACCGCTATGCAAGTCGGGCGCGATCGCGATGACACCGGCCTCGGCCAACTCGTCGCACAAACTGCGCACCCAATCCGTCAGCCCAAAAATTTCGCTCACCACCAAGACGGCCGGCGCCTTGTCCTTGCGCTCGGGATAAACGACGAATGCTTTGATCGTGCGTTCGCCCGATTTAATGTCGATCCAGTCGGCATGGCGCGGTGAATTGTTCAAACGATCGCGGCCAAAATCCTTCACGACCTGCGCGGCAGCCGATTGGGCAAGAAAAATCGAAAGAATTAACAGTAAAAAAATTCTCGACCCGAGCCGAACAGGCATTTTCATGACAAGATGTCGATCTTGCGCCCTAATTCTAGGGCGCAGTCGTGGCGGCAGTTTTTCTCCCACGGATTAGCGAATCGATGCTCCAGCGCCCCGGGCCGTAAAACACGGCGAAGAGAAGAAACCAGCAATAAAAGATGGCCAATTCGCCTTTGTTCGAAAACTGCGGCCCGGCGCTAGATATTGGAAAAAACTTCGCCATGGGAGTGGCGGCGCCACCGACGTGAATCATGAAATAGGCTACCGCGAACATGCCGCTGCAGATGAACGCCGCGAGGCGCGTAAGCAGACCAAAAGCGATCAAGAAACCGCCAACGAGTTGGATCGAACCACCGATTTGGACGAGCATTTTATCCGAGCCAGGCATGCCGCCAAACATGCCGAGAACCAACTGGCCACCGTGAGAGGCCAGCATCAGGCCGACGATCAATCGCGTCAGGCAATAAACCGGGTCGGCAAATCGATTCAGAGAGTTCATGGCGGAGAAGGCTGAGGGATGTCGAGCTTGAGTGTCAAGAAAATGACGAGATCACAGAACCGTCATGTGGAGTTGCGAGCGCACGCCACCGCCCTCACCTCAAGCCTCTCCCTCGGGGAGAGGAGGACGCGTCAGCGCCAGGCGAAGGAGAATCGCGCGGGTCACGCCGCTTTCTTCTCGCGCTGCGGATGATGGGCGCGACGCTTGGCGGCGGGCTTTTTCTTTTCGCCTTTGGCTTCGGCAAGGCTTCGCTGCAACACTTCGACCAAGTCGATCACCTTCGTCGGTTTCGGCGCTTTCTTCGGCTTGGTCTCGATCTCTTTTCCGCCGGCTTCGACTTTTTCCTCGATCACTTCCATGAGCGCCTCGCGGTATTCGTCATGATATTTCTCGGGGTTCCACTTCGCGCTCATGCTGTCGATGAGCGCCTTGGCCATGTTCATCTCCCGCTTGCCGACTTCCACCTTCTTCGGAACGTGCAGTTTCTCCGTATCGGCCAGTTCGTCCGCGAAATGCATCAGCTCAAGAACAAGCGCGCCGTCCTCCGGTTTTACGCCAGCCAGGTATTGGCGTGTCTTGATCACGACCTTGGCAATGCCGACCTTGTTGCTGTCCTTCAGTGAATCGCGCAGGAGCGCATAGGCTTTGTCGCCGCCTTTTTGCGGCTCGAGATAATACGGCTTGTAGAAAAACATCGGATCGATCTCGTCTACGTCGACAAAATCCTGAATGTCCACCGTCTGGGTCGCTTCCAGATCGACGCGCTGAAAATCTTCCTCCCTCAGCACGACGTATTTGCCCTTCTCGTACTCGTAGCCTTTGACGATTTGGTCCCAGGGAACTTCTTTGCCGTCCTTTTCGGCGACGCGCTTGTAATTGATTGGACTCAAATCGCTCTTCCGAAGCATACGAAAGTTGAGGTCTTCCTTCCGCGTCGCCGGATACAACGCGATGGGAATGTTAACCAACCCGAAACTGATACTGCCTTTCCAAATTGCTCGCATAACAGAGTTGTTTCGCAGCAGAGCCCGAAAATGCGCGTCTGGAGGGCGTCGCGCCGTCGACGCCCTTTTAGCCACGGACACGACAGCGCGTGCCCCTCCAGCGTGGCGCGCGAAACTCACCGAAATGTGAAGTTTACAATGTGCTGACGTCTCAGTACAACGGCTGGCCTCTTCAATCAGCAAAAGGAGCATCCATGTTTCATCTTATCTGGTATCTCTTAATCGGTCTCGTCGCGGGCGTGATCGCGAAGTCGGTCATGCACGTTCATCTCACGATCTTGTGGACAACCGTGCTTGGAATCATCGGCTCGGTTATCGGCGGCGCCGTGACCCACATGTTCTCACCGCCGCGGGACGCGCGGTTTCATCCCGCCGGACTAATCTTTTCAACCCTGGGCGCAATCCTGGTCCTGTTCGTTTGTTACAAGCTGAAAATCCACTTTCCCAAGGTTTAACTGGAGGGCGTCCGCGCTGTCCGCGCCCCAAATTCGGACACGACGGCGCGTGTCCCTCCAATTTCGATTCTTACGCGGCGAGCTCGAGCTCTTGGCGAGGAATGCCGCGCAGCTCAAACAACCGGATGAGTGTTTCTTCGATGAGGTTGTTTGGACACGACGCGCCAGCGGTGATCCCAATGACAGCCGGGCCATGCGGCAACCAGAAACGCGAAACCACTTCGCGTTTCTCGTGGAGGTTGTAATGCTTGATCTCCTCGGCGGAGACGAGACGCGACGCGTTCAGGACAAAGTAGGTGGGCAATTTCTCTTCGCCCATCTCGGCGAGGTGCGAAGTGTTCGAGCTGTTGTAACCGCCGACAACCAGTAAGAGATCCAGCGGCACATTGAGCAACTCCCGCAATGCGTCCTGGCGTTCCTGGGTCGCGCCGCAAATCGTGTCGAAGAAACGGAAATTTTTCTCGGCCAGCTCCGGGCCGTCGCGATCGACAATTGCTCGCCGGATTCGTCGCTGCACCTCCTCGGTCTCGCCGCGTAACATGGTCGTTTGATTGGCGACGCCGACGGTTTGGAGATGAACGTCGGGGTCGAAACCGGGCGAGTAGGCGCCTTTGAATTTCTCGAGGAAGGCCTGTTTATCGCCACCGTGCCGGATGTAATCGCAAACGTAATCGGTGTCGGCGAGAGTCAGGACGACAAGATAATGGCCGCCGCCGTCGCCGAGCGCGCGCGAGCTCGTCGCTTTGGTCTCTTCGTGCTCGGCTTTGCCGTGAATGATCGAGGTGGCCGATTCGCTGGCGTATTTGCGGACGCGTTTCCAGACGCTCATCACGTCCCCGCAGGTGGTATCGACAATCTGACAGCCGCGTTCCTTGATCTGCTGCTGGATCGACAACTCGGTCCCGAATGCCGGCACGATCACGACGTCCTCGGGACCGAGATCGGAAATGTCGGCTTCCTTGTTCGGTCCACTCAGATTCTTGATGCCTAACGAAGCGATCTGCTGGTTCACTTCCGGGTTATGAATGATCTCGCCGACAATGAAGAGCCGACGGTCCTTGAAAACTTTGCCCGCGGCGTAGGCCAGGTCGATGGCGCGCTCGACACCATAGCAAAAGCCGAATTGTTTCGCGAGCCGCACGGTCGTATTGCCGACTGAAATGATGCCGCCCGCGCGACGCACTTTCTCGACTATGTCGCTGCGGTAATGCGACTCGACCTGCTCCTGCACCGCCGCCATCACGTCGGGCGTGCGCAGGTTTACTTTCTCGCGCGCCGTCGTGCCGCTGGAAATCAGGTTGGTGCTCATTGCCGAGGTAGCCTACCACTTGCCGGCAACTTTGCAGTCGCCGGTCTCTGCCGAAGAACGGGGAACTATTCGCCCACCAGCAGCGGCCCCGCGGGATCTTTGAACCATTCGGGCGACATCAAGAGCGAGCGCGGCGGGTCGGGGTCGCGGCTCTGATCGAGGGGTTGAACTTTCGAAGCATACAATTTGTCCTCGGGAAGTGAATGCGCGATTTCCACCGGCGTTCCAATTCGCGTCAGGGCGAAGAGTCTGGCCGCCGCTTCACGGTGCAGGCGCACGCAGCCGTGAGTGTGCGGGACAGGCCAGACGAACCCTTCGTGAAAACCGTAAGCCGGCGCGAATTCGCACCAGTAGGCCATCGGATAACCAGCGTCCGGCTCGCTCGCTCGGCGACGATGTTTCTCCTTGTTGTAAATCGTGAAGCGACCGGTGGGTGTTGCGGCGCCCGGCTTGCCGACGTTCGTCTGCGCGGCCATCAACAATCGATCGCCTTCCATGACGTAGATGTTCTGCGTCGACAAGGAAAGTTTGACCTTCACGTTGGATGGATCATGCGGCTTGTACGCCGTCACGTGATAGTTCTTGCTGCTGCCAGCGTAGCCGCCGGTCTGGCAGCTAGTCAGAAAAAGCGCGCCGGCCGCCGCAGCCAGGGAAAGTAAAGGGGAGATACGTAACATAAGTTCCATACTGGACGAGTTTGGCCGCGCTTTGTCAACCGGCAGGCTCGGCGCGCTGCGTCGACCGCGGACGCCGCAGCGCGGCTTCCCTACCATCACGTTCAGCGGCCTGCACCATTTTGTCGAAGCGTGGCTCGACGTTGGCGTAAAACGGATACGGCCGCATTGCTTCGCTCGGCCGGTAACGCCAGTGTTTATACATCCAAAGCCATGGCGCCGGGTTTTTGCGCACGCAGGGCTCGAACGAATCCCAGCAGGCTTGCGCGAACTGTTGGTGCGTCATTGCATGCGCATTGTCGATCTTGCGATGGAACACGACCCGGTAACGTCCATTGGATAACGGTTCGCAATGTGCGGGAATAACTGGAACGCCGGTGTGCTCGTGCAGCCAGGCATGCGCAGACGTCACACTCGTCTTAAGTCCGAAGCAATCGATCGCCACCGCGCCCTGCGTCGGCGGCACAGTCAGATCGACCAGCAACGCGGTCCGCCCTTTTCGCCGCAGCACCTTGTATAGCCGCATGATCCCGCGCTCACGCGGGACCAATTGATGTCCGGATTGTTCGCGCAGTTTTTTGAAGATGGGATCGAGCAGCGAGTTTTTGAACGCCTGCATGATAATTGTGCCGGGCAGCCCAAGGTAGCCACCGGCAAGACTCAGCCATTCAAAATTGCTGTAGTGATAGCAAGCGATCATGATGCTGCGCTCCGGTCCGCCGGCGCGCACCGTTTCCTCGAGATTTTCCAGCTCGATATAGCGAGAAAAATTGTCGCGAGTCAGTCGCGGGCTCCAGAGAAAGTCGAGCATCGCGCGCGCAAAATGTTGGAACGATTCGCGCGCGATTTTACGCCGCTGCAAGATCGACAATCGCTCGCCGAATGCGACCTCCAAATTCGCGAGAGCGACGGCGCGACCGCGGCGATCAAAGATCGACATGAGGAATCCGAGCGCGCGCGCCAACGCCAGACAGACTCGGCGCGGCAAAAGCGGAACGAGTTTCGTAGCAACCAGCAGCCCAATCCATTCCAGCCGGTAACGAATCCGTTTCCATCGCCGGCGCATCGGGGATTGCATACGATTTAAGCAGTCAGGTTCCGGACCCACGGCTGCGTTCGTGGTATTCGCGATTCACGAAAAGGATGTCGGCCCAGCTGGCGAGATCGTTTTGGCGATGAAAATTGTAAATGCCGACGAGCAGAAAATCGCGTTCGACAAGGTAGCGATAAACTTGATCGAACGGCGGCAGGTCCCGATACATCTCGGCGAAAATGAATTCGAAATAGATCAGGCCGATCCGGTTTTCGCGGATCACCTCTTCCGCGCCTTTAAAAACTTCCAGCTCGTATCCCTGGGTGTCGGATTTCAAGATGTCG
>JBHEMD010000175.1:0-4481 GCA_046262735.1 Chthoniobacterales bacterium | reverse complement strand
GTTCTACTGCAAATTCACCAAGAAAACCTACAATCAGTGCTGCTGCGAGATGAAATAAGCATGTTTGTTGCGGCGATCTCTGATCGGCCGGTCGGCGGTCAGACCGCCGCGACAGCAGGCGTGTTCTTAGCTCCGATGATTCGATGCGTATTCTTGAACCGGCTGCGCAGACGCAGCTATAGTCGCTGCAATCAATAAGGAGTGAGCTATGAAGAATGACAATTTGGAATCGATAGCTAGAAAATTGGTCGCCCCGGGGAAGGGGATACTAGCGGCAGACGAAAGCTCGGGCACGATCGAAAAACGGTTGAAGAGCATCAATCTTCCTTCGACCGAAGAAAACCGGCGAGCGTATCGCGAGCTTTTGTTTACAACAAAAGGGGCGGGCGAATTTATCAGTGGCGTGATCTTGTTCGACGAAACGATTCGGCAGAAGACGCGCGACGGTCGCACTTTCGTTCAGGCGCTGGAGGAGCAGGGGATCATTGCCGGAATAAAAGTGGACAAAGGCACGAAGGCGATGGCGAATTTTCCCGCTGAAAAAATTACCGAGGGCCTGGATGGACTGCGCGATCGGCTAACAGAATATCGACAGAAGTTGGGCGCGCGGTTCACGAAATGGCGCGCGGTGATTACGATCGGGGAGGGAATCCCGACCCGAAGTTGCATCGACACGAATGCGGAGTTACTGGCGCGCTATGCCGCAATGAGCCAGGAAGCGGACCTCGTGCCGATCGTCGAGCCGGAAGTGCTCATGGATGGCGACCACACGATCGAACGCTATTTCGACGTGACCGAGCAAACGCTGCGCAGCGTTTTCAATGCTTTGGCTGCCCATCGCGTCGTGCTCGGAGCGATGTTGTTGAAACCGAACATGGTGCTCTCGGGAAAAGATTGCTCGCAGCAGGCGTCGGTGCAGGAAGTCGCCGAAGCTACAGTGCGCTGTATGAAGCGCGTCGTGCCGGCCGCCGTTCCCGGCCTTGTCTTTCTTTCCGGTGGTCAGAGCGACCAGCAAGCCACGGAACACCTCAACGCGATGAACCAACTCGAGGGTCTGCCATGGCAACTAAGCTTTTCCTACGGACGCGCCTTACAAGCTCCCGTTCTCAAGGCCTGGAAAGGCGATACCGCGAACGTCGCGGCGGCGCAGCAAGCATTCCATCACCGCGCCCGGTGCAACAGCCAGGCGCGCTTCGGCAAATACTCCGAAGAGATGGAAAACGCGAAGGCCGCGTGATCCGGCGCTACAGTTTCCCGCTGAACTCGCGGACCGCTCTGCTGTAATCGCACGTCACCGATTACGGATCGCACGTTAGGGAATTTTAACCGATGAATCTTATGACCGCTCTCGGCCACGCCCTCTGGATGGCGTTTGTCATGCTTTGGGAAACGCTCTGGGCGCTTGTGCTTGGTTTCGTTATTTCGGCGGCGCTGCAGGTCCTCACCAGTAAAGAGCAAATGACCCGCGCGTTTGGGGCCACCAATTTTCGGACGATGTTACTCGCGACCGGATTCGGCGCGGCCAGTTCCTCCTGTTCTTATGCTGCGGTCGCGGCTGGTCGCAGCGCGTTTCAGCAAGGCGCCGCGCTTGTGCCGGTGCTGGCGTTCATGTTTGCCTCCACCAATCTGGTCGTCGAGCTGGCGGCGATGATCTGGGTTTTGCTGGGATGGAATTTCGTTCTCGCCGAAGTCATCGGCGCATTTGTGCTCATCGGTTTAATGTGGCTGTTCGCATCGAGAATTTTTTCCCGCGGGCTTGAGGAACAAGCGCGAGCAAATGCTCAAGCCGCGCCGATAATGACGGGACACTGCTGCGGCAACGGAGGAAATTCTTCCATAGAGGGGCCGAACAGATTGAGCCGATTGGCGAACGCGTTCGTGATGGATTGGCTAATGATCTGGAAAGAACTGGTCGCCGGTTTTTTAGTGGCCGGTTTTCTCTCGGCCTTGGTGCCGGCGAGTTGGTGGAAAGCGCTTTTCATCGAGACAGGGCCGACGTGGCTACGGCTGATCGAGAACGCCGCGGTCGGTCCAATCATCGGGATGCTTTCGTGGGTTTGTTCCTGTGCGAACATTCCCCTGGCCAGCTTGCTTTGGTCGAACGGCATCAGTTTCGGCGGCGTCATCGCGTTCATTTATGCCGACCTCCTCGTCGTGCCGATCCTGTTGATCTACGGGAAATATTTCGGTGGTCGGGCGGCGCTTTACATCGCACTCATCTTTTACCTCTCGATGGTCGGCGCGGGAGTGATTGTCGATCTTGTCTTTGCCGGCGCCGGATGGATTCCCCAGGGAACGCGCCCGCCCAGCACACTGGAACACGCCATGATCGTCTGGAATTATACCACTTGGCTGGACTTGATCGCGATCGCCGTCGCGGTGTGGCTGTTTGTTGTAAAAACAAAACAAAGTCGAGGTTTGCTGTAGCGGCGGTCTCCGACCGTCGCCATCTTTTCCGAACGTTTGCGACAGTCATAGACTGCCGCTACAGATTCATTCGCGAAATGCCGAAGACTTTTTTCATCACCACGGCGATCGATTATACGAACTCGCCGCCGCACATCGGCCACGCTTACGAAAAAGTGCTGGCCGATGTCATCGCGCGCTATCATCGGCTCAAGCATGAGAAGGTTTTTTTCCTCACCGGAGTTGATCAGCACGGGCAGAAAGTCCAGCAATCAGCGGTTAAGGCCGGAGTTCCACCGGCTGAGTTCGTAAAAGGAATCACGCAAAAGTTTGTCGATCTTTGGATGAAGCTCGACGTGAAATACGACGACTGGGCGGAAACCACGAGCGATCGGCACAAGCAAGTTGTTCAGGGAATTTTGCAGCGCCTGTTCGATGCCGGGGAAATCTACAAAGACAAACAGGCCGGCTATTACTCGATTCGCCAGGAACAATTTCTGACCGACAAGGAGCGCGGGCCGGATGGCGAGTACGGCCCCGAGTGGGGCCAGGTCGAATTCCGCGAGGAGGAAAATTACTATTTCAAACTCAGCCAGCACAAAGAGTGGCTGCTCCGTTACATCGACAACCCCGAAATGATCGGGGCTCGCGAACCCTTTCGGAGTCGCAACGACGCGATCATTCCCGATTTCCGTCAGACCGAGTTGCGCAACGCGGTTGAGAAATTGAGCGGCGATCTTTGCATCTCCCGTCCTAAATCGCGACTTGACTGGGGAATCGAGCTGCCGTTCGACAAAGACTTCGTCACCTACGTTTGGTTCGACGCGCTCACGAATTACATCAGCTTCGCCGGCTACACTGTAGGGGAAGCTGACAGCTTCCCGTCATACACCGATCAACCATCAACCTTTCTGGAGAAATGGCCGGCCCTACAAATCATCGGCAAAGACATCCTCGTTCCCGCGCACGGTATTTACTGGCTGATCATGCTCCACGCGATCGGTTTTCCCGATGAAGCAATGCCGCAGCTTCTCGTCCATGGTTGGTGGAACCTCGGCGGCGCGAAGATGAGCAAAAGCGCCGGCAACATTATCGATCCAAACGCCCTCGCCGATAAATACGGCGTCCACGCGCTGCGCTATTATCTGATGAGCGACATCGCGATCGGCAAAGATGCCGATTTCTCCGAGGAACGACTGGTTGAGCGTTATAACGCTGATCTGGCGAACAATCTCGGCAACCTGCTCAACCGAACTCTCAATATGGTGCACCGTTATCGTCATGGCGTGGTGAAACAAACGGGCGGCGGTTCGCCATTGGCTGCGCAATCTGCCGATCTTCTTCGCGAATATGAGAAGGCGATGTCTGCACACGAGATTCACGCCGCGCTTGGTGGAGTAGGGATGTTTGTCACAACCTGTAACAGCTACATCGAAATGACTGCTCCATGGAAACTGGCGAAAGATCCGCAGCGAGCTGACTCGCTCGATCACACGCTCTTTGCGCTGGCCGAAGCGCTGCGAATCATCGCCATCCTGGTTTCACCCGTGCTCCCCAATGCAGCGCGTGAAATCTTCTACCAGCTCAACTGGAGTGGCGATGACACGCTCGCGAATGCGGTTTGGGGCGGTTTGCCGGTAGAACATCGCCTCGGCAAACCGGTACCGTTGTTCCCGCGGATTGAAACGAATTAATGCCACGCCCGCAGAGCGCCGCTACAGAATTGTAGGGCAAGCGCGTCGCTTGCCGTGGCAGGCGGAGCGGCCTGCCCTACAAATTATCGCGCAGTTCACTGCGCGCATTCTTCGAAGGCAGCGGGGCGGCCTTCGAGATGGGCGAGGGCTTCGCCGGCGAAATGCAATGAACCGGTGATCAGGATCGGTGTTTCGCGGGCGCGCGCTTTTTGCAGCGCTTCGCCGACGGTGCCGCCGATCTGACATGGGACACCGAGATTAAGAAAGATCTTGGCGAGCTCCTGCGGATTGGTAGCGCGTTCGCTGCGGATCCTCGGCAGAATTGCGTGCCCGCTGATCGGCGCGAGCGCTTCGCAGATGCCGCGCAAATCTTTGTCATCG
>JBHEMD010000174.1:0-22668 GCA_046262735.1 Chthoniobacterales bacterium | reverse complement strand
TGGGCCGGCGCGCGATTGCCAACCGAGATTGAATGGGAACGCGGCGCTGCTGACGTTGCAATCGAAGGCAACTTCGTCGAAAGCGAAATCTTCCACCCTGCGCCGCCGCCGCCTGATCAGCCCTCACCTCAATCCTCTCCCTCAGGGAGATGAGGACGCGCAGCGCCAGGTGAGGGTTCTTCGGCGAAGCTTCAGCAGATGTTCGGCGACGTTTGGGAATGGTCGCGCAGTTCGTACTCGCCCTACCCCGGCTACCGCGCAGCGCCCGGCGCACTCGGCGAATACAACGGCAAATTCATGTGCAATCAGTACGTCCTGCGCGGCGGGTCCTGCGCGACGTCGCGCACTCACATTCGCAAGACTTACCGCAATTTCTTTCAGCCGGAAAAACGCTGGCAGTTCACTGGAATTCGTCTCGCTCGCGATCCACAATAATCTGGTAAGGGGCGAGCCGGACTGGCACCGCGCCGAACGAGCGTCCGATGATAACAACAAAAATACTGCCGACCGCACCGGCCACTCCCGAGAAAATCGCCGATCCCGAGTTCTTCGCGGATGTCATCGCCGGGCTGTCGAAACACCCGCGCACCCTGCCCTGCAAATATTTTTACGACGCGCCCGGCTCGGAGTTGTTCCAGAAAATCTGCGAGCTGCCCGAGTATTATCTCACCCGCGCCGAGCTCCAGATTCTTGATCATTACAGCGGCGAAATTGCAAACGCGCTCGGTAGCGGCATCGAATTAATCGGCCTCGGCACCGGCGCGGGAACAAAAACACGCATTTTGCTCGAGAAATTACATTCCCCGATCGCTTACGTGCCGGTCGATATTTCCAAGGAACAACTCGAAAGATCGACAACGTTGTTTCGCAAGATCTTTCCGAGCCTCGAAATCCTGCCCGTCTCGGCCGATTACCTGGAACCCCTCAAATTGCCGTGGCCCTCGAAAAAGCCGGAGCGCAAGATCGTTTATTTCCCCGGGTCAACGATCGGCAACTTTGAAACTGCGCCGGCGCGCGACTTTTTGCGGCGCATCTCAAAATACGTTGGGGCCGGCGGCGGCCTGTTGATCGGCCTTGACCTGGAGAAAGATCGAGAGGTGCTGGAGCACGCTTACAACGATAGCGCTGGCGTGACCGCGCAATTCAATTTGAACCTGCTCGCCCGCGCCAATCGCGAGCTCGGCGCCGATTTCGATCTGACGCGCTGGCGACATCACGCGTTTTACAATTCAGACGCCGGCCGGATCGAGATCTATCTCGTGAGCGCAGCCGACCAAACTGTCCAAATCGCGGGTTATCGATTTGATTTTCGGGCCGGCGAGAAAATCACCACCGAATATTCCTACAAATACACGCCGGAAGGTTTCAGCGAACTGGCGCGCAGCGCTGGCTTCGAGTTCGCCCACATGTGGACCGATCCGGCCCGCTTGTTTGGCGTTTTCTATTTCACAGTAATGTGAAGTAGCGCGAGCATCTCGCTTGCGGTTTAATCGGTCGGCAAGCCAGAGGCTTGCGCTACTCTAATGAGCGCACTCGTCCAAGTCGTCGACGTTTCGAAGAGCTACGACGGCGCGCCGGCCTTGCATCCGACCAGCCTCGCGATCGAGTCCGGCAAAACTACCGTTTTGATCGGCCCGAGCGGCTGCGGCAAATCCACGCTCCTGCGTCTCATCATCGGTTTAATCGAGCCGGATAACGGCACGATCGATTTTGAGGGCGCACAAATTACGCGCGAGAACATCGAGAACCTCCGCTGCCGCATCGGCTACGTGATCCAGGAAGGAGGTCTCTTCCCGCATCTCATGGCGCGCAATAACATTTTGTTGATGGCGCGCTATCTCGGCCGCGGCGAAAATGAAATCGAGCCGCGCCTCACGGAGTTATGCGCGCTGACCAGGTTTCCCGAGAATCTTCTCAATCGCTACCCGCTCGAGCTTTCCGGCGGCCAGCGGCAGCGGGTCAGCTTGATGCGCGCCCTGATGTTGTCGCCCGAGTTGCTGCTCCTCGACGAACCGCTCGGCGCGCTCGATCCCCTCGTGCGCGCGTCGTTGCAAAAAGATTTGAAAGAAATCTTTGCCCGCTTGAAGCAGACAGCCTTGCTCGTGACGCACGATTTGGCCGAAGCGGCTTATCTCGGCGCCGAGATCGTGCTCATGAACCAGGGCCGCATTGTTCAGCAGGGCTCGATTGTCGATCTTCGCGAAAAACCAGCCAGCGATTTCGTTTCCGAGTTCATCAACGCCCAGCGCGCGCTCGTCGAATTATGAAAGCACGCGGTGGCTCAAGGAGCGGCGCTCTCAGAGCGCCGTTTATCGTAAACGGCGGCTGGGAAGCCGCCGCTCCTTGATGCTTGTCGCGCTTTTCGTGCTCGTGGCTAAAACTGCTGCCGCCGATCGAGTCGTCATCGGTTCGAAAAAGTTCACTGAGTCGTATGTGCTGGGAGAAATCGCGAAGCGCGCGCTGAGCGCTGCCGGCATCGCGGCCGAGCATCGTCAGGGCATGGGCGGCACGATCATCCTCTGGCAGGCGCTGCGTGGTGGACAAATCGATCTCTATCCCGAATACACGGGCACGATTGCCCAGGAAATTCTAAAGCGCAGCGACAGCCTGACGATTCACCAAATCGAGAACGAGCTTGGCAAGATCGGCATCGGAATGACGGAGCCACTCGGTTTCAATAACACCTACGCGCTCGTCATGCGGCGCGATCGGGCGCAAGCGCTCGGGCTTCGATCGATCAGCGATTTACAAAAACATCCGGAGCTCAAGATCGGCCTCACCCATGAATTTCTCGATCGACGCGATGGCTGGCAGCCGCTCACCGCCGAATATCATCTCAACCCGCGCAGCGTGATCGGAATCGATCACGCGCTTGGCTATGCTGCGCTCAAGAGCGGCGAGATCGATGTCAAGGACGCGTACTCGACAGATGCCAAGATCGGCGAGTTTGATCTCGGTGTGCTCCAAGACGACGCGAATTTTTTCCCGCGGTACGACGCTGTCTTTTTGTACCGGGTTGCCGTAGCAAGATCGACAATCGACGTGCTGCGCAAGCTGGCAGGAACAATCGACGAACGGAAAATGATTCGGCTCAACGCCGAGGCCGAGCGAACAAAAGATTACGCGCGAGCGGCAAGTTTGTATTTTGCGAGCGACGCAAGATCGACAACTGCTTTTGGCGAATCCTTCCCGCACAAGCTTGCGCGCTGGACGCTGCGTCATCTCGAGCTCGCTGGATTTTCGTTGCTCCTTTCAGTGATTGTCGGAATCCCGCTGGGCATTTGGGCGAGTCGCGGCGGCGCAATCGGCCACGTCATCCTCGGGTTTGCCGGAGTGGTGCAAACCATTCCCTCACTCGCGTTGCTTGCATTGCTCGTGCCATTGCCATTTTTCGGGATCAGCGCGCGCACCGCCATCGCGGCGCTCTTTCTTTATGGATTACTGCCGATCGTGCGAAACACAGCGACTGGTTTGCAGGACATTGCCCAGCCGATCCGCGATTCGGCGACCGCGCTTGGACTCTCGCCCGGCGCGCGGCTGCGCAAAATCTATCTGCCGCTTGCTTCGCGCTCGATCTTGGCGGGAATCAAAACCAGCGCCGTGATCAACGTCGGAACGGCGACATTGGCCGCGCTCATTGGCGCGGGTGGTCTGGGTGAGCCGATCCTGAGCGGACTGAACCTGAACGATCACGCGACGATTTTGCAGGGCGCAATACCCGCAGCAGTGCTGGCGCTGCTCGTGCAGTGGCTTTTCGATCTGCTCGATCAGGCGGTGATCCCGAAAGGCTTGCGCCTCTAATTGGAGGGACGGGCGCTGTCCCGTCCCACTTTCCCGGACGACACGGCGGTCGTCCCTCCAAGAAATTTATGCGACGCTCACAGAGCGCCGCTACAGTGGAAACATGGCGATCGCCTCGATTAATCCTGCGACCGGCGAAAAGCTGAAGGAATTTACGGCCTTCGATAATGCCGAAATCGAGAAGCGATTGAAACGCGCTGAAGCAGCATTTGCCCATCATCGACGTGAACCATTCGCCAAACGCGCGCAATTGTTAATGGCGGCGGCCGCGTTGCTCGAACAGGAGAAGGAGAAATTTGCGCGCGTTATCACCGGCGAGATGGGAAAGCTGCTGCGGGATGCGAGCGCCGAGATCGAAAAATGCGCGCGTGGCTGCCGGTTTTACGCCGAGAACGCGGAACGGTTTCTGGAAGATGAACCGGCGCAAACCGACGCGGCGCGCAGTTATGTCCGTTACGAACCGCTCGGGCCGGTGCTGGCGATCATGCCGTGGAATTTTCCTTTCTGGCAGGTATTCCGATTTGCGGCGCCGGCTCTGATGGCCGGCAATGTTGGCCTGCTCAAACACGCGGCCAACGTCCCGCAGTGCGCACTGACCATCGAAGAAATCTTTTGCCGGGCCGGATTTGATGAAGGCGTTTTCCAGACGCTGCTCATCGAAGCCGAACAGGTGGAAAAGCTGATTGTTGATCCACGCGTCAAAGCGGTCACGCTGACCGGCAGCGAAAAAGCCGGCAGCGCGGTGGCAGGCATCGCCGGGCGCGAGATCAAAAAGAGCGTGCTTGAGCTCGGCGGGAGCGATGCGTTCATCGTGATGCCGAGCGCCGATTTCGAGCAGGCGCTCGCCACTGCGGTAAAAGCGCGCACGATCAATACCGGCCAGTCGTGCATTGCGGCCAAGCGATTTTTTATCGCGGATCAAATCTACAACGATTTCCTAAACCAATTCGTCGAACGCATGCGCGCACTCAAAATCGGCGACCCGCTCGATGAGGCGACTGAGCTCGGCCCGCTCGCGACCGAACAGATTCTCAACGGCGTGCACGAGCAGGTCCAAAAATCGATCGCAGCCGGTGCAAAGTTGTTGACCGGCGGCAACCGAATCGCTGGCTCCGGGTTTTTTTACGAGCCGACAGTGCTTGTCGATGTTCCGAGAAAAACACCCGCGTTTCGCGAAGAAGTTTTCGGCCCGGTGGCATCGGTTTTTCGCGTGCGCGACTCCGCCGACGCGCTCAAGCTGGCGAATGACAGCAGCTTTGGCCTGGGCGCGAGCGCCTGGACAAACGATCGCGCCGAACAAGAGCTGTTCGCGTCCGAGCTGGAGAGCGGCATGGTTTTCATTAACGCAATGGTCGCGTCCGATCCGCGTCTGCCGTTTGGAGGGGTAAAACGTTCCGGTTTCGGCCGCGAGCTTGGCGGCCACGGCATCCGGGAGTTTACCAACGTCAAGACGATCTGGATTTCGTAGCCGCCGGAACGACGACGATCTGGTGGGAAAGCAACGATTTTAAGGCTTGATCTTGAGGGTCATAACTCAAAGACTCCTCGGTATGAAAAGTTTACCTCGTGTGCCGACGCAGCCTTGGCGAATTGTCGCGCTGTTTTGCATCTTGGTGACTGCAATTGCACAAGTGGCAATCCGCGGCGAGCCGAAGCCTCCACGCACCAAGACGGTGACGATTACCGATGAGATGATCGTCCTGCATCCCGGAACCAAACTCTCCAGGCCCGATCGCAAAGCGTTGAATGAGATTTTGGGCACTTACAATAAATCACTTTACAAGATCGAGACCTACAAGGACGGCCAGGTGACAAGGACGCTGGGCCAGCTGAGCGACGCGTTGATCGACAAAACCGTCGCGGCCGAAGCGGCTGAGTCCAAAGCCAGCGGCAACTCGAATCACACTCTGCAAATCATTGCCGCGGCGAGCTCGCAAGAGCTCTTAGCGGGCACGACCGCCGTCGAACAGCCACCACAGGCGTCGCCCAGCGCGTCGACAAATCCGCTGCGGCCCACGTCGCCAGTCCCCAGCGCGTCGACGAATCCGCTGCGGACCACTTCGCCAGTCCCGAGCACGTCGACGAATCCGGTGCGTGCGACAACGCCAGTTCCCAGCGCGTCGACGAATCCGCTGCGACCCACTTCGCCCGTCCCCAGCGCATCGACTAACCCACAGCGCCCTACTTCGCCGGTTACACCGACGCCTACTCCTACGCCCACTGGCCCCAACGCACCGACGAATCCGGTGCGCCCGCGTGGACCGGCAGACGACAAAACTGCGCACGAGCTTATCGAACGCCTCAAGCCGATCCTGGAAAAGTATAGCAGAAAATAATTCGCCGGAGACGGCAGCGAATCGGAACGCATTTTGCGGCGAAGATATTTTTGTCTAGCCTGGTTCCTTTTCCATTTTGCGCTGATTCTGGGAATTTCCGCGCAGCAGACCTTTTGGATTCTCGCCCGGGGTTATACCGGCCTTCCGCACTCGTTCGACTCTTACTGGCGTAAGGCTGCGGAATTGACAACTGCCGCGCTGGGTCTGGATCTCAGCCTCTCCAATCCACTGCGCGAATCTCTTACCGCGTATCTCCACGGCGCCGGTATCGAAGGCGGTTACGGGTATTTTGCCCCGAACGTGCCGAGCAGCTACAAGCTCGTGTTCGAGCTGCATTATCTGGATGGCCATGTCGAGTACGACCTCCCGCACGTGCGCGGGCCTGCCACCGGACTGCGCCTGGTCAGTTTGCTCGACCAAATCGGCCGCACCCAATATGAGCCTTTGCGCGAGGTGATGTTGAAAATGCTCGCCTACTCGGCATGGCGACAACATCCCGGCGCGCTGACGGTGCGCGCGGTTTTTGGATATGTCGATGTTCCAACCATTGACGAATTAAGGGAAGGCAAGACCGAGACATACACCTTTCTCTACGCCTACGATTTTACCTTTCCCGCAACCCCGGCGGAGCCGTCGCCATGATGGCCCGATTGAAATGGTGGGACGCGCTCGCGCGGTTCCTGTTCGCGCCCGATGCGGATCGATGGCTTGGGTTGCTGCGGTTTGGCCTGGGCCTGCAGGTCAGTCTGTATTGCGTTTCGTTGCGTCGCGACTGGAATGCGCTCTTCACCGGTGAAGGAAATCTTTTCATCAGCCGCGATCTGACCGAGGCGATCCTGAAGATCGAAAATCCTTTCGGCCCGCAAATCGGCTGGTTTGTAACATTGGGAAACCAATTCGGTCTCAACGAACAAACGACATTGTCGATCTTGTGGCGGTTGCTTCTTTGCGCCGGCGGCTGCCTGTTGGTCGGGTTTTTCTCGCGCAGCGCGGCAGTGATCGCGTGGCTGCTGCATCTGTGTGCGGCCAAGAGCGGCGACTATCTCGCTTACGGAGTTGATAACCTGACTACGATCGGGCTGTTTTATCTCGCAATCGCGCCACTACCTGACCGCTATGCGCTCGATTCCAAACTGTGGCGCACTCCCGGCATCGATCCTGCGCGGCTTGGATTTCATCGCCGCCTCCTCCAACTTCATCTCTGCGTCATTTATTTTTTCAGCGGCCTCACCAAATGCCTTGGCGCCGGCTGGTGGAACGGTTCGAGCATCTGGCGCGCGCTGAGTCGACCACCTTTCAACATCGTCCCGGTTGAGCTGCTCGCTTCCTGGAAGATCGTTTTCCCTTTTTTGGGAATCGCCGTTTGCGTGATCGAAACGGGGTATCCGTTTCTTATTTGGCCGCAAAAGACGCGACTCGTCTGGCTGATCGCGATCCTGACAATGCATATTGGCATCGGGCTGACGATGGGTTTGCATTTGTTCTCTTTGATCATGGCCGTGCTAAATGTGGCCGCGTTCGGTCCGGGAAGTTGGACAATGTTTCGTCAATCGTTCGATTCCGTTGAGGCGCTGCGTCTTCAGCCGCGGCCGAGCGGCACCGCGTGAAATTGCGAGAAGCGGGGCGCGGGGCGAGCTTGTTCGCGGAGCCGCTTCTGCGATAGATCGCCGGAGCGGCCCGAACACACGACCCGAGGCTGGATGAAAAGTTTCTTCGGCGAACTAAAGAAGCGGCGCGTTTACCGCGTGGCTCTGGCTTACATCATCGCTGGCTCCGCGATCGTGCAGCTCGCCGGCAGTGTGTTCCCCATCTTTCATGCGCCCGAGTGGGCGCAGCAGAGCTTCGTCGTGTTGATTGCATTCGGTTTTCCGATCGCGCTCGTGCTTGCCTGGTCTTTCGACATCGAAGGTGGCACAATCACGAAAACACCCGGCAGCGGTCCCGTCCAGGTGAGCAGTCGAAGGATGTGGCTTTTAGGCGGCGTCGGTTGGTTGATCGCGGCGCTGGCTTTGGCCGGTTACTGGGTCTGGCACCCGTGGAAAAGTCATACGACACCAGAAGGCTTGCAGCCCGCCAGCGAAGTCGCCGACAAATCGATTGGGGTGCTGCCCTTCGAAAATCTAAGCGACGAAAAGGAAAACGCCTTCTTCACCGACGGTGTGGCCGACGAAATTCTGACCAACCTGGCAAAGATCGCCGACTTGAAAGTGATCAGCCGGACATCGGTCCAGCAATACAAAACGGGGCTGCGCCGTAACCTGCGCGACATCGCTCAGCAGCTGGGCGTTGCAAACATTTTGGAAGGCAGCGTGCAACGCGCCAACGGCCGCGTGCGCGTGACGGCGCAATTGATCGACGCGCGCACGGACTCGCACATATGGGCGGAGCGCTACGATCGCCCGCTGACCGATGTCTTCGCGATTCAAAGCGAGATCGCGCAGACCATTGCCGATCAATTGAAGGCGAAGCTTTCCAGCACGGAAAAGGAGGCCATCGCTCAAAAACCCACCGCGGACCTCGCCGCCTACGATCTCTATGTCCGCGCCAATATCTTGCGCGCCAACACCAGTTTCGATTTGCAAGTGAAAGAAAATCTGCGCGAAGCAGCGCGTTTGCTCGAGCAGGCAATCGCGCGCGACCCAAACTTCTTTCTCGCCTACTACCGGTTGGCCGGGGTCCAGGACCTGATTTATTTTTTGGGAACCAACGAACACACCCCGGCCCAGCTCGCCCGGGCCGAGGCGGCGATCAAAAACGCGCTGCGGCTGCGGCCGGATTCGGGCGAGGCGCACCTTGCCCTGGGCGAGCATCTTTATCGCGCGTATCGCGATTACGATCGGGCAATGGTGGAGCTAAAGCGTGCGCACGAGCAATTGCCTAACGAGCCGCTCGCGCTTGAATTGTTAAGTTTTATCGAGCGGCGGCGAGGGCAATGGGATGAATCGATCGCGCACATGCGTCGCGCCTTCGAGCTCGATCCACGCAATCTTTTCGTGCTGCAACAGCTGTCCATTACTTATCAAACTCAGCGACGTAGTCGTGACGTCATCGCGGTGCTTGATCGCGCCCTCGCCATTGCCCCTACCGACGCCAACACGCGTATCGTCCGCGCGCTGGTCGATTTTGAAGCGCGCGCCGACACGAAGCCGCTTCACACAACGATTGAATCGCTCCTGGCCGAGAATCCCGCCGGGGCAAAACACTTTGCCGACCAATGGCTCAACCTCGCCTTGTGTGAGCGCGATCCTGCGATGGCCACTCGCGCATTGGCGGCGATCCCATCGGACGGCATCACCGTCGGAAGCACATGGTTTCCCCGCGCCTGGTGCGAAGCGCTGGTCGCGCGCGCCCGCGGGGATGCGGACGCGGCTCGCAGCGCTTTGCACGAGGCTCGTGCCGAATTAGAACAAACGCTCCGCGGCCAACCTGATTACGCGCAGGGACTAAGTGTTTTGGCGATGATCGACGCCGCTCTCGGCCGCAAGGAAGATGCGCTTAAAGAAGGACGTCGCGCCGTGGAGTTGCTGCCGGTCTCAAAGGACGTGCTGGACGGCACCGACATGCTGACCAATCTGGCGATGGTTTATTCCTGGACCGGCGAGAAAGATCTCGCCTTCCAACAGCTCGACGTGCTCGCGCGGCTGCCTGGCCGGTTGAATTACGGCCAATTGCGCCTTCATCCCGAGTGGGACCCGTTGCACGGCGATCCGCGGTTGGAAAAGATTCTCGCCTTGCTCACGCCGCGGTAATTTTTCAGGAGTGCGGCAACGCGTCGCCGCTTTCAAAAGCGCGGACGAGTGCGCACACTCCAAAACCCGCATCTGATTTGCGATTGCGCTGCGGCGCGCCTTTAACACATCCTCCGGCGATGACTGGTTCTGCAGGTACCAACATTTTTGTGGCGCATCCGCCGGGGTTTCGCGCGCGGCGCGGATTGAACTGGACGTTCATCGGTTTGCTTTACACGTCGTTTTACACGTGCCGCTACAACCTCGCCATCGCGAACAAGTCGATCAGCGACGAGTTCGGATTCAACAAGGCGCAGATGGGTTCGATTATCACGACCGCGCTGCTGGCATATGCCTTTGGCCAGATCATCAACGGATTGTTGACTGATCGTGTGGGCGGCAAACGCGCCATGCTTATCGGCGCCGCCGGCACGGTGATTATGAACGTGCTCTTCGGCATCGCGTCGTTCTGGGGATTACTGTCGGTCTTCGTCTTGATCCGCGGAATCGACGGCTACCTGCAGGCGTTCGGCGCGCCGGGCATGGTCAAGATCAACGCCGCCTGGTTCGCGCACACCGAGCGCGGGCGGTTCGCCGGCATTTTTGGCTTCATGATCAACGCCGGACGTTTTCTCATCAATACCTTCGGCCCGGCCGTTCTCGCCGGGTTCGTTTTCCTCGGCTTGTGGTATGTGCCGCCATTGCATTGGCGGTGGCTCTTTTGGATTCCGGCAATGATCGCCACCGTTGCCGCCGTTTTAATGGCCATCATCACGAAACCGACGCCGCGCGATGCCGGTTTCGAACATCCCGGCGTCGAAGAACCGCAGGGCGCTGACGAAGTCCGGGCGAGTGTGAGCACAGTATTCTGGACGATCGCGAGCAATCCGGTGATCTGGATCGTCGCGCTCGCCTATGCCTGCACCGGATCAGTTCGCCAAGGGGTCGATCAATGGTTCTTCCGCTTCATGCAGGAAGTTCATCACCTCGATCTGCACGATCCGCGCTTCAAATACCTTGGCATCGGAATTCCATTTGTTGCGTCCCTTGGCTCGCTGATTTCCGGTTATATCTCCGACACCGTTTTCCAAGGCCGGCGCGCGCCAGTCGCGGCCTGGCTTTATTTTCTCGAAACCATCATCATCCTCGCCGCTGCGCAGTTTACCTCGGCCAACACAGCCGTCCTTTTTCTCATCCTGATTTCGCTTACCGTAAACGCGACCCATTCCATCCTCGGCACCGCCGCCGCGATGGATATTGGCGGGGCGCGCATGGCCGGGTTCGCCTCGGGCCTGATCGATTCCTTCCAATATTTCGGCGGCAGCCTCGCCGGTCTTTTGTTAGGCCATCTCCTCGATCGGAGCTGGGGCTGGTATTTCTATTTCATGGCCCCCTTCGGACTGATCGGCGGGACCCTCATGTTGTCGATCTTAGGCCGCGTCACGCTGGCCAAGCCGGCGAAACTGTAGCGGCGGTCTGTGACCGTAGCACTTATCCGACTGAAAATTTGCGACGCGCACAAAGCGCGGCTACAGCAGTGTGAGTTGCTCGCGCGGGCAGCGAAACGCCGCCGTCGAAAGTTCGGGACGCGCGCCAAACCCGGCGCGTCGGCAACTCACCTCAAACATTGACGCAATTTGTTCGGCCAAAATCCCCTCGCCTGTCTGGCGTATTCGCCAGCGCGAGTCGTAAAGTTTGTCGCCGCCGCGCGTCTGTCGAAGTTGCCCCAGCACTTTCGCCTTTCGTTCGGGAAAATGTTCGTCCAGCCAATGCTCGAACAACGGCCGGACGGCCCAGGGCAGCCGCAGCAAAACGTGGCCCGCGAATTGCGCGCCGGCTTTCGCGCACGCGTTCACGATTGACGGAATCTCGTGGTCGTTAATGCCGGGAATCACCGGCGCGACCATCACGCCGACCGGAATTCCTGCCGCGCGCAGTTGCGCGACGGCGTCGAGCCTCGCCGCAGGTGTCGAAGTGCGCGGCTCGAGAATGCGCTGAAGATCGACATCGAGGCTCGTGATCGACAGATTCACCGCGACCGCGTTGTGCTGGGCGAGCTCGGACAAAACATCGATGTCGCGCGTGACCAATCTGTTCTTGGTCAGAATACCGACAGGATTGCGAAATTTCGCAAGCACCTCCAGACAACGCCGCGTGATCTGCAGTTTTCTCTCGATCGGCTGGTAACAATCGGTCACGCCGCTCATTATCAGCAACTGCGGTTGCCATTTTGGCGACGACAGCTCGGCTTCGAGAAGTCGCGGCGCGTCGTGTTTCACGACGATTTTGCTTTCGAAATCCAGCCCGGCGGAGAAACCGAGATACTCGTGCGTTGGTCGCGCGAAACAGTAGATGCAACCGTGCTCACAGCCGCGGTAGGGATTGATGCTCGTTTCGAATCCGACATCCGGACTCTGGTTGCGCGCGATGATCGTTCTGGTCGCATCCCGGAAAAATTGTGTCGGTCGCGCCGGCTTCTCTTCTTTCGACGGATAGACATCGACATCCGTAAGATCGACATGCAGCTTCTCGAACCGATTGGCGGGACTCCACGACGCACCACGCCCGCGAATCGACGCCCGACTCTGCGGGGTCTCTTCAACGACCGGCCTGAACTTGGTTTTTCCCATTGGCTGGCGCTCCGATTCCACCTATAAGTTCACATGAACATAGCCGCCTGTCGAGCCTTAAATTGCCGCTAAAACAAGCGCGACCGCGCCCATCTGCGTGCTGTAGCCCCGCAAGCGCTCGGCGCTGTCTCAGCGGAATAGCGGCCCTTCTGTAGCCGAATCGCTGTGCCAAGCGTCTGCTCATTTACTGGGCGACTCGAAATCCGAAACCATCCTCAAATAGTCGAAAAAACCGGCGCGACGCTTTTGGTTTGAGATTCGAAACTTCGAATTTGTTTCGATATTCGGATTTCGGATTTTCGCGGTCGTTCCGACCGCGTTACGGCCCGTTCAGAATCTTTAGCGTAACTTTGCCGGGCGGCGGAACCGTGTAACCACTCCCTTTCCGCAGGGTCATGATCGCGGTCTCGCTATTTTCCCAAACATGATCGGCAATCGAATGCAGCGTGACGGTCGTGGAAGATTGACCCGCGGCAATCGTCACCTTCCCAGCTGTTCCAGTTAGTGTGTAATCAACGCCGTTCTGCGCGGTACCGCGCATCGAGTAACTCACCGTCAATGACTGCGACAGCACAAACGAGCTTGAAACCGTGAACGTCGCGTCGCTTCCTTCGACCACGCTTGTTGGCGAAACCGAAACCGTGACTGTCGGAGTCGCCGATGGTGTCGGTGTCGGCGTTGCAGTCGGTGTCGGGGATGGCGATGGCGTCGGTGTCGCACTCGGCGTAGGCGTTGGAGTTGGCGAAGGGGTCGGGCTTGGTGTTGGTGTCGGAGTTGGCGCGCCCGTCTGCACGTTCACGATGACTGCGTCGTAGGCGACGGCATGTACGCCATCGGACACGCTGATCTCCAACGTGTAGGTGCCGTTTTGCGTAAAGGTAACTGACGTGCTCGCCATTGTCGGGCTGCTCAACGTCACCGGCGCAGGGCCCGAGTAGAGCTTCCACAAAATCGGCGCGCTCCCGCTTGGATCGACAACTGCGGCGTTCAGGATAGTGCTAAACGTGCTGATATCTTGATCCGCGCCAGCATTGACCGTTGGCGCGCCCGAAGAGCGCGGACCTTCGGTTGCGCCGGTGCTTTGAACGACGTCGAAATTGCCGACGTCGATCGTCGTGAGATGATTGAACGCCGTCGCCGAAAAACGATTGTCCGAACAAACCGAAACCGAAAAAAACCCGCCGCTGTTATCGGCCACGAGCGCGCCGTATTTTTTCAGCGCCACAGAGACCGCCTTTTCCTCGATCGTCCAGGTGGCCGGGATGACAAAGCTCGCTTTGAGCCGGAACCGTTGTCCCATCGCCGGATACTGGATCGACGTCGCCGGGATGGTGGAGGCGTAATGGGTCGCCGGATAAATGTATTGTTTTCTCGTCTTCGGCACGCACACCCGCAGCGCGTGCTCGACCATGCCGCGCTCGCATTCGTCGTAGCGCACCACCGCCGGGAACATCGCCAGCCCGGCCGCGTCGCCCGAGGTCCACCCGAGCGGGCGCAACGTATTGGAATTGAGATCGAACTTCGCGCCGTTCGACGCCTGCCAGCCGCTCGCCAATTTCATCTGCCACGTCTCCCAAATGGAGCCCACGCCCGGCGCCACCATGATCCCGTGCCGGTCGCCGCCGGTGTTGTTCACGTCCATTTGCCATTGCTCCAGCGTGAGATTGCCCGTCTCGCGCGGCCAACCTTCGATCGGCTGGTTCGTCGGGATCGGGTAAAGCCCGTTCGGATACGTCCCGCCGTCCAGGTCGGATTCGTCCGGATAATCGAGGAACGGAATCGTCACCCGCGCCTGCGAATCCGGGACGAGGACAAAATTCATCTCGTAAAACGGTTGAAGTGTTTGCCGATTCGACGCGAGATCTGATTTCAGTTGCGCGATCATCGCGTCTGAGTTTGCGAGCAGCGGTCGCCGCGAGATATCTTCGTTCCACGCGTTCGTGACAGGAAAAATCTGCATCGCCGACACGATCGCGTCCCCCTCTGGCGTATTAAACAACGTCGGCGTCGTCACCACCGGCGCCGGCCCCAGAATGCGCCCTTCCTGGTTGATTCGCTCCGCGTTCGCGACTGCGAAAGTCGTGACTAGCGCTAATGCGACTCCAAAAGTTCTCGGGAGCCCCAATGATTTCGGGGTTGTCGATGTTGCGATAAACGCGACGCAAGGCGACGCGAGTTTCTCCCCGCTTTTTTTCTTCATGTGACCTTGATCTTCTGACTTCTGACCTGTGATCTCTGTCCCAAATCCCTAGGCCGCCAAAGTCCCGCGGCTGCGGGACAGAGGCGGCCTCCCCTATTTTTTGCTGTTCGTTAGCGGAGAAGCCGGACCCAAAAATGCAGCAGTTTCTACACCGATTGAACGGCTAAGATCGACAATGTCGAACGAACGATGCGACGATGAACGCGGCGTTAGGTTAATGGTTATCGGTTATTCGTGCAGATTGTTGCCGATAATGACTTCTGCCCCTCTGGCCTTTGATAGCCGATAACTGATAACCATTAACGGTCGCCGCAGGCGACAAGCACCCATCGCCCGATATCACTCAGCTTCGTGCAGCCGCAAAGCAGCATGGCTTCATCTAATTCGCGGCGCAGAATATTGAGGACCTGCGCCACGCCGCGTTCGCCGCCGACGCATAATCCCCAGAGAATTGGTCGTCCGATCAGCACCGCGCGCGCACCGAGCGCGATTGCCTTGAGCACGTCGCTCCCGCGCCGAATTCCGCCGTCGACATAAATCTCACAAAGATCTCCGGCAGCATCGACCACGTGAGGAAGCACTTCGCATGTCGCCGGCGCGGTATCAAGCTGGCGCCCGCCATGATTGGAAACCACGATCGCTTTCGCGCCGTGCTCAGCGGCGCGGCGTGCGTCGTCACCGCGACATACGCCTTTCACCACTACCGGCAGCCGAGTGCACTGACACAACCAATCGAGATCGTCGAACCCTAAGTCTTGTTTGAAATTATCGCGCACATACGCGGCCAGACCTGACCCTTGCACTTCGGGAAAAGTCCCTTTTCCTAACGGCGCCAAATTTTCAACCGTAAGACCCTGTGGCAATGTGAAGTTGTTTCGCATGTCGCGCTCCCGGGTACCCAAACCCGGCGCATCCACCGTTAGCACGATCGCCTCCGCCCCGGCCGCTTCTGCGCGTTGCACGAGCGCGCGCGTGATCTCGCGATCTTTGTAAAAGTAAAGCTGGAACCAGCGCGGACTCGCCGCGTGCGCGAACACGGTTTCCATTGCCGTGTTCGAGAGCGAGCTCAGAATGAACAACGTCCGCGCAATCTTGGCTGCTTTTGCTGCCGCGATCTCGCCCTCGTCGCACGCGAGCCGATGAAAAGCCGTTGGCGCGACGAGTATCGGCATCGACACCGGTTGCCCAAGCACCGTCCTGGTCATGTCACGCGGGCCGACCGCGGCCAACACCCGATAGAACAGCTTCAGTCTTTCCCAGCCCGCAGTGTTTTCCCTGAGCGTGGTCTCGTTCAACGCTCCGCCTTCGTAATAATCGAGAACCTCTTTCGGCAGTTTCCCTCGCGCCGCGCGCGCGTAATCAGCCACATTGAGGAGCGCCTCCTGATCCACCGATCGCAAGCTGCTACAAGTTGCCGCGTCCCACAATCGCGAGGTAGATCGACAATTTCGAAAACTGGAAGGCGCGCGGAGCCTGTCCTGAGTTAACCGAATGAATCGTGTCAGATTCAGTAATCATAAGTCGCTTATGATGATGAGGTGTAGAGGCGGCCGTGTCGGCCGCGAATGCTGTAGCCACCGACCTGTGGGCGGTCTGAACGCCAAAACAAACGAAATCTGACGGCGCACAGCGCCGTGGCTACAACTGATTACCCACGCGCAAGCTCTTCGATCTTGCGCATCTCCTCCGCGCTCAGCCGCAGTTTCGCCGCCGCCATGTTTTCCTCCAGATGCGCGAGCGACGATGTCCCCGGGATTGGCAACATGACCGGCGATTTCTCCAACAACCACGCGAGCGCGAGTTGCACCGCGCTGACGTTGCGACGTTTCGCTTCCGCTTCCAATGGACTATTGCCCGGCTTACTCAACGATCGGCTCCCGCTCCCGCCAATCGGCGCCCACGGAATGAATCCCATCTTTTCTTTCTCGCAGTAGCGCAACGCCTCCTCCGACCCGCGGTCGGTGATGTTGTATCGGTTCTGGATGCTGACAATCGGGATCACCTTTTTCGCCTGTTCGATTTCCGCCACCGTCACTTCCGATAATCCGATGTGCCGGATTTTTCCGGCGTCTTGAGCCGTTTTTAGCGCGCCCAACGATTCTTCGACCGGCACCTTGGGATCGATCCGATGCAATTGGTAAAGATCGATCCGCTCGAGCTTCAATCGCTTGAGACTTTTATCGACGCATTGGGCCAGATAATCCGGCCGCCCGTCCGGCACCCATTGTCCCGGACCGGGCCGGGTGTTCCCGCCTTTGGTCGCGATGACCAATCCTTTCGGGTAAGGATGCAACGCCTCGGCAATGAGGAGTTCGTTCGTTTCCGGCCCATAAGCATCGGCCGTATCGATGAAATTGACGCCCAGCTCGAGCGCGCGCTGCAAAACCTTCTTCGCATTCTCGCGATCCGGCGGCCAACCCCAGATCCCCTCGCCCGTCAACCGCATCGCCCCAAACCCAAGTCGGTTAACCAGTAGATCTCCGCCTACGCTCATGCTCATGCTCATGCTCGCCGCTGCCGTCACGAACCGCGGTAATCCACCCGCCAGAACGGTGGCGCCGCCGGCAATAGTCGTATTCAGAAATTCCCGCCGAGTCATAATGCCGATCGTACTCTGGCGTGCAATGATTTCAACAGATGGCGCCCACCTTCCATCTCGTCATTCGTCACATGCTTGCCACGCCGAAGCCAGGTAAAGGCGGTCACTCGTTACTTTTCTGTTGGGGACACCACTTCTCAAAATTCATCATTCATCGACTAAGATCCGCCTTCGCACGAGCTAAGGCGTGACAGGAGCCGCTAACTGAGCGACAAGGCAGTGTGAAAATTAATCCTTTTCTCTGGTTTGATTCTGAAGCGCAACACGCTGCTGAATTCTATGTGTCGATCTTCAAGAACTCGAAGATCGGTAAAATCACGCATTACCCAAAACAAGCGGCGGACAGGATCGGGAGGGAGCCGAAATCTGTGATGACGGTTGAATTTGCGCTCGACGGAGTCCAGTTCGTCGCGCTTAACGGCGGGCCGCAGTTCAAGTTCACCGAAGCGATCTCGTTCAGCGTGAACTGCGAGACACAGGAGGAGATCGATTATTTCTGGGACAAACTTTCGGCGGACGGCGGTGAGACCGGGCCGTGCGGCTGGCTCAAGGATAAGTTCGGGTTGTCGTGGCAGGTCGGCCCGACCGTTCTCGCCGAAATGCTGAGCGATCCTGATAAAGCGAAAGCCGAGCGCGTCATGAACGCAATGATGGAGATGGATAAGATCGACATCAATGCTTTGCGCAAAGCCGGCAAAGCTAAATGACGAAGCACGAATGTCGAATGACGAAGGAATGAATAAGCACGAATGACAAACTCCTAGAGTTGCGCTCACAATGCTGTTTCGAGTTTTGTCATTTAGATTTGTTTCGTCATTCGTCATTCGGATTTCGTCATTATCAGCATGAGCGCGTAAGCATGTTTGTTCTGATTCGGGCCGTAACTTATGCGGCGCTGTTTATTGGGTTCGTCCTGGTTTATTTGCCGAGTCGGTTCGCGCGATGGTCGGGGATTGTTGAGCCGGCGACGACCCGCGCGCCGCAGGTCGTCGGGATGATCATGGTGGCGATCGGGACGCTGATCGCGTTTTGGTGCGTGCTGACGTTTGTGTTTATCGGGAAAGGCACGCCCGCGCCGTTCGATCCGCCGCGGAAACTGGTGATTCGCGGGCCGTATCAACTCGTGCGAAACCCAATGTATATCGGCGCCGGAATGACCCTGGCCGGTGCGGCGCTCTTTTACGAGTCGTTGTCTATCTTCATCTATACCGGTCTGTTTTTTCTCATCACGCATCTGTTCGTCGTCTTCTACGAGGAGCCGACATTGCGGAGAACGTTCGGCGATGATTACGAAACGTACCGACGGCGGGTCGGACGGTGGTGGCCGGGGAAGCCTAGCAGTGAGAAGTGAGAGGTGAGAAAAGAGCGCCGGACACGGCCGCCTCTACACCGGGATCGCGGCTGAGACAGCCGCCTCTACACCTATGGCATTAGAACGAAACGTTTATTCAGCCCGATGGTTTGAGTTTTTTCATGCTAGTATCGACAAAGAGCGCACGAGTCGGGAGACGGTGTTTATCGCGAGCTGCGCGCCGCTGCCGGATTTTCGCAAAGTGCTTGATGTGTGCTGCGGGTTGGGCCGACATGCTCGCGCGCTTTCGGGGCTTGGCTATTCGGTGACCGGCATCGATCGGGACGCCGACATTATCGCGCGGGCACGCGAGCTGGGCGGCGGTCCCGAATACGTGGTCGCAGATGTTCGTAATTACGCGCCAGATCCCGGCAAGTTCGACGCTGCCACCGTCATGGGTCAGAGCTTTGGTTATTTTGACGCCGTAACAAATCGCGATGTTCTTGTCCGCCTCGCGAACGGCGTGCGCAAAGGCGGGCGCGTTATTCTCGATTTATGGAACCCGGAATTCTTCGCTGCGCAGCAAAACGAGGCCGAGTTCAGCACACCGAGCGGAACGGTTCGAGAGAACAAAACGGTCAACGAAGATCGGCTCTTCGTTGATCTGGAATATCCAGGCGGCAACCGCGAACAATTCGAGTGGCAACTGTTCACACCGGCGCAAATGACGGACCTGGCGCGCTCGGTCGGTTTGGCTGCGGTGGTTTCGTGCACGAACTTCGACGTGAACATCCCGCCCGCGTCTTCCAAGCCGCGACTTCAATTTGTGCTAGAAAAACAGTGACGAGCTGTAGAGGCAGGCGTGTCGCCTGCGAAAATTCTCGAATGCGGCCGACCAGTCTTCGCGATTAGGCTACGACCTGGCGAGCACTGCGCCACTACATCGGGAAGGTTAGCGCCTCCCTCGGCCTTGCAGTCGTGGCCAAAGAAATAATTCGCCGATCGTGGGCTGCTTTCGAGCGACACGCTTGGTCCGGGCGCCAGACTGAAATCGCCGGAAAAGTGCTGCCCGTTCTTTTGAAGTTTTGTGTTGGGCGTAATAGAGCGCGCCGTTCTGCGTGACTGTCGGTTCCATCATAACGTTAAACCTCCTGTCGTTAACCCCACGGTTTCGGATTAGTTGCCGATTAAAGTGACTTTATCCGCGACGTTGTCGCCGCCGACCTTCGTGTAGTGGACACGGACTTTTTGATTCGTCGTTAACCCTGCGGCCTCGACCGTTTTTCCGTCCTTGTCTGCGTAAGTGACATTCTTGCTCAACTTGAATTGAACCGGCTCGCTCGGAGCCAAGGTTTCCAGAACCAGCGCGCTGCCGGCGGTGTATTCCTTGATCGTCCCCGTCATCTCGGCGCCGGCCGCAGGATCGGGGTTGCTGCTCGTCGGTTGGGCGTAAGCAATTGTCGATATTGCCAGAGCGATAGCTGATAGAATTGCGAAAATTGTCCGAGGTGCGACCCGCACTGGCGTTGGACTGGCAATGGTTTTCTTCATAGTGACTTCGGCAGCGTTTCGCATGCCGAAAAGGAATCGGCTGTGAAATGTTTCAATGACTCAGCTCCGCGGAGGCTACTCCGAAAGTGTTCCCGAGGCGTCCCTCCAACTGCCAGACGGCCGCTTACAGTTTCGAACTAGTTGCGTCCGACTCGACCCGCAAAGAATTCCTGAAGCTCGTCATGGGGCGTGGCGTTCTTTAGTTCGTCGAATGTCCGGTGTTCAATCAACTCCCTTGCCGCGCGGATGAATCCGGCCCAGGCGGCGCGGGCGAATGCGCCGCCAACACTGACTCGGCGCGCGCCCAATGCGGCGGCGTCTTGCATGGTCAGGCCGATGGCACCGCCGATGAGGATGTTTACTGGTTTTGGCACGACGGCGGCGACAATCGCTTTGATGTGATCGCGTTCCTTGAACCCGGGCGCGTATAAACAATCGGCGCCGGCCTCGGAATAAGCGACCAGCCTCTTAATCACTTGATCGATTTTTTCGCGCCCAACGAGAAATCCTTCCGCCCGGCCGACAAGCAAAACTCCGGTATTATGGAGTGCTTCGCGAACGGCATGGATTCGTTCGACCGCAAGATCGACATCATAGAGCGGACTCTCCTTTCGGTCGGCCGCGTCTTCGATCGAAAGACCGGCAACTCCGGTTTCAGCGCAGAGGCGCGCGTTTTCGGCGCACCAGTTTGGATCGTCGGCGTAACTATTTTCGAAATCGGCGTTCACAGGGATGTCAGTCGCCTCGACCAATTCGCGAATGTGCGCGAGCATCTCGTCGCGCCTGACCGCGCCATCCGGCACGCCGCGCGAGAAAGCGAAACCGGCGGAAGTCGTGGCGATCGCTTTGAACCCGAGGTGCTGCAAGTATTTCGCACTGCCGATATCCCAGGGGTTCGGGATGGCGAAGCAACCACTCTCGTGCAGTTGCCGGAAAGTTTCTCGTCGTTCAGCGATGCTTGTCATGATTGGCAAGTCTAGCGCAGCGCCTCGGCTACAGCTTATCTTCGCAGAGCGCCGGCAATGGTGCGCACCAACTCAACCGGATCGACCGGTTTTGTCAGGTGGCGATCGAACCCGGCGCGCAACGCGCGCTCGCGGTCGTGCACACTCGCGTAAGCGGTCAGTGCGATAACCGGCAGATCGGCGCCACGCGGGCGGACGACGGCGCGCAATTTCTGGATGAACTCGTAGCCATCGGCTCCGGGCATGGCGATATCGCTCACCACGACATCGGGAGTCAAGTTGGGCAAAAGCGAGAGCGCGTCTTCGACCGATGAAGCCAGCGTGACGGAAGCGCCGCATTTTGCGAGCGTGAGTGCAAGCAGGTCGCGCACGCTGGCTTCGTCATCCAGGACTATGACGTGCAACCCGCGCAAACTTTCGGATGGAAACGCCGCTTCCCCGGCACTGAGCGTCGTCTCAGGTTGCGGCAAATGCAGCGCGCCCGTCGCGACGATTGGCAAAAGCACAGTGAATTGGCTCCCCTGCCCTTCGCCCGCGCTTTCGACCTGCAACTCGCCGCCGTGCATCGTGACCAGTTGATGCGCGATAGCGAGCCCCAACCCGAGACCGCCATGGCTACGCTTCGAGCTGCTGTCGCCCTGGCGGAACCGCTCAAAAATGTGCGGCAACAAATCGCGGCCGATCCCCTGCCCAGTGTCGGAAACGACGATGGCGGCGCGGAACCAGCGTTGCGTCACGGCGACATGAATTTTTCCTCCCGCCGGGGTGAACTTGACCGCGTTGCTTAACAAATTGAGCAGCACCTGCTGGAGCCGCATCGGATCGGCGTGAACCAGGAAATCGTCCGATTCGGCCGAGCTGGTGAGGCTGACCTGTTTAACCTTCGCCGATGGCAGAATGGCCTCGACAGACTGGCGGACAATTTCCCTCAGGTTCAGAATTTGCCGATCGAGCGTGAGCTTCTGATTCACGATGCGCGTGATATCGAGCACGTCCTCGATCAATCGCGCCTGCACCTCGGCGTTGCGCATGATCGAATCGACCGCCTTCGCGCGCTCCGCATCGGTGAGCACATTTTCCTGCATCAGGCGCGTCCAACCGAAGACCGCGTTTAGTGGCGTGCGCAGCTCGTGCGAGACCATTCCGAGGAATTCATCTTTGCGAACGTTCTCGCGCTGGATCGCATCGCGCGAGGCGCGGAGCGATTCTTCAGCCAGCTTTTGCTCGTGAATATCGGTACAGGTGCCGTACCAGTTGACGATTTCCCGCTCGGCATTGCGGTAAGCGAGAGCGCGTCCGAGAAACCATCGGTAGACGCCATCCACGCGGCGGAGACGGAATTCGATATCGTAGGGTGTGCCCTGCCGCAGCGCCTCATGCCACGCCGTCACCGCGCGCTCGCGATCGTCGGGATGAAACAAGGCCCTCCACGCGTCGTCGCTCGATTCGTCCAGCCCGAGCCCGGTGTATTCGCGCCACTGTTTGTTGTAGTACTCGTGCGAGCCATCGGGCCGCGCCACCCAAACGATTTGCGGGAGACCGTCGGCGAGCTGACGGAGAATGTCGC
>JBHEMD010000173.1:0-10893 GCA_046262735.1 Chthoniobacterales bacterium | reverse complement strand
GGGCTCAGGTCAATTATCCCTATGGCGAGAGCGAGGCCGACGCGCTGGAAAAACTCAAATACGATCTGTATTACATTCGCCATTACTCACTGAAGCTCGATGCCATGATCGTGTTAAAGACGATCCACACGATGTTTTTTGGCAAAGGCAGGTAGCCTTTTTCGAAAAACATTGGAGTTATCGGTTATCGGTTATTGGTTATCAGGTCGGACGCCGAACAGCGCGGGCTCAACATCTGTCGCGCACTCTGATAGGCTGGCGGGATGAAAACAGCCTCAGAGGACGAATCAAAACGCTTGAAGATCTCGAGTGTTGGAAGCAGTGCCGCACGTTGCAATTGTTCGTGGCCAAAAAAGTGGTGCCGCAACTGCCACCTGACGAACGCTACCGTTTAGGCGATCAGTTGTTGCGAGCCGCGCGATCGACTACGTCGAATATTGCAGAGGGCTACGGGCGATTTCATTACCTGGATAATGCGAAGTTCTGTAGCAACGCTCGCGGTTCGTGTTGGGAAGTTCTCGACCATTTGATCACTGGAGATGACGAAGAGATCGTTCGTCACGAAGTGCTCAGCGAGCGAAGAGATCTCGTGAATCACTCGGTCAGGTTATTGAACGGCTACATGAATTATTTGAAACGCGCTCAGAAGTCGCCCGATTCCGCCCCGACACCTGATAACCGATAACTGATAACCGGTTTTACCCGCGCACTTCATTGAACGCAGCGCCAAGGTGCATGAGCACGTCACTGGCGAGGAGCGATTCCTCGCTCGCGCCGCCGTTGAAGATCGACATCTCGGCGGCGCGCCCGCAGACCCAGGCGCCGAGCCGGGCGGCGTCGTAGGTCGACAATTTCTGGCCGAGCAACCCGGCACAGACACCAGTGAGCACGTCGCCCATTCCGCCGCTGGCCATCCCGGGATTGCCGGTGGTGTTGTAGCTGAGCGGTTTGCTGCGCTCGCACACCAGCGTGCGACTGCCCTTGAGCAAAAGAGTCACGGGAAATTTGTCCGTGAAATTTCTCGCCACGCCGGCACGCGACATTTTGCCGACCTCAAAGAGGCGCGCCATTTCGCCGGGATGCGGCGTGAGCAGGCGCGGCCCGGCACATTGTGGCAAGATGTCGATCTTGCGGGTGAGAATGTTCAGGCCGTCGGCATCGACGACCATCGGTTGAGCCGCGCGCCTGATCAGCTCCTGGATTTCGGCGGCGTGCGATGTGCCCAGACCCGGTCCGACCGCCCAGATGTCGATCTCCTCCTCGAGCAGATCGCGATATTTACGGACCGGCTTGACCATCGCTTCCACCGGCGCGGCTGAAGCGACAATCGGGTAAATATTTTCGGGAACGAAAACTTCCACGAGACCTGCGCCGGCGCGCAACGCGCCGCCGGTCGTCATGAGCCCCGCGCCGACGAATCCTTTTGAACCGGCAACCACACCAATGCGGCCGAATTGATTTTTGTAAGCGCTGAATTTTCGGCGTGGCAAAAGAGCGCGCAGCGCGTGCGGCGTGGCGGCGACGGCTTTTGCCGCAGTCGCTTCCGGGACAAGCTCGGGGAGGGGCACGACTTCGATGCAGCCCACGAAATCGATGACCGCATCGGCAACGAGGCCGTGCTTGACGAACCCGATCGTGACGGTGAAATCGGCCGCCACGCAGTTGTCGGGATCGGTCTCGCCAGAATCGGCATTGAGACTGGTCGGCAGATCGACCGCAAAAACAAAGGCGCCCCGTTCGGCGCGGAGCTGATTGATCTCGCGCGCGGCGGCGCGAATTGGTTCGCGCAAGAGATGGGTTGCGCCGAGACCGAGCAAACCGTCGAGAATGATTAAAGGTGGCGTAAGCCTCCGGCTTGCGTTCTGATTGATTCGCAACCGGGACGGTTGCGCCACATTTGCGCTCAAGGCCTGCAATTTCTTTCGCGTCAGCTCGCTGCAGTCCTCTTCGCGAAACGGGAGGCGGATGTCGATCTTCCAACCGGCGCGTTCCAGCTGTTCCGCCGCGACGAGCGCGTCGCCGCCGTTATGACCTTTTCCGGCGAAAACGATGCAACATCCGGGCTCGGGAAAAAATTGGCGGACGGCGCCGGCAACGCCCGCGCCGGCTTTGTCCATCAACGCTTCGACCTCGACGCCGCGCGCAAAAGCCGCTTCCTCTGCTTCACGCATCTGCGCCGAACTGAGAATCGGCGAGTCCATTGTCGCCACAGATGAACACAGATTAACGCAGATTCAATCGCGAGAAGTGCGTGGCGTCCCGCGTTTAAGCAGCCGCCTGAAGGCGGACTCCAGACGTCACGGCGCGCTGCCGGTGCTTTCGACGGTGGTGCGTTTCTTCGCGTCGGCTTCGGAGCTCGTGTGCGTTTTCTTGCGCCGCGCGGATTTGGACCGCGAACTTTTCTTGCTGCTGTGTTTGGAGCGGGAAATGTCCGGGTCGCGCACTTTGGTCAAATCAAGATAAGGTTGGAGGGGAAGGGTGCCGGTGGCGGCGTATCGGTTCGCGGAGGCAGGATGGACCACGAGCGAGCGTTCGCGAATGCCACGCGCGATTTCGTCGGCCAGCTGCTGGCGATAGGTATTGCTTTGCGCGTACTGGGCCTCGGTCGGGTTGGTGAGAAAACCGCACTCTACCAGCACAGCCGGAATGCGCGTCTTCCGCAGCACGTAATAACCGCGCCGGCGCACACCGCGGTTGGAAGTGGGCGCACCGCCGGCGACATAATAGTGAATGGCCGAAGCGAGCGGAAGACTATCGCGGCTGTAGAAATAGGTCTCGATGCCGTTGGCGCCGCCGCGTCTGGCGGCATTAAAATGAATACAGATGAAAATTGCGTTCGGATAGGCGTTCGCGATCCCGACGCGCATGCCGAGCGGAATGAAAACATCGCTGTCGCGGGTCATGACGACGCGATAGCCCTGCGCGCTGAGAACAGCCCTTAATCGCTGCGCGACGTCGAGGGTCACCATTTTTTCAGAGACCCGCTGGCCGTAGATACCGCCCCGGTCATGGCCGCCATGGCCGGCGTCGATTACGACAACGGTCGGATCGTAGGAATTTTGGCGCGTAGTTTGCGGCGCACTGGGGACCGCGGGCGGTGGCGTCGGCGCCGGCTGCGAACGGACGCGCTCGGCGCGCCGTTTCGCTGCTGAATCGGTGGGAGAAGGCAAGGCCAGGACCACGCCGCTCGATGCCGCGCACGCGATGAAGCAGAAAGCGAAGAGAGAGCGGCGCATCCTAATCATTCGGGAGCCGAGGAGGGCGCTCGGATAGTTTGGGCAGCGACTCGCGCGCGGCTTGTGAAGATTGCGTTTCCATCATGCCGCCGCGCACGGCGACATTGCCGTCCTCAGCATGGACGAGGCGGGGCCGTGTTTTGGTTTCGGTGAACGAAGTGTGGGCGAGCAGCGCGCCGTTCGGGTCGATGCGCGAGTAAGCCCAGACGCGTGGCGCGGCGCAATGCAAAACATGCAACTGACTGGTGCGATCGATCTCGGCGTGGGGTTCGTCGAAAGCGATCGTCCGGCCTAACGAATAGGTGGCGTAAACGGAGCCGCTCTCCTTGTCTTCGACCCGCACATAGAGAGCGGTGTGATCGGGAAACCGATTGGTCAGCAGCGAGTAGGTGCGCGTGCCGCCCTCGGCCGTTCCGACCGTTCGCTGCCAGATCGGCCGCGCATCGGTGACCTGGAATACCTTTCCCTGCGAGTAAAAAAATTTGTTCAGGTCGGCGAAATAAACGTGAGCACGGACATGATAGGTGCCGAGCTCGTGGACCGAATAAAGGGGGCTGATATTGATGCGTTGGGTAACTTTTTTCCCGGCTTCAATCCGCAGTGGCGGCTGGTTGAACTCGGTGCTGACGGGCGCAATCGGCTGGCCTTCGCTCCCGGTAATCTCGAAGCCGAACCACGCCTGACTGCCGGCATCGTGAAGATCGACATCGCGCCCGGCGAGATTGGTGATGGCGAGTGTGGCGGTGATCGGTTCGTAAGCGATGTATTGGAGGCGTTTAAGCTGGAGCTCGACCTGGAGCTGCGCTTCCGCTCGCGCGACGACCAAAAGCAGGCAAACAGACCAGAGCGCAAGCTTCATCGCGCGATAGAATAACCCAATTCGGCGCATAAAAAACAGCGCGTTCCCAGTCAGACCCCTTACACCCGAGGCTGCATCTGCTGTGCCACTTTCGGCCCTTTGTGCTGTCTCACTCCTTCAATCAGGGCTGCGTCCCACGGCAGGGTGATTGTTTCCACGGGAGCGCGCACCGAACTATCGTAGGCAAATTCGACCATTCCCCAGCCGATGATCTCGAGCAGAGCCTGTTGGCCCTGGTTCGAGAGCGTTTCGGCATAAACGATCTGACCGCTCCGCAAATAGGCTATTCCACTTTGCGTTCCCTTCACCATCTGAACCGCGCCACCGCGGCGGCTGAGGCAACACATCTGCAGAACATCGAGAACATGAAATAAATCGAGCGCATCCGCGGGCGCGTTCTCCACGCGCTCGATCGCGCGGAGCAATCCTTCGCCATCGATCGGTTCGGGGAAAACTTTTGTTTCGGTCAGCTTGAGCCGCTGCTCAGAGGCAGGATAAGCGGGGAAAAACGCCGTTTGCAGGCCCGGGAAAATTTCGCTGAGCGTGCCGCCCACGACGAGGCCATCGATGCCGTCGGCTTCGAGTTGGGTCAGAAGGAGCCGGCAGCGCGGGTGACGCCGGGCCCAATCTACGGCAGCGGCATCGCTGCCGACCAGGTCGCAATTGTGCGTCGTGTAATCTTTGACCATCTGCACCAGTTGCGCGCCGAGCTCAGCGTCGTGGTGCACAATGAGCAATTGCATCAGGGCGAAGCGGTGGACGAAGGCGGGTAGAGCTTGAGCAGGCGGGCCGGTTCAGCTTTGACCGCTTCGAGTTTGTCCTGGTAATAAACGCGCACGATGTAGCCGAGATATTTTCGCTGGCCTTCGCCAGCCGGTTTGCTGGCGCGCGTTTTTTTCCCGGGATTAACTGAAGCCGCCGCCGCGGACAATGCCGCCTCCGAGGAGAGCAATTTGCTTTTTGGCCGCAGATAATTGACTTGCAGGACTTCGGGCTCGGTCTTCGCCCAATCGTGATCCGGAGTTAACCATTCGTAGGTCACCTCGGCATCGGTCAGCTTGATGTCCTTGTCGTCCACGGTGTCGTAGAAGAAGACCTGAATTTTGACCCGCGTGTGGTCGAGCACCGCGCTCGTGCGTTTTTTGATCCCGAGTCGGAGCTGCAAATTTGTGTCGGCCTCGGCGTCGGGCGTTTCGCTGACGGTCGCTTCAGTGATCCCGAGGTTCGTCCCGTCGGACATCGTGCTCGGGTCGGTCAGCGAAGCCGCGTTGTCGAGGCGCGATGGGCCGGGCAGGCCGGCATTAGAAGTCGCGGCCACAGGTAGGCCCAGCTTCAATCGTTGATCGGCCAGTTCGAACGAAGTGCCGGCCGCAGGTCCCATCTCCTGAATCTTGCGCCAGATTGCAGTCGAGCGATCGATGTTCTGCATCGCTTCGTAGGTCTTGGCGAGCTCCTCCAGAATTTTCGCGTTTGCCGGCTCGCGTTCCGATGCTTCCTGCAAACGGGCGAGGGCATTGGCGGTATCGCCACGATCGCGCAGCGCAACGGCATCGACCAAAATCTGCTCGCTCAAACTGAGCGGCGGCGGTGTGGTGAGTGTCCGGGGGATCGACGGGGCAGGCGCGGCCACCGGCGGCGGCGGAGCCAGACTAGCGGCGACGACTTTCGATTGCGGCGGCGCGGCCGCGACCGTGCGCGTCGCGCCAAGGTAGTGCCACGACGCGGCGATAATTTCCGCGGCCGCGAACGCCACGATTATGCCGAGCGCGATCCTGAAACTCCGATCCTGCTGCAGCGGAGAAGACAAGCTGATGATGCGCATGGCGGCGACGGGAGTTCTGTAAACGCGCTTTGATGAAAATGTCAACCGAACGGTGGGCGGAGGGCGAGCAGGGTGATCGGTGAGGAGTCAGAGGTGAGAGGTGTTTAGCTACTTCTCACCTCTCACTGAATTTTCCGCCGGGGAAGCGTCATCGCGAAATATCCGTCTGGCTGAGCATTTTGAATCCCTGACCGAGCAAGACCGATGAAGCGCACTCGCTGTCATCAACATGCAACGCGACCGCGGCCAGCCCACGCGGCCGAGTGAGGAGCGGGTAAGTAAAATGCACGTTCACTTCGGCCATGAGCAGGGCGGCGAAGAGTTTGGCCAGTTGGGTGGCGACTTCGCGCATTTCGACCACGATCACTTCACACACACCAAAGGGAACTTCGTGTTCGCGAAACAACTCTTCGACCCGCTGCGGGTCGCTCACGATCACGCGCGCGATCGCCGAGTCGGTCGATTCCGATACGCTCAGCGCCACCACGTGGGTGTTGTGCGTGTTCAACAGTTTCACGATCTCCAGTAACGCGCCCACCTTGTTCGGCAGAAAAACCGAGAACTGCCGGACAAGCGGCCCGCCGAGCTTTGAAGTTATTTCCGGTAAATCGAGTGGCATAAGGAGATTCGTCCAACTGTAGGAGAAGCAGCTTGCTTCCCACAACGGGACGCCCACAGCGTCCCCTACAGAGCTCGAGCCGGTAATATCTCACCGGCGATGTTTCTCTGGCAAACGAATAGTGGGGGACGTTGCCGCTAAATCGCTCAAGCGTTCCAGCGGATTGCGATTCGCCGATTGTCGATCCTCGGATTTTAGGCGTGGCGAAGCCGCTTCGTCGTTTTACATTCGGCTCGCCAAAACATGGAGGACGACAACGAGCTGATCGCGTTGCGGCGCAAAAAACTCGAAACACTGCGGGCGCGCGGCGTCGAGCCGTTCGGAAAAGCCTTCGAGACCAGCGGAAACATCTCGGAAATACGCGGCAAATTCAAAGAAGGCGAAACACTGCGGGCGGCCGGGCGGATCACGGCCCATCGCGACATGGGCCAGAGCCATTTTCTCGATCTGCGCGACGCGACCGGCCGGATCCAGATCTACATTCAGGCCAAAGAAGTCGGGGCCGAATTGATGGAGCTCGTGCCGTTGCTCGATCTCGGCGATTTCCTCGGCGTCGAAGGCGTTTGTTTTCTCACCAAAACGGGCGAGCCGACGCTGAGAGTGCGCCGGTTCGAGTTCCTCGCCAAATCGTTGCGGCCGCTCCCGGAAAAATGGCACGGTCTCCAGGACATCGAAGCGCGCTACCGCCAGCGTTATCTCGATCTTATGACCAACGAGCGCTCGCGCGAAATTTTCCAGAAACGAATCGCGCTCGTTCGCGAGGCGCGGTGTTTTCTCGAAGAACGCGGTTTTTTGGAGGTCGAAACGCCGATGTTGCAGACGGTCGCAGGCGGTGCGGCCGCGGAACCGTTCAGCACCCGGCACAAAGCGCTCGGGCTCGATCTGTATTTGCGGATCGCGCCCGAACTGTATCTGAAACGCTTGCTCGTCGGCGGGTTCACAAAGGTCTTCGAGATCAACCGCAACTTTCGCAACGAAGGCATTTCCCGAAAACACAATCCCGAGTTCACCATGCTCGAGGCCTACTGGGCGTATGCCGATTTCGAAAAAATCGCCCAACTGGTCGAGGAACTGATCTGCCATTTGGCGGCGAAGGTTTGCGGCTCGTTGCAGATCGAGCATCACGATGCCGAAGGAAACCTGACCCGCCGGATTAATCTGCAGCGGCCGTGGCGCCGGGCGCGATATGTCGATGTTGTGCGCGAGGTCGCGGGCGCGGATTGGTTCCAATTGACACCGCAACAACGCCGCGACCGCGCTGCGCGCGAGTTGAATCTGGAGATCTTGCCGACGCTGGTCGATTTCGAAGTGACGCAGCACGTGTTTGAAAAACTGGTGGAAGAAAAAACATTCGATCCGCTCTTCGTCACCCATTGCCCGAAAGAACTGGTGCCGCTGGCGCGCCAGAACAGCGCGGACGAATCGCTCGTGGACGTGTTCGAGCTCATCATTAATGGCGTGGAGATCGCCCCCGGCTACACCGAGCTGAACGATCCGATGGTGCAGCGGCGCCGTTTGCTTGAGCAGGCCGGGGAAGAAACACAGAAGATCGACGAAGACTTTCTCCTTGCCCTCGAACACGGCATGCCGCCGGCCGGCGGTGTCGGCATTGGAATCGACCGGCTCACGATGCTGTTTACCGGCGCGGATTCGATCCGCGACGTTATCCTCTTCCCGCTGCTGAAGCCGAAGAAGTAGCTGTCAGCTGTTGTATGGCAACCGCTCAGGTTGCCGACGCGCGGATGGCAGGCGGAGCGCCTGCCCTACAGATTTCATGTCGCGCAATTTCGCGCCCAAAAAACGCGCAAACGACCCTTTGGCAGCGAATCAGAAGAGAGGACGAAAATTCTTGATTCCGACGGATGAACCAGGCGTCCCCGAGATTATTTACATCATGGCTAAATGCGAACTTTGCGGCAACGATTACGATAAAACCTTCGAGCTAACCAAGGACGGCAAACGTCACATCTTCGATAGCTTCGAGTGCGCGATCGCGGTGGTCGCGCCGGAATGCGAACACTGCGGCTGCAAAATCGTGGGGCACGGCGTGGAAACAGGCGGCAGGATGTTCTGCTGCGCGCACTGCGCCCGCGAGAGTGGGGAGAAGGAGCTGCGCGACCGTGGCTGATGATCAGTGAGAAGTGATTAGTGAGAGGGAAGAAGTGGCGTTTTACTTCTCACCTGCTGCAAGTTAGCGTTCCATCTCGAATGTGACCTTGGCGTTCACGCGATAGCTGGTGACCTTGTCGTTTTCGACCGCGGCCGTGAATTCCTTGACGTAAACGGAGCGGATGTTGCGCAGCGTTTTGGCCGCTTCGCCGACTACGTTTTGGGTCGCTTCCTCCCAGCTGTTCGGCGACTCCGACATGACTTCGATAACTTTGACAATTTTGGCCATGATGTGCGTTCTCCTTTATCTTTTCATCGCAAACCAAGCGCGCTCCGGTTCGCCCGAAATAACACCGCTGCGCAAGTAAGCACAGGCACCAACCTCCAAACACAAAAACGATTTGCGTCTGTTTGGTTATTGGAGCTCGAAACTTCCCCGGTGCCCGGAATTTGGGATTTGGTGCTTCCGCCGCGTCGCGGCGGCGGTCAGATCGTCTTCTGTTCGATCCATTGCACGGCGTAGCGCGCGACCTGGCGCGCGTTAGCGAGATTGAGTTTTTCCTTGATGTGCGCGCGGTGGGTTTCGACGGTTTTTGGGCTGAGGTGCAACAGCTTGGCGATCTCGCGCACGTCGCGGCCTTTGCCGATCATTTCTAGAATTTCCAATTCACGGTCGCTCAGCCGGTCGGTCAGGTTCGATTCGCCTTTGCCGCTGGCGAAACTGCTGATCAGTTTTGCCGACATCTGTGCGCTCAGATAAGGCCGGCCGGCGAAGACATCGCGAATCGCACCGATGACTTTTTCGAGCGCTTCCTCTTTCATGACGTAACCCTGTGCGCCGGCGCGGAGCGCGCGCAGGGCGTAGAGCGATTCGTCATGCATTGAAAGCACGAGGATCGGCAGCTTGGGAAATTCGGCGCGAATGTTCTTGATCAACTCGATGCCGTTGGCGCCGGGCAAACTAAGATCGACAATCGCCAGGTCCGGCTTCAGTTGGCGAATGACGCTGATCCCTTCGGCGGCATTGTTCGCCTCGCCGCAAACCGCGAGGCCATCGTCGGTGCTGTCGATCAACTGCTCCAGCCCTTTGCGGAACAGGGGGTGATCGTCGACGATGACGATTCGCTTGGCTTTCGGGGAAGGTCTTTTCGGATTCCTCGCCGCTGTGGTGGCGCTTTTCATGGGTGCAATGAGTTCGTCAGCGGTAAATAAACTGCCAGCCTCGTGCCGCCGCTGCGCGGCGTATCGACTTTCAGCCGACCGCCGATCGATCGCGCGCGATAATCCATGATCTGGAAACCGAGCCCCTCGTCCTTGCTGTTCTTTCTGTTTAAACCCACGCCATTGTCTCTTACGCTGCAGACCAACTCGCCGCCCGCGGCGCGCAGTTCCATCACGATTTCGCTGGCGCGAGCGTGTTTATTCGCATTGACTAGCGCCTCGCGCAAAATCCGGTAAAGCTCCGCGGCAACGCGATCATCCTGCAGGTTGGGATTGGTCTTGAGCGCGAGCCGGCACGGTGTTTTCCACACCTTCCGGTGGACGAGATCGCGCAGGGCCACTTCGAATGTGGCGGCGTCGACGTTTTCCTTGTGCAAATCCCGGGCGATGTTGCGTGCGCTCACCACGGAACTGCTGATGAGTCGCGCGATTTTTTGGATGTCTTTGGTTTCGATGACGCGGTGGTTCTTGAGCCGCAAGGCAATGGCGTGGGCCATGAAGCTGATGGCCGTCAATTGCTGACACAGCCCATCGTGCAATTCCTGGCCGAAGCGCTGTTGCTCGCGATCGCTAATGGCAAGGATTTCGCCCTCCAGCCCCTTTCGCCGTGCGATTTCGTGCTCCAGTTCGGCGTTGGCCGCGCGCAAGGCTTTCGTTCGCTGACGGACAAGTTTTTCCAGCAGCTCCTTTGATCTTTCCAGTGCGGTCTGCGCGTTTTTGTGGTCGGTGATGTCGCGGACCGCGCCGATCGTGTAAAGAAGGACTCCGTCGGCGTCGCGGACGGCCGAATGGAGTTTTTCCGCCCAGATAATCGCGCCGTCTTTTCGCACGTAACGCTTTTCAATCCGATAAAATGGAATTTTACCGGCGACGAGTTGACGGTGCAGCTCGTTATCGCGCGGAAAATCGTTCTTGTGCGTGACGTCCTCGATGCTGCGCTGGAGAAGTTCGGCTTGAGTGTATCCAAGAATGCGGCAGAACTCCGGGTTGACCCCAATATATTGGCCATCGGGCGTAGACTCAGTGA
>JBHEMD010000172.1:0-2968 GCA_046262735.1 Chthoniobacterales bacterium | reverse complement strand
CGCCGATCGGCAAGACCTCGCGCTCGACGCCGGCAACCTACGTGAAAGTGTTCGACGAAATCCGGAATCTTTACGCGCAATTGCCCGTCTCGCGCGTGCGCGGTTATTCCGCCAGCCGGTTCTCGTTCAATGCCGAGGGCGCCCGTTGCGAAACGTGCAAAGGCCAGGGCGTGATCAAGCTGGAGATGAATTTTCTGCCCGACACACTCGTGCCCTGTGAAGATTGCGGCGGCAAACGCTACAATCCGCAAACGCTCGAGGTCCTCTACAATGACAAGTCGATCGGCGACGTCATGGACATGACAATCGAAGAGGCCGCGGAGTTTTTTTCCGCACACCCAAAAATCGCGCGGCCGCTCAGGTTGCTAAACGATACCGGACTCGGTTATCTCAAGCTGGGGCAACCGAGTCCAACGTTGAGCGGCGGCGAAGCGCAGCGTTTGAAACTTGTGACGCAATTGAAACGGGGAGTCGGGCGCGCCGAGAACGAGCGCATACGCAAGATGCGCAAACCAGGATCGACACTGTATCTGCTCGAGGAACCGACGATCGGGCTGCACATGGCGGACATCGAACTTCTCCTCAAGGTGCTGCACCGACTCGTCGATGAGGGCAACACGGTGATCGTGATCGAGCACAACCTCAGTGTCATCGCCGAAGCCGATTACATTGTCGATCTTGGCCCCGAAGCGGGCGAGGCCGGCGGCAGCGTCGTCGCGATTGGCACGCCGGAGCAGGTCGCGAAAAGCAAAAGGAGTCGGACCGCGCCTTTCTTGCGCAAAGTATTAAGCTCCACCCGCGCGACCAACGCGCTCCCCTGAACACGCCACTTTGAGAGCGACTGCCCTTCCCCGGGCGGGTCTCATCGCCAGCTCGGTGAATGTGAGAGCCGGGAAAATCCCTTTGCCTCGGCCGTCCGCACTGTTGTATTTTCAGTCTTCTTTCTTGAGATGGACGTAGGCGGCAATATCGCGGGCGTGCTGAACCAGAAGAGCGGCGAGATTTATTCCATCGCGCCGGACGCGACTGTATTTAAGGCGATCGAGATGATGGCCGACAAAAACGTCGGCGCGCTGCTCGTCATGAAAGGAGAAAAGCTCGCCGGCGTCGTCTCGGAGCGCGATTACACCCGGAAAGTTTTCCTGCGCGGCAAATCATCCAAGGAGACCCGCGTCGAGGAAATCATGAGCAAAGACGTGTTCACGACGACGCCGCGCGAAGGCGTGGACAAATGTCTCGCCCTCATGACCGACAAACACATTCGCCATTTACCGGTCATCGATAACGACAAGGTGATCGGGATCGTTTCAATCGGCGACCTCGTCAAGCACGTCATCTCCTGCCAGAGCGCGGCGATCGCGCATCTCGAGAGCTACATCGCCGGAGGCTACACCTCGGCGTTGTAGAGGCGCCGGATTGTCGGTCCGCTCGGAAGATCGACATCGCCAGGTTCGGACTTGTTTTGCTAAAGCTGAGGCGTGAATCTGGAGACGATCAGCGCGATTGCGCAATTGACTGCTGCGATCGGGGTGATTGCGTCGCTCTTTTATCTCGCCGCGCAAATTCGGCAAAATACGCACTCCCAGCGTTCGATCGTAGTCGATTCGCTTACTCACTCGTTGATCAATCTTATCGGTCCACAGGGCTCCGATCTCAATCTGACGCGCGGCTTCGCCTCTGCCATCGAAGACTGGCACGGCGTGACCGAAGAAGATCGCATCCGGGCAATCGCCGTGCTCTTCAACACCTTCAAACTTTTCGAAAACGCATGGTTCCAGCAACGCCAGGGAACGCTTGATGCCGAGCAATGGGAAGGCTGGGATATTCACATTCGAATCTACTATCATCGGCCGGGCGTGAAAATTTGGTGGTCACTTCGGCGCGGGATGTTTGCGGCTGGTTTTCGAAGTTACGTTGAAGCAACCAAACCCGTCAGCGATCTGGCGCCGCTGAGCAGACTGATTAGCGGCGATGGGTGACAAGTTTTCCGACGGTCATGGACCGCCGCTACAGGAGAGGCAAGATCGACATCGTCACCGGTCGGCTCGTTTGCTAAAGCTGAGGCGTGCGCTTGGAAACCCTCAACGCGATCGCGCAGTAACTGCTGCGCTTGGGGTTATCGCCTCGTTGTTTTGTCTGGCGGCGCAGGTCGGGCAAAACACGCGCTCGATGCGCGCAATGGTGGATTCGCTCGCCCACTCGATCGCCGATGTGATCCGGCCAATGGCCGAGGATCGCGAGCTGATGCGCGCGTTTCATGTCGTTACCGAAGACTGGCATGGAGCGACGGAGGAGGACCGGATGCGGCTCTGCCTTTGTTCTTTTCCACATTCAAGCTTTTCGAGAACGCATGGTTTCAGCAGCGCCAGGGCGCACTCGATCCGGAGCAATGGCTGGTCAGACTTCCATTTTTTGATCGCAGTCAAACCTTCGATGGTCTGGTTTTCGTCTCGCACCACGGCATTTTCGGTAAAACATTCTGTCATGGCCTCCGTGTCGCCGCTGTTTTCAGCCATGATACAAAGCGCGATCGGCTTTGGAAGATCGCCGATCATCCCACTGGCTCCGTGGTTCGCTTTGCTTCCAGTGCGCGCGCTCGGCCGGCGAAGAACCGCTCAATCACATAAAACGTTACTGGAATCAGGAAGATCGCGATGCCGGATGCCGCGATCATTCCCCCGATGACGGTCGAACCGAGGATGCGGCGGGCGACAGCTCCCGAACCGCTGGCAAACCACAGCGGCAAACACCCGAAGATGAAGGCGAAGGAAGTCATCAGGATCGGTCGCAGACGCAAGCGCGCGCCTTCAAGCGCGGCGTCGATGAGCGGTTTCCCTTTCTCATATTCGTCCTTGGCAAATTCAACGATCAGGATCGCGTTCTTCGCAGCCAGGCCGATCAGCATGATCAGACCAATCTGCGCGTAAATCTTGTTTTGCATTCCGCGCAGCCAAAGGGTGGCGAACGC